>JBBCAV010000040.1:0-46485 GCA_051382305.1 Bdellovibrionota bacterium FG-2
CAGCTCTTTCCTGAGCTTGAAATACAGCACTTTTCGTCTGCATTTCGGGATGAAAGTCACATGGTATTTGCATTCCCACCGCGTGTGGCTTAATGATTCTGACTCGTTCATAAATTGGGTTTCCTTTCTGTGTAACTTTGAGCGGTTCACAGTTAGGAGACCCATTCATAGAACGTCTCCGGCAAAAGTCAAACTCCAGGAGTCCCCCAGTATACCTGGGGGATTAGCGATTTTATTTATTTACCCGAAGACGGATCCAGCGGTTTGTTGATGAGTTCCGGAAAAAGAGTGGACAACTTCCCACGCTTCAAGACTGCGAGAGAGAAGGACTTACTCGCGAGCAAATCAAGGCGTCCATAAAAGACAAAGTGATCGAGCAGTTTTATGTGACCCTTAGCAATGGGACCATCATGAAGGGCTACAAAATCAAGTAGCAATTTCTAATATTTCAAGTGACACTATTGACTAATGTGCGCCAAGCAAAGCTTGAAACAACCAGTGGGTGCGGAAGCCGGTCGGGAGATCACTCTTCCTAGTCTCACCCCGGGAAACACCATAGAGTCCGGGTATCATAGCTGGCGTTCATCACCGCGAGGTGCTGGACGAAGCCCAGTGCGAAACGATGTAGGCCGTAATGCCTTAAGTGGCGTGAAGGTATCGAGCCCCGTTAAACATAACGTTCCAGAGTGGCCGAGTAGGTATTTAACTGCGAAGGCAACACCCCTCATCTCGATGAGAGGCACTCTCGGGGTCCAAGTCCATGGCATGTATCGAAGGCTGTCTCAGGAACTTGGGAGATCTTCAATGGATCGAGCTTTTA
This sequence comes from Bdellovibrionota bacterium FG-2, assembly GCA_051382305.1. Lineage (GTDB taxonomy): Bacteria > Bdellovibrionota > UBA1018 > UBA1018 > UBA1018 > CAIRTR01. The sequence continues at coordinate 821 of JBBCAV010000040.1, forward strand.
AAAGCTCGTCCCAACGAGCAAGGACCAATGACCAAGTTCGCCAGGATTCGACATTGAAGAAGTCAGACTGGTTCGTAGTAGCATCGAAGCGGAGTAATGTCCGTGGAGCCAAGGGACCAGCAGGGCTTGGGCTCTCGGCGCCTCCCTCCCGGGGGTGTGTTTCAATACACGCCAACCAACCCGGCACGAGGAGCGTCGTGCATAACTCCTTCGGGAGCAACCAAGAACTGAGGAGCCCGTTGCCTAAATTGGGCACGGCGGGTTCTGCGAGGGGCCTACCCTCTTTCGAAAGATTAGGGCAGGTCTACTCTATGAACCTCACCGATGAACTTATTTTGCTGGGACAGATGGATTTAGCCGAAGCTAAACGAATTCGCTCGATCCTTGAGGATCAAGGGGTGGTCTTCCAACTTCGCACCGAGGTGGAGGCTTGTAACTCAAAGGGCTGTAAACCTACGGCGCAGGTTTATACCCGGGATGCGGACCTACCGGTGATTCGAGAGTTTTTTGAAAAAGAACACGTCAGATCTTTGGCGGGCCTTGAGGTCAACCACGAGCTGCAAAACGCCGTTTTTGATTCCGAAAAATCAGAAGCCACTTGCCCGGCCTGCGGGACGGTGTTTTCGACTCTGAAGACCGAATGTCCGGATTGCGGGCTTTGTTTTGGGGGACCCACGGGGTAGATGTGGCGGCCCGCTCACCTCTCCGGAGAGGGTGCGACGCATCAAAAACCAAACCAAGCAGCTCTCTTCATGAGTGACACCTTCGGTTATTGCTATACCCGACACGCCCCTCACGCTCGTCTTAAGTAGAACTCGACCAGATTTGCTAGAAGAATCAAAACCTTGACCAAGACTAAGAGACGCCAAGATTTTAACTTAAGTTTTGCTAGCGCGATCCGATGGACATAATAGCTGGTATTATGCTTCATAAGATCACCTCCTTTCTTTTTACGAAGAAGGGAAGTGGTTCCATCCACTCTGCTTGGTTTTGCGGAGGCTGCTAGCAGCAAAATCGATACCAAAATCTACAGCAACATACTGGCCAAATTCTACTCAACTCGTGCCTAAAAAGAGCCGAAACGCTGATTGAAGGATATAAATCGTCTGTTGAAGTCTCTTTGGATTTTTGCATTGCTTGCTCTCGTGCTTGGCCCCCCCCAGGGAGTTGCACAAGTCACTTACCTCGGTCCTGCGGATCGCTCAGGGCAGTACGCACAATTTGGGCTCACCAAGAAATTCAATGACCGCGTCGAAAAAGAAGCTCAAGAGTGCTTCGATTCAAGCACCCCCGTACCTTGCTTTGATGGACTTCTCGCGGCGACCGCGCGCAAATCCAGACAGGAATACCGATCCGCCCTGACCCATGTCGATCCTCTGTTTCGCTCAGCCGTCAATCAAGTCTGCCCCGGGCAATCCATCGAAGCTTCATTTTGCGCAAAATATGCGCTGGAGATGCTTCTCGAAGATACCTCCACTGCATTGCGAGATTTAGATCAACACCCGCCCAAAGACGTCCAGGCGGCTCTTATGCGCGACAAAATGTCTTTAGGCATTTTGATAGAAAAACAGTGCCGACCATTTTCCGACAGTTGCTTTCGTAAAGAGCTGGACAAACTCGCGGGAAAAATTCATGCAGCCCGAAAACACATGGGAGTGTTCACACAAAAAGTGGCTAAGTATTCAATCCTAACCCGCCACTGTATGCAAAAGTTTAGTGCCGACATCTGCACCGAGGGCGATCGCTATCTCTATCCATTAATGGAGGACTCGATCCCCTACAATCCAAGAGCGGTACCCAAACCATCTGGAGATTCTGCCGGCACCGGCAAAGCCACCGCAGCTGGCACGGGAAACGGAACTGGCGAAAAAGGTGATTTTCTTTCAGCCTGCATTTCCTCCTTCGATGACACTCCTCATGCGGATCAATTTGATGACCACTTTTGCAAACACTCCAGTGATATCAAGAACGCGTTTTCCAAAGAAGTAGAATTGATTCGAAACATAGGCAAACTCTCCGCCCTCCGCTATTTTGCCCATCTGCGTGAGGAGGCCTATCGTAGATTCTTAGAATCCTACTATAGAGTTTTGGGACAAATCCCCTCTCCTACTCCGCCGTCATGCAGAGCTTTTCCTGAGATTCTTTCTGAATTTAAGAAAAATGCTCCACTAAATCCCTCGCAAGGAACTGAGCCCTCGCCCGAACTTGACCAGGCCGCAGGCCAAATCGAACAATGGTCCACTGAGGCGCGCAATCTTTCGAAGGTCTGGGGCACCGCCTACCTAGTGGATTCAGTGAACTATAAGAGAATTCAGCAAAGAATTGGCCAGCTTGAATCCATGATTCTGCAACGGTTAGACGACTACCCCACCCTCGCTGCAGCCCATCCCCCACGACTTCGTGTCTTCGAAGAAGGGGGACTGCCCTACTTGCGTCCTCTCACGGATTCAAAGTACTCGTATCGCGAAAAAAAGCAGATCCTAGAAAAAGCTCAAAAGATTGTCGCACGCGATTTAACCGCAACGATGGAGAAGTTTTGCAATTCAAACCCTGACACTGGCGGAGCGAGCTGGACGGATCTCATTCAAATAGAGGCGCTTACAAGTTCGGCTTTATACAAAAACCCCGTCTATCAAGGGTTTCATGATTGTGCGCTCAAGCGCTTAGAGAAGCGTGACAACTTTATTGCGAACAATAAGATTTTTATCACCGCGGGCTGTGCCGTAGGAACCGTGATCACAGAAGGCCTACTGGCGCTGGCTTGTACTCCCGCTTTGGTTGGCGTAGCAGGCCAGGACTATCTTCAAGCCAGAGAAAAGCAAGCTTGGGTAAACCGCTGCCGAGCCGGAGGCGGCTCCGTTTGCAATGAAACGGAATGGAAAAAAGCTTATGACGAATTCAACGCCGCATCTTCGGAGCTCGCCCTTGCCGTTGCAACGGCCCCCTTAGATGCCCTCGGCGGAGTGAAGGCCGTAAAGATCTTTTCGCGTGCAAATTTTCGAAATTCCGCAATAAAGCTGCTGCGCGAATCCGCGGAAGTTCTATCACCGGCTGAAATGCTCGAGTTTAGCGCAAAACTAAGGACGGCCCACACGGTTGAAGAAATGGACACGGCCCTTCAGGCCCTGCGCGCTCGCACGTCTCAAACCTCAGTACGAAAAATTGGCAGCGGCGCTGTTACGCGGGTTTCAGCTGATGCTGATCTTGCGACGGATCCCGTATTGTTTCAAAAAGCGAGTAAGAAGCTCGAAAAATTGGTCGGTGAAACTGCTGGCACCGGCCCAAAGACTTTGCATCTTTCATCTCGAGTTCAGGACACTACTGCGGATGTGAGGCAGCTTCAGCGCGCAACTTTTGATCGGGTCAAAGCACGGGCCCCTCCGGGGACACCTCAACAACAATTAGTAACTGAGGCTCGATCCGCTATTGAGGCGGACCCCCAATATCTAAAGGCGCAAGAAGCGGCAAGAAAAGCAAAGGCAGATTATCTCAATCATCTTGCCTCCAAACTAGGGGAGGACGCTGAAGTTAACCTCGCGTCATGGGATGACTTAGAAAAGAGTCTTGCAGCCCTTCCCAAAGAACCAATCCTCAAGTCAGCCACGCCAAAAGTGCTCAAGCGATTTGAAGCAGAGGATCTTGTATTTGATGCGGATGCCGCGAAGCCTGAGCGGATGGATCCAAAGAAAATCCGGTTCATGCAAACGGATTGCAGAGACTTGAGCGCAGACGGCAAATATACCGTACTCAAAAACGCTGAGGCCTTAAAAAGTGGGGGTCTCAAGCCCGAGCATCTGCCCCCTATTCGCCTTTGGCGAGATATAACCGGCCGAGTTTGGACGCTTGATCATCGACGCCTCTCCGCTTATCGTTTAGCGGGATTGGATGACGTCCCTGTCGAGTGGGCCAGCAAGGACATTGTAGAATACGAACTTTTCAAGATGCAGACCAAGAACGATGGCCTTTCTATTATCTTGAAAACAGATCATGGTAAGATCGAGGTTAAGTAACAATGGCAAACGTTAAGCGAGTATTTGAAGGCACGAACTTCGATGATACACCCCAAGAATTCGCTTCGTTTGATTCAAACCACAAAGTTCTTCGTTTCGACGTTGACACACGCGATGACGGAAGAAAGACCCTCGAATTTTCCGAAGCAATAGGATTCCAATATCAGCCTTCGGCTATGGTCGATCGATCAGAATACTTTGTTGGTGGTGAATATGTAAACACCGTTCTCGAGGTTGAAGGATCCGATTGGATCGCATCGTTGCACTCTTTTCAAGAACGTCTTATGGAACCTATTTCAACCTCAATTCGTCATTTCATATTATTGAGTGATGATGGCGTGTGGCAGATACTTGCCTCCAATTGCTACCCCCTCACCGCCCCCTGAATCCTCCTCCTCAACACCAAACTCTCGGCCCCCACAAAAACAATAAAACTCACGGTAAAACCCACGCCTTTAAGCATCGCCCAAACGGCCGTCGTTGCGTAGAGTGCCGCCCAGGTCGCCACAACGGCGTGCAACCACAAAAACACCCCGATGCGAATACACATCCATCTCATCGACCTCTTCATCAGCGGAACCACGACGGTTTGAAGGTGCAGCGGAAACTGCTGAAACAGACCCTGCTTTTCAGCAAGCGCCAAAAGCAAAGGACGCCCAAGCACAACCGAGCCAAAAAGAACGCCTCCCATCACGGCCTCCAAAATCGCGGGCTGAAGTTTAAACCACAGTCCTTCTTTCGTGAACAAAGAGACCGCGCCCAAAAGGAGAAGCATCCCATTGCCGCCCCAAGTGATCGCGTCTACTCGCCTCTGTGATAGCCATTCCCAAATGATCTCGCCCACGCCAAAAATCATCCCCGCTGCCAAGCCAGCAAGCGTGCCATAGACTTCTTCGATCACGGTAAAGGCGACGACGGGAAGCACTCCGCCTAGCAAAAGCATCCGAATTTGCGACTTGGGATTCAGTTGGGGATTCATGTAGGTCAATCTACCGCAAACGCCCTAAAGTGGCACAGCGTTTGTTTAGTCAAGCTCATGAATTTCACACCCGCACCCCCTACCGAATCCTTGAGCCTAAGCGAATGTCTTTATGCCTTACTGGGTACCGAAAAGCTCACTCGTCAGCTCCTAAAGCGCCTCGGCGCCGATCTTCCCGAAGCAGAAAAACACCGCGCATTTTTTCAAGCGTTGGACCTATCTCACGACGCTATCCTCACCGATCTTCCCGGCCTCAGTGACGCCGCTAAAACCAGACTCCTGTGTGCCTTTGAACTCTCAAAGCGATATCTTCTTTTCCGAAGCCTCAGAAATCACGAACAAACTCAGCCCTCTTTAGAAAAGGGCTCGCTCCCCAACCCCCAAGAAGCCCTCAAACGGATTCCCCTATTTTTGCGACATTCCCCCAAGGAGTGGCTGGGTTTTGTTCCCCAATATTCCCGCCGAAACCTGGGCGAATTCTGCCTCGTTGAGCGGGGAGTAAAGACCCACATCAACATTGATCCCGCTGAACTCTTTGCTCGTCTTCTGAGCCTAAGGCCTCAAGCATTTTATCTATTTCACAACCACCCCTCGGGAGCCCTTGCTCCTTCATTTGAAGATCAGCGACTTACTGAACAAGTCCGACAAACAGCCGCTTTGTTCGGAATCAAGCTCCTCGGTCACGCCATCATCGCTGCAAGCGACGCGCATTTTATCCAGAGTCAGGAACTCCCGAAACTAACACTCGCTTAAAGGGCCCAATCAGGCTAAATAGAAGCCTCACTATGACCACCACTCACGAAGTACCGCTGCCGAACCGCCTACAAGTCTTGATCCTGCAACATCCGCAAGAGCCGGACAAAGAAATCGGCACCGCAAAACTTGCACAGGAGCATTTGGCGAAGGCAACTCTCCGCATCGGACTTTCTTGGCCTAATCTTTCTAAGGCAGTCGGGGCGACCTCAATCGCAAAGGAGTGGGCAATCGTCTATTTGGGTAGTGGTGCGCAGCTCCCTGAAGGAAAAGTATTTACCGCCCCGCTGATGTTTTGCGGAAAAAAGGGCGAGCCGCTTCCCTATGGCAAAAAACCGAAAGTCAGTGACCTCAAGGGCGTCATCATTTTAGACGGAACCTGGAGTCAGGCGAAAACCCTCTGGTGGAGAAACGCATGGCTTCTCAAATGCCATCGTATTATTCTCAATCCAACCGCGCCTTCTCTTTATGGCAAGCTCCGTAAAGAGCCCCGGCGCGAATGTCTCTCGACGATCGAAAGCATTGCAGAAGTTCTCCAGGCACTCGGAGAACCCAAAGAAGTATCCGTCTCGTTAAAAGGTATTTTTTCAGAATTCCTGAAAGAGTTTCCAGAAAAGTTTAAGTCGAGCAAGCGATAAGGGGCGGTTCCGTCTCTAACGCCTGCGCTTCTTCTGAAGCATCTGCATAGCCGCGCGAAGCTGGGCTTCTTTTGACACATTTGAAGCGGCCCCACCGAGCGCGCCCCCCATACCTTGAAGTCCCCCAGGTACCTTTCCCATCATGCCCTGCATCTTTGATAGAGCATCTTGCATGTTCTTGGCCCCCGGGAACGCCATTTTTAACATCTGCTCAGAAGCAGATTTCAATTTCCAAAAAACAAAAATGTTTACCCCAGTCAAAACGAGAACAGATACCCAACTCACAATTATCCAAAATGTCATAATAGATCCCTTTTTACCCTCCTAGACTTACCTTGAATTTTCGGACTCCGCTACCCCTACTTTATGGCCACAAAACAGGAGGAGGATCAGTAGGTTTAACTAAGTTGCGCTCCCCCAGACAGATCATGCAAAACTTCTCCGGCACAATCACGGAACGGAGCGTCTTCTTAGTCGGATCAAAAAAGGGCGTTAGAACCCACGCAGCCAATTGCATCAACCATTCCTCATCAGTGGCGGGCATGGGTCTCAAGGGAAGCAAAATTTTCATTTTCATTTTAGCCATCGGCAGTCGCACCTCTGCCATTTGATTGGCCTCAACGTTGAGCCTTGCACTGTAGCATTGCAACTTCCCCTCTTCCGTACTCTGAAAAAATATTTCTCGGGGAACAGGAATACGCCCTAAAGTTTTTTTAACACAGTCCGGGCCCCCCTCGTCATCCTCAAGCACCAGCGCCGGTTCAAAACTTCGCTCAAGCAGATAATAGAGAGTATATTCAAGCGGTTTAGCTGGCATTTCATCAGTCTCAGAAACCTCAGGAGACGGCAAAGGTGAAGGTGAAGGTGAGGCAGTCACGAAGAGACTTGCCAAACACTTTTGGGCCTCGTCCCTCTTAATGTCCTTAAACAGTTCCTTCAGCGTTACACAATCGAGCTTCGCATTCGGAAGCGTGTCACTCGTATACCCTACTTCACCTTTTAGTGCCTTTGGAAACGCCCCACGAACGCCAGGCCGCCGCACACTGAGATTTTGGGCGACTAGTTTGTGAATTGAATGCTCATTTCTTTTTCGCTCAGCGCCACTTATCCCAGGCGTCGAACTCGAAACACAACCTGCCTGCAACAACAAGGCACCCCATACAAGACTCACAACCACAGTTCTCAACCGCGCACACTTTTGCATTCACACTTATCTTAGACCTTAAACAGTGCGCAAAACAAGCGGCACATGGATTGCACACCAGGCCGGACATCACGCCCCGCACATTTCCGGGGCTTTTACCCTTTTTAAGGAGGAACCTATGAGATCTCGAACCATTCTGACTTCTTGTGTGTCTGCTTGTTTTATTTTGACGCTTGGACTTGTTGGCTGCAATTCTGACTCGACAAACGATGCAGCGCCGCCCTCGCCGCCCGCTCAGACTGAAGCCACGACTCAACCCAGCGAAAGCAACACTCAACCCACATTGGAAATCCCGCAGAATCCAGAGATTGTTGTGGCCCCTTCTTTCATTGATCCCCCCATCCACAATGAGCCGATTCCTCCAGCTCCAGTTCCCACGCCCACCGTTGATCGCTCGTGGAGTTTTTCTCTGCAAAACCCTTGCACCGATACCCCCCTTGATCAATGTGTAGGGGCCTATAAATTCTCGATCTCTTCTTCAGGTGCCTACTCCATGGGCCCCACCCCGGAAGGGAAAACAAAAACGGGCAAAATTGGTGAGAATGAACTCAAACTGCTCCAGGCAGGTCTCGCCAAAACACTTGAGGAGATGGAAAAGCAAAATTCCACAACTGAGCGTTGCCTTTCTTTCGAGGATGCACGAATGGCGGAGCTTGATCCTACCCTTCCCAACGACACGCTGGCGCTAACCGCTTGCGGGAAAACCCTCACGGTTCTGCGCTCGCAACAAGAAGAAGTCTGTTTCAATACTCCTTCTCCGATTACTGCGGCACAACTCCATCAGTCTCTCCGAGCCTTGGCAGAACGATACTATGCGCTGCCGTTTCCGAACTTGTGCCAAGATTCAGTCGATGCGGCACAAGCGCTCTATCCGCAACTTGTAGGTTGCAGCACGGATGCAGACTGCTCGTACATCAACAACGCCTTTGATCCGATTCCCTCTTACAACCTGCAATATGTCATCGTTGACAATTGCAGTCTCGTCACACCGCTTGCCGTTGGAAATGCACGATACGTCGCAGCGGCGCAATCAAAACTGCAACTGGCGCTGGATCAGGCACAAGCCGTATGTGGCGATAGTATCATTCGAAACTCTTGCCTAGGTCTAACGGGGTTTCAATCCTCTGAAGCTCCTCCAGTCTGCGACCAAGGCGTCTGCAAAATCAATCCTTCGATTCGCTACTAGCCTTCCACTATTATGCCGTGGCGGCAAAGGCCGCCACGGCATATGGCTTTCAACATTTTTGTAAGGAGCAGGTTGTATGCTGAATTCTTCGACAGTTCATGCCAAGGTCAAAGTCCCAAGTTTGGGCCTTTTTTTGCTTTTTTCGCTCGCGACCTGCTCCCATGAGTCAGCGCCATCAAACGGCTCTGCACCCCAGCCCCCTACAACAACACCGCCCACACGCAGTATAGAACCCGGCACGACGCCCAGCGCGACACCCTCTCTCAGCGTCCCGACAGAAGTCCCACCGCTGAGTCCAGAGGCTCCTCTCCCGTCGCCCAGTCCAACGCCATCACCCAGCCCTTCACCATCTCCCTCAGCGTTGCCTTCTCCAGTTATTGAACTCGTCTATTCAAAAGGATGGAAACAGATCATCATGATGGCAAATTATGCAAAGACGACGGTCGACTCTTTAGGTCACTTCGCGACTTCTCGTACTGCCTGCGGCCTAGAAGAATATGGAGCCCTCGAACTCACCTTCTGGAACGAATTTGCCACAAAGATGAATCTTCTCGCCACGGCTGAGTGGGGCACCACGGAGCAGTGCTACGAGCCTCCTCATACAGCTCGAGCAAGCATGGACGGAACGGTAGAGGTTCAATTTTCAAATGAACTCAAAATGGTTTTTGAAACAAAAGGTTATGAAGCCTGCTCGTTTCTTAAAGACAACACCCTAGCAAAAGACCTTCTGCTGTTGTTTAACCAAATTGTGCTTATTTCGGACAAAGAGGGCTGCTGACAAACTCCTCGAGGACCTGAAGCATCTGATGCCGTACATTCTCAGAGAGTGCAGTGACGTCCGCCGCCCCCAATCCTGAAGTCGAAATGGGCGCAAGCACGCGCATCCTAATGGTCCCAGAATGAAAAGCTTTTTTCAATCGCCAATCTACGATGTGCTCAAACGATTCAGCAACAATCGGAACAATGGGAACCCCTGCTTCTATGGCAAGGTGAAAGGCGCCCTTCTTGAAGGGTAACAGCGGCATGTCTCGCGTGCGACGTCTCGTACCTTCCGGGAAAATCCAAATGTGATTTCCGCTTTCCTTGAGCTTCCTCAGGGCGACATCCATTCCCGCCAAGGCTTTAGTGCGACGAGCGCGGTGAATAAAAACGTTTCCCCCAATCCAGAGCGCCCACCCCAAAAAAGGGACCCACCGAAGTTCTCGTTTAGCAATGACGAGCGTCCGCCGTGGAACGATCCGTCCAAAAACCCCTAAATCAAGCGCACTCTGGTGATTAGCGACCAACACACAGGGGGACTGGGGCAGCCCCTCAATATTCTCAATTTGAATGCGAATACGCAAAAGCCCCATCATCCCGCGCCAGATCCATTTTGACACGTGGTAATTAAGATCCGAGCCCCAGAAAAACAATCGCATCAAACAGCCCAAAAAACAGGCGAATGCGACCCAAGTACCGATGAGAATGATTTGGAGATAAACCCTCACCTCATGAGTGCTATCACGTTCCGCGCTGAAGCGCCATGAGCTCGTCGACACGCGTGGGATCGACATATGGATTGCGACTCTTTCGAACGGGCTTCGCATCGGGGACGAGCGTTACAAAATCAGGATGATCATCTTCGGAGGCGCCAGTCCACTTCCCGCCCGTCACACCAAAACTTCCATCCAAGCCGAATTCGCCGTAAAGATCGTAAGTATATTGAAAATTAACGCCCAAAGTTCCTACAAAATTGAGCTCCCGAACGAAGGGACTCACGCCCCCAATCCAAGCCGTTACGTGCATGACATGCGAGTCTGCCGAGTCAGCGACAACCAAAAGTTGAGCTTTCCAAACGGGGGTATTCCAGACGGGGATTCCAGGATCCTTATCGATAATTATGGGCTTATGTTTTTCAATAATTTCGCTCTTTAATGCCTGATGAAATAATTGCGGAGCCATATCCTCGAACACGCTGGAGCGATCCCCATCAAACCTTTGCCCCAAATAGGTCAGCCCCTCAACCCTCGCGTAACTCTTAATCAAGAGAGCTTTTAGGTCACCTACATTAAACTGCACGTTCCGATACGAAACTGCCGAAACCGGCTCAGGCTCAAGCACCGAGGCCAATGCCCAAGCATTGCACAAGCCCTCCCAACCCACGGCATTGGGGTCATAAATGTTTTCCCTCTCAAATTTTGCCGATGCCGATAGAGAAGACGGAAGGGGCGATGGCCCTGCCGATACCTGAGAGAGCGTCACATAACGATCCCATTTCTCAAGCGGAGAGTTTCCAGGTTTTGCGTCCTCAAACAAGACACGCTCCCGAATAGGATACCACCAGGCAGACCAAGGGCGCACGCTGGCCTGTCCGTCAAAACTTCCTTCCCGAACGCTTAAAAGGTGTGAACTTGAAACCACACCCGTATTCGGGGGTACGACAGCGGGAGGCAGCTCAGCTGTGACAGGAGTTTCAAGTGCTGGCACCGTGGCAACTGGATCAGCCGGAACCTCCTCGGAGCTCCCCATCGCCTCCGCAGGCTGAACCTCTTGCCCGAGATCTGCCTGAGGCAAAACAGCGGGGTCCAGCCTACTTTGTACTGTTTCCGCATCTCCACAACCCATGACATACAAAAGACCTAAAACCAAAGAAATTTTTCTCATAACACCCTCTCATGCTCGTACCGCGGCAACCCAACCCTCGTTGGAAATTGCCGCGGTACATACGCTTGTCTCAGTTACCGAAAACCAACTAATGACGAGTTACTTGCCGTCGCCTTTACCGTCCCCCTTGTCGCGATGATCTGTCGCATCTGCTGGGCAAGTGTCGACGAGACGCCCCGTGTCCTTGACCTCAAGGAGTTTAGGATTTGCGACTTTTGCCGCATCCAAACCCGCCACGCAGAAACTCGCAAGATCGCCTTTCCATCCCAGGATCTCGGCGCAACCTAGGTGTCGCTCAAGGGCTAATACTTTTTCGACTTCCTTAAAGCGCAGACAGCTCCCTGACTTAATATAAACGGGAAGCTCATGTTCATCTTGATTCACATGGAATTTATCCGAATACACCGAAGTCTGAACAATCCGTCCGCCCGCGAGAGCGATTTCCCCAGGCGATGCCGCCACAAACTCCCGACTGACATCCGTGCAGAGAATCCGAATGTTTTGAGGGGCCCGTTGAACGTCAAATTCCTCCGGATGCTCACATCGTGCCTTAAGCTCGTCAAAAGCAATGGCTCGAGTCTCTCCCAATGGATCTTTCCCCTCCCCCTTGCCATCTATTTTTCCGCCCAGGTCACCGCCTTTAGGATCGCCTGCCCAAGCGCCAATACTCAGAACCAGTAATACCGAAAAACCAATCGCGAATTTCATCATTAATCCCTCCTTATTGGAGATTGTGTTAAACCAACCGCGCGCGGCAGGAAGTGCAACGAAGGTGCCAGAGGAGATTTAGCGAAAACACCAGGTTTTTTCGGCGCCAACTGCCCTAAATAAAATATTTCAAGACGCAACAACTCTGGCGGCTACTAAGGCCCTTCAAAAAGCGATGATCCACACAGTGCAGATTAAGCGAAAATTTTAAAATGAAAAACTTATTCGAGGCCGTAGCGACGGCGTTTTCGCCAAAGGGTACTAAGATTAATTCCTAAGATCCCGGCGGCCTCTTCCAGAGTCGAGGCCGTTTGCAGAACTTGTACAATATGCTTCTTCTCAAGATCCTCAAGACTGCCTTCGCCCGAAGCGGGTGCCGCACCCTCTGCCCCCAGGCTAGAATTCGCGCCCTCTGTACTTAAAGGACCGCCATTCACGCTATTAGGACGCATTTCCAGGACGCGATCGGGAAGGTCCTCGAGAGTCACTTCCTCGCCAGAACACAAAATGGCAGCGCGTTCAAGTGCGTTCTTAAGTTCGCGAATATTGCCAGGCCAAGGATATCTCTGAATCGCAGTCTTTACAGCCTCATTCATTTTACGCGGTGTACGTCCGGTGCTCGCCAGCGATCGAACCAACAATTGTTCGGCAAGCGTGAGAATATCTTCAGGACGTTGCCGCAGCGATGGCATATGAAGATCAATGACATTGAGTCTGAAATAAAGATCTTCACGAAACCGCGCTTCTCGCACTTCACGATCAAGATCCTTGTTCGTGGCTGCAATAATTCGAACATTCACTCGAATCGTTTTCGTATCTCCGACACGCTCAAACTCCCGATCCTGTAAAAACCGCAAGAGTTTGGTTTGAAGATTCGGCGAAATCTCGCCGATTTCATCCAAGAAAACCGTCCCCGTATCCGCGACCTGCAGACGCCCCATTTTGTCTTTAACCGCCCCGGTGAACGACCCTCGGACGTGGCCAAACAGTTCGCTCTCCAGAAGGTTCTCAGAAAGCGTCGCACAATTAACAACCGCGAACGGGCCTTTTGCCCGAATGCTGCCGTCATGTATCAGTTTCGCCAGGAGCGATTTTCCGGTGCCGCTTTCGCCCGTCACCAAAATCGTAGAGTCAGTTGTCGAAACCTTCTTTGCGGTCTCAAGCAGTTTTTGCATTCTCGGGTTGCGAGTCTGAATTGAAGTAGGCTCTGCTAACACTTCAATCTGATCGCGCAATTTTGAATTTTCATCCTTAAGGCGGCGAAACTCATCGACCCGAGTAATCAGATGTTCAAGTTGCTCGGGCGTAAAGGGCTTCAACAAATAGTCATAAGCGCCCGCCCGCATCGCAGAAACGGCCGTATCAATCGATCCAAAGGCCGTCATAATTACCGTAGAAACTGAGGGAAAATACTCTCGCGCTTTTCCCAAAAGATCCAAGCCACTCATCCCATCCATGCGAAGATCCGTGAGCAAAACCTCGGGAAGGTTTTTCCGCATGCAGGCTAAAGCCATCTCCCCACTATCAGCAACCTCAACGAAGTGCCCAGCGTTCCTCAAAACCACTTCAATCGTACTACAAATGTTTCGCTCATCATCAACAACTAGAACTTTCGCCACACCCGCCTCCTTTAGTAAACCGAGGCCTTTTTAGCCTAAATTAGCTTGATTTGCACTCCATGTTCTCAACCGCTTGAAAATTTATTAATCCGACCCTTGGGATGGCGAAACAAAACTCTGCGCCCTTGCCCGGCTCACTGCGAACCCAAATGCGCCCGCCATGCGCCTCCACCAATTCGCGAGCCGTCGCTAATCCGGCTCCCACACCGCCGGAGCGCCCTACACGCATGTCATAATGCGGTTTGAATTTCTCAAAGAGATGCAATTGCCGTTTGAATTCAACACCAGGCCCCGAATCCTTAACCCGTACTTCGACACGCCCTTCGCTATAAACAACCATGGTTGTGACCACGCCCCCCCGCGGGGTATGCCGAATGGCATTCGTCATGATGTTGCAAAAGGCCCATGAAACGCGGGTGGGATCCAACTTCATTATGCCAGAGCACGCTGGCGTTTCCCCGACAACCTCAAGCGCCATCTGCACCCCACGCTCGTGCGCCATATCGCGAAACGAGTCGGTTGCGTAGCGCACCAACTTACCGATATCGACTTCGCGAAGCTCAAGCTGGCTCGAAAGCTCATTGAGCGTCGTCACCGAAAGCAAATTATCCAAAAGGGCTCTCAGCCGATCAACTTCTCGCACACTTGTGGTAATAAGACTCCTAAGCGTTTGATCCTCGAATTCATCGATACGGCGCGCCAGTAAGCGCGTCGCCATGGTCAGCGTAGTGACCGGCGTCTTTGCTTCATGAGAAAGCATCGCTAGAAAATGACCTCTGGCCTCTTGATACTCGTGAACCAGCGTGACATCCTGCGCAAGCACTACCGTGTCCGCCTGATCGCGCGTGGCCCAACGTTGTAGATCGGCGTCACTTAAAAGCCCCTTCCACAACCCATCGCCCAAAGGCGCCTCAACAGGAACCGCTCGCAACTCGTAATAGACGCGAGCGGAGTCATCTTCAATCTTCAACAGCACTCTATGATTACCCTGGAGTACGGCGGATACCTTATTCCACCCCTCACGGCTTTCAACTTGCGTTTGCAACTCGTCAAAGGGGCTACCCACACCCTCACGTCCGGGCCTCAGATCGAGAATTTGTCGGGCGATATCGTTCATATAAATCAGCCGTTTTTCCTTGAACAAAAACACCCCGTGCGCCACGGAGCTTGCGATTACGTCCGCGCGACTTTTCTCTGAGATCAGTCGTTTCACATTGATCGCCTGAAAAACCCGAAGTCTTAGCAAGAATTTGTTTATACTTGAAATCACGGATTGAATTTCGGGGGCCTCACTTTTTGAAACAAAAGGAATCCTCTCAGGCAGGGGCGCCTCACAATTGATCCCATCCAGAAAATGAGCAATATGCGAGATCGATCGCGTCAAGAGGGTGATGATCTTTGTATAAGCCAATAAAATTATGGCAAGAAACAATGCCAAGTGCAGAAATGCACTCTTTTGTTGCGTTTCATACAGTTTCAAGAAATTTTGATCTGACTCGCGAATTGCTCGAAGTGCCTTCCGAACTCCCTCACCCGATTCAGCAGGATAGCTTTGCTCGATGATGCTGTACTCGCGCTCCGACATCTGTGAATGAATGAGCGCCGATTCTTTCTGCCTGGCTATAATGAAAAATGAAAACGAATACGCCAAAGAACTAAAAAGCGCAAAAACGATAAATAGCCTTGCCCGAACAGATAGTCTTCCTGCCTTCTTTCGAAACCACTCCATGAAAACAGCCCCCCGCGGAACAGGTAGGCAAAAGCCATACCGAAAGGCAATATCCTTACATTTCAGTAATTTAGTTTCATTCCAAAGAGTGGAAGGCCCATTGATCTGCGAAAGTCGTGCACGTCTAAACATGCAAAATGCACGATCTAACTTGCCATCGCGCGCGGAAGCCGAATGCCTTTGCGCTCCTCCATCGCCTGGCAGGTTGCACAGAAACGTGCTTCCGGAACGACCCGAAGCCTTCGCTCCGGAATCTCCTCTTGGCAGTCTTCACAGACCCCAAAGGTGCTGGACGCCATTTTCGTTAATGCCCGCTCTATCATAAGAAGTTCCCGACGCTCCTGATCCGCCAGCGAACTTTGCCTTCCCAGAAGTTCAAGGCTCTGTGCAATATCAATCATCTCAGTCTGCGCCTCACTTGCCTCACGCGTGGCTTCAATCTCGCGTGCTTCAAGATCTCCTAATTTTCGCCAACGTATCACAAGTTGTCGTCGCAATTCTGCCAATGTAATCCCGTCCATAGTTGTGGCCTCCAATGCCTGCCTGTACCGTGAAATCCTATCGGGGGAGGTTGCGAATTTCGTTCCACTACTCAATAAATCGATCGCCGGGCTGCACTTGCTGACCCTCGTGCACCAAGACGCGCGTCACGAGGCCAGAAAATGGGGAACGAATAGAAAATTCCATTTTCATCGCCTCAACCAAAACCAAACAATCGCCCTTCGCTACGCGCTCACCCTCAACGACCAAAAGTTTGCGAACTTTGCCTGGAAACTGCGCCACCAAATCATCTGGAAGTTCCGGAGCCGACAAGCTTCCAGCAGAATATAACGAAGTAAGCCCCCCTTGGATCACACGGCCCTTCAGATGAACCTTGAGTGATCCACATCCCTCGGATCCCATAAAGCGAAACCTCTTGGACCCATCAGGAGAAACAGCAACCCTCCAGCCTCCAGGCCTCTGCACAATCTTCCAACCCTCGTGCGCAAACGGCAATTCAAGGCGATGAGAACCTAGCTGCAAAACCTTCTTCATTGCGTACTGCCCGACAGTCTTCCCATAGCGAACCAAGGAGATTTCCATTTTGAAGTAGCCTTCGAATCTACATCTTGAGCGAGACTCAAAACCTCAAGTTCCTCCGCCTCAGGCAACGCTTGTACATATTCAAAACGAGACTCCAAGAATTGCGTATCGACACATCCAGACACCCATTCTTCTAAACCCACCAATTGTTGGAGATAAGTGAGGTTCGTGGCGGGCCCCAGAATCACCGTTTCCGACAGCGCATAGCTGAGCCGAGCCCTCGCCTTTTCGCGCGTTTCAGCATGCACAACAAGTTTTCCCAGGAGTGAATCAAACCGCGAATCAACATTCTGTCCTTGCTCAACGCCACTCTCTACGCGAATTCCCGCGCCCAGAGGCCAGCGCAGAGTTTCAATTACGCCGTTCGTCGGGACGAAGCCCCGTGCGGGATCTTCAGCATAAATCCGGGCCTCAAGAGAATGTCCGCGCGGGCTAAAATCTGTGCGTGCAAGGAACTCAAACGAGGCGCTATCCTCCGCCAGCGCCACTTGCGCGGCCACAAGGTCGATTCCTGTGACCATTTCGGTGACGGGATGCTCGACTTGCAATCGAGTGTTCATTTCTAAGAAATAAAACTCTCCCCGACCATCGACCAAAAACTCGACCGTCCCTGCGTTACGATATTTGACGGATTTTGCAATTTTCAACGCCGCTTCAGTGAGGCCCTCCCGAGTCGCAGTAGAAATCAAACTCGCAGGAGCTTCTTCCAGAATTTTCTGGTTACGCCGTTGCAACGAGCACTCGCGCGTAGAAAGGGCGAGCGCCGCTCCTTCTCCATCCCCGAAAACCTGCACTTCAATGTGCCGAGGTTTTTCGAGCATCCGTTCCAAATAAAGCGCGCCCTCTCCAAACGAGCTCCGGGCTTCACGCTTCGAACTCAAAACGGCCGGCCCAAGTTCCTCGAGGCGGGAAACTTTTCGCATTCCTTTTCCACCCCCCGAAGATATGGCTTTTACAAAGAGAGGGAATCCACCCTTGAGCGCGGCTTGCTCCAGAGCTGCCCCGGATTCCAATTCAATCCCCAACTCTAGCCAAGGGAGCGTTGAAATCCCCAACTGCTCCGCCACAGCCTTTGCACTCGCCTTCCCCCCCATCAACTCGATGGTCTCACTGCGCGGACCCACAAAAATCAAACCCGCTCGCTCCACGGCTTGCGCAAAGCTCGCCTGTTCTGACAAGAACCCATAGCCCGGGTGTACCAAACGCGCGCCACTTTTTAGGGCCACAAGAATAATGGCTTCGGCATCCAGATAACTGGGAATCTCATACACTTCGTCAGCAAACGTCACGTGCCTTGCATCTTCGTCTCCGGGAGCCACCACTCCCACGGTAAAAAACCCGAGTTCGCGACACGCTTGAAAAATGCGGCACGCGATTTCGGCACGATTGGCGATCAGGACTTTCTTCATTTTATTTTGTACCCTTAAGCGCGTTCTTTGCCACGACCCACGCGGGTTTGCGTTTTTCCAAGAACGCCCGAAACCCTTCTTGCGCTTCAGCGCCCGCGCGAACTTGGGCTAAGAGCTGCGCGACACTTTCGAGCACCTCTTCTTGAGAACCCCTTTGATCACGGGAAAACAAATCAGAGATCAGCTTCTTCGCTGTACTCACCGCTTGTGGGCCCGCCTCCAGTACGCCTTCGAGGGTTTGCGAAAGCGCCGCTTGCGCTTCGCTCACACCGGGGTAAACTCCGTGAATGAGGCCGATTTCAAAGGCTTTTTTCGCAGAAAAGCGCTCTCCCGTAATAAAATATCGGCGCGCCTGCGAAGCCCCGATTTTAGATACAACAAAAGGACCGATGCAGGCCGGCACCACACCTAGGCGCACTTCACTGAGTCCAAACATGGCATCTTCAGTGGCAAACACCGCATCACAAACACTCACCAGCCCCACCCCGCCGCCAATGGCTGCGCCTTGCACTAAAGCAAATACTGGCCTAGGGCACTCGTTCATGAGCTGAAAAAGCCCCGCGATGCTGCGTGCGTCTTCTAGGTTTTGCGCAGGAGTAAATTCCACCGCCTTTTTCATCCAATTGAGATCTCCGCCCGCACAAAAACTAGGCCCCGCGCCTCGGAGTACGACCGCACGAAGGTTTGGGTCTGTTTTGATTTGTGTAAAAACCTGAGCGAGTTCGGCGACCACAGCATCATTAAATGCATTTCGCACTTCGGGGCGATTCAACGTTAACGTGAGAACACCTTGATGATCTGTATTGACGAGAATGCTTTGGTAAGTCATTAGAACTCCGTGTATATAAGTGCAGGGCAAGCTACTTTAGTGGACTAAAAAAATCAATAACCCAAAGGCCGCAAGAGCATTACTTTTATATGGCGCGTTTAGAATCCAGAATTTCTACGACTTCGACTGAATTTAAATCAAATTGCGAGTACCATCAGGCACTTGCACGCGAACTCGCCGAGCGCCTGGGCCTTGTGAGCCAGGGAGGGGGGACTGAGACCCGCTTGCGCCACGAGAAGCGCGGGAAACTCTACGTTCGTGAACGAATCCGAAGACTTATTGACCCGGGCTCCACATTTTTGGAGCTATCGCCACTGGCCGCTTGGAACCTCTACCAGGGAGCCACGCCTTCAGCCGGTATCATTACAGGGGTAGGCCTGGTCCACGGCCGCGAGGTTGTCATCATTGCAAACGATGCAACGGTAAAGGGCGGAACCTATTTTCCGATAACCGTGAAGAAACATCTCAGAGCCCAAGAAGTCGCGTTTGAGAATCGACTTCCCGTCGTTTCGCTCGTGGATTCAGGCGGCGCGTTTTTGCCTGAGCAAGCCGACGTTTTTCCGGATCGTGAACATTTTGGTCGCATCTTTTTTAATCAGGCCCGCATGTCGGCGGCGGGAATTCCGCAAATTGCAGTGGTCATGGGATCATGCACGGCAGGCGGCGCGTATATTCCGGCGATGTCGGATGAAACGATCATTGTCAAAAACCAGGGCACGATTTTCTTGGGCGGCCCGCCTCTCGTAAAGAGTGCGACCGGTGAAGTCGTAACTGCCGAAGAGTTGGGAGGCGCGGATGTGCATTGTCGCACCTCGGGCGTCACGGATCATATGGCGGAGAACGATCCGCATGCATTGGAACTGGCGAGAGAAATTCTCTCCCACCTTAATCGCCCGGGCCCAGCTTCGCTCGTCTCGCGCGGAACGCCCGAAGCCCCGCTTTACGACCCTGCAGAAATCGCAGGAATCATACCTCGCGATTTGCGAAAACCCTACGACGTGCGCGAAGTCATCGCGCGTGTCGTGGATGGGTCACGGTTTCATGAGTTCAAACCCCTCTATGGCGGCACACTGGTGTGCGGGTTTGCGCACCTGTGGGGATTTCCCGTAGGAATTTTAGCGAATAACGGCGTACTCGTCAGCGAAGCGTCCCTTAAGGCAACGCACTTTATTGAACTTTGTGGGCAGCGCAAAGTTCCGCTCGTTTTCTTGCAAAACATTACAGGTTTCATGGTGGGGAAAAAATCCGAAAGCGGCGGCATCGCTAAAGACGGTGCAAAACTCGTCACCGCAGTCGCCAACACACAGGTACCAAAATTTACCGTCATGCTCGGCGGAAGCTTCGGCGCCGGCAACTACGGCATGTGCGGCCGGGCGTTTTCGCCACGGTTTTTGTGGATGACCCCCAATGCGCGGATCTCAGTCATGGGGGGAGAACAGGCAGCAGACGTACTCACCCAAGTGAAGGTGGGACAAGCCGAAGGAAACGAAGCGCATGGGCAGCGAGCCTCCGTTGAAGAAATCACGCGCATGCGCAAGCCCATTTTAGAACAGTATGAACAAGAAGGTAATGCTTATAACAGCACGGCGCGGTTGTGGGATGACGGAATTGTTTTGCCGTGGAAAATTAGAGAGACATTAGCACTCGCCTTGTCTGCCGCTTCGAATGCGCCGATTGGGGAACCTGGGTTTAGTTTTTATAGGATGTGAGGCTGGAGCAGTCAAATGAACAAGCACGCCCGCATGATCCGCGAAGCCCTCGTAACCCCTTCGGATTCAAACAATCCTGATTGCTATGACCCTCACTTAGTTGCGGAGTTTGTTAAGCCCATGGACGGGTTTTGCCGACATTACTTTCGTCAGGAAGTGCAAGGAATTGACCTGGTTCCGCGCGGAAAAACACTCATTGTCGGCAATCACAACGCGGGGATTACCTTTATTGAAGCGTTTGGAATGTTCGCGCGTTTTTATTTGGAACGTGATCCTTCTGAAATCATTCATCCCCTTGCGCACGACACCTTGATGAAACTACCCTATCTCAACAATCTTCTCGCCAAGCTTGGATCCGTGCGGGCCAATGCCGAAAATGCGCAGGCTATTTTCGCAAGAAACCGAAAGATTTTCGTTTGCCCCGGTGGCAATCTTGAAGCCTATCGTCCTTATCGAGACCGGCGCAAAGTGAATTTGGCCAACCGGAAAGGCTTTATCAAATTAGCCCTGACCCACCGGGTTTCCATCAGTCCGGTGATCTTTCTCGGTGGGCACGAAACTTTTTTTGTATTAAATGATGGTCGGTTTCTCGCAAAACTTTTGCGCATGGACCGAGCCTTTCGCTTGGACACCTGGCCACTCGTATTATCAATGCCTTGGGGTTTAACCCTGGGCCCGATGTTTCATTGGCCATTGCCGGTTAAATGCGTTGCCCGATTTCTAGAACCGATGTCTCTTGAAAAGTATTCTCCTGAGGACGTCAACAACAAGAAGGCGCTTGAGGAGATCTATCGAAAAGTAACTGGGCGCATGCAGCGGGCCTTGACAGCGATGTACCAGGAGAAAGCCTCTTGATTCGCTGATTATCGTTCCATCGTCAAAAAGATATACTTAAAACCATGAACGTCTTGAACACGAGTTCCATTGGGCTCCAAAAGTGACTTCCAAACTACGCGCTTAAAACCCAAATGCCATCTAATCGCGTAAGCAGGGGTGGCTTGAATCGCTTCGAAATCAGATTTTCCAGTCTCTTGCGCTCGCACGAACGCCTCTCGGTTGGAAGACTCAAGCGTTCCGGTGATTCTTTTCGTCGCGGGGTTCGACTCGAGCGCTCTTGTAAAAAGTGCCGTGGCAAGGCCCTTTTTTCGGTACCGGGGGTCGTTCTTGATTTCAACTGAATCGACCTTTAACGTGTCCTTGCCGATGCGGTGATAGAGAATTTCACCCACCGCTACTCCCTCGCTTGAAAAAAGTTTAATAATGGTAACGGGTTCTCCAGCGGGGCCTCGCCCTTCAATAGGCGCCGAATAATGTCCGCCCGCAAGTTTAAGCGGATTCGAAATCGCTTCAGCGGCGAGACTGCTCCACTGTTCCGGCCAAGCAATCGAAGGAACATTGCTCTGAGCGGGCTCCCGCCGCGTGATCAAACTTTGAAGCGCTTTGGTGACACAACCCCCGAGCGAAGCCGCGCGCGAAACAGGTATGACCGGCGCACCCAAAAAGGATGTGACTGCAATTGCGGTGATCAATAGGGCTTGGCCAAGTCGCACAGGTAAAGGTCCTCTTCTCTTGTTCGGAAATATTTCGCTAGACCTGTAGGGCTAAAATCATGAAGAATCTTTTCACTACTACATTGATCTGCTGGTCGAAGGCCCCATTGTTGTCCTAGTTCTCGTCACGGGAATACTAAACCTGTTCTTTGTCCCGATTACTGCATTGCAAATTGTAAAAGTCAGCGCGGGGCTTGCGGCAATTCTTGCAAATCTGTACTGCATAAGCATGGTGATCAAGAGGCATCACGGCGCCGATTTGCATCGCAAAATTCTTATCTCTGCCGTGGTTGGAATTCCGTTTGGCATTACCGCATTGATTTTGGGATTTAGAATTTCGATGAACTTGCTGCAACAGACGTAGATTGAAGTCCTTGGGCACCCTATGACACAGCGCCCCTGCTGCAGCCCAACCGCCGCACAGCGCCAGCCAAGCCGAACATGCGAGGTTGCTGTTTTCCCACCACCAGCTTAGAACTATAGCAAGAAAAGGGGATCACATGAATACCACAAGCGAAGTGAAACTTTTTGGAACTCGATGGATTGCACTCTTGGCTCTCGGGGCCTCCGTGCTCCTAAGCTCGGGCCTCACTACGGCAGATGAAACTCCCGATGCCGGTGCACGCATGGGACAGTTCTTTTCGCAAATTCAGGGAGAGTGGGCTGCAACGGGGATGCTTAGTTTTTTGAAACCTTACGGCGGATCTCAAAAGATTCGGTATTCGATGGATATGAAGATCATGCCGACTCAGGATTCTACCTGGCATGCCACCCTTCAAATTCTAACCGAGACGGGTGAACTCAGACGCAATGCTGTTGAGTTTAAGATCCAGGGCGATCGGCTTTTTGTCGGCGATTCCCTGACTCGCGAATCCGTGGACCTCCTAGAATCCTCATCCACAAAGCTCAATTATCAAATCACGCGCTTTGATCGCTCAGGACACGAAGTTCACTATGTGTATGGGCTGGAACTCAACGAAAAGGGGAAACTCATCGGTCATAATTTTATTGAAACCGAAGAAAGCGTCGTTCAGGAAGATGATTTCCTGGCAAAACAAAACTAATTTTCCGAAGTAAAGGGCGCCTGCGATGAACATATTCCAAGTCATTCAGTCCAACCCCGATCTCATAGCTCAAGTTCAAAAGGCGGTTTCTGACACGCTCAGGGGCTATTCAAAGTGCAATCTTGAGGCAAAGCCTAGTTTCTTAAAGGACGATAACAACAAGTTTAAGATCACCATCCTAAGCATGCTGAACTTGAGCACCAAAGCGGTGGACCAAGGGGGTTTGGCGCTTGGTTTTACAGAAGCCGCATTCATGAAAATCTATGAAAGCACGCTCAACATGAAGGCCGAAGGGATCAATGCTGAAACCGGCGATCTCGCAGGTGAGCTCATCAACATCATCTATCAAACCATTACACCGGAGCTTCGCAAAAAAGGAGTCACTTTTGACGTTTCGCTCCCCACTGTCTTACTTGAAAATCAACTCAGCGACTGGGCAAAAGTCGCTGTGGATCGTTCCTTAGTTTTTCCCTTTAGCTCGGACCAAGGCGATCTGTATTTTGAAATCCCAGAGATCACTGAAGCCCCCCCAGCTCAACCCCAGAAAAATGCGCCGCTAGTACAAGTTCAACAAGCGGCCGCTTTTCCCACGCGGATTTTACTCGTGGATGACTCCGGGACCACACGCAAAATCTCAAAAAAAGCCCTGAGCGAATTGGGCTATTCAAATATCATTGAAGCAGCTGATGGCGAAGCGGCTTGGCAGCTCATCGTCCAAGGTAATCCCCCCGTTCAGCTTGTCATCACGGATTGGCATATGCCAAAGCTGACCGGGTTACAGCTTTTAGAGAACATTAGAAGGCACCCTGAAACCAAGAACCTGCCCGTCGTGATGGTAACGGCTGAGCGCAATAAAGAAGAAGTCGCAAAAATCGTAAAACTCGGCGCTCAAGGCTACTTGGTTAAACCGTTTGATCAGGCGGCACTTCAGAAATTTGTCGATAAGATCGTAAATAAATGATGATTCCACGATTGTTTCTTGCCAGTTTGTTTTGGGGAGTTCTCGCGCTGCCCTGCTTTGCTGACACCACCCTCTACTCGCGTTTGGGCGGAAAGCTCGCCATTTCGAGGCTCGTAGATGGCTTTCTTACTTCGCTCTCAAGTGATCCTCAGCTCATGGCAAACCCAAAACTCAGAGAGTTCAAGACGCGTGTGGATCGAAAACGACTTCACAAGCAACTCACACAACGCGTGTGTCAAGCAACAGGCGGTCCTTGCAAAAAAGAAGTGATTAAACTCAACATTGAGCCCCCCAATATTCGTCTAAATCCCTTAGATTGGCTCTCAGTGGTTGGCGACCTGCAACGGTCTTTGGATGAAAGCAAGATTGGCCAGCAGGAAAAGACGGAGCTAGTGTTGCTGCTGATGCAGGCGAGATAGCTAGATAACGCTAAGCGCAATATCCCCAGTATTACCTCAAGCCTTGATACTAGCGTGCCGAAACGTAAGTGGGCTATGAGAACCTTTTTCCGTACTTTTGTCATTATCGGGCTCATTCTAAGTTCTGCCAGCTGGGCAACGACCCGGCCCGATGCGTCCTGCCTGCTCAAGCATTTCCTCAAAAGTCTGCTAGCAGAGGTGGAGACCGACTTCGATACTTTAAGCGACCTCGGAGGCACGCTGCCCTCCTTCGGCGAACTTCTGGGCCGAGCAACTCCAACCCTCGGCGCAACACAACGATACGGCCTGTTACGAGACTTTCCGATTCGCTCCATTATTGCCGCGCCCGGGCATCGTTTCTTGCGCAAACCAGCCCAGATCGAAGGACTGGTGAAATACATCCGCACCTCCAATGGCGGGGATTTTTCACATGACAAAATACTGCTCAACCTCGTGACGGACTCAGACGGCACGATCACAAGCGTGGATCTCTGGAACGCCCACCATCGTCTGCTTGCTTATCTTGAAGCGAACTACCGCAGGCTTGGAGATATTCCGGAAAAAAATATCGAAATCCTCGTCAATGGCAAAACGACTGAGGGAGAAGCTTGGAACCATTTCCTCTCCATCGGAGGCGTTGAGACGGATTCCGCAGGACCCTACTCCGTTGTGCCTGAAGGCGGCGATATCCGCACTGGGACCATCGCGGTGAGCGGTGCGCTCTCCAACCACCAGCTCGGCTCGCGCAATTCCCTCGGACAACTTCATCGAACCATTACGACCCGAAAAGTTCCGAAAATTGGCGTGTATTTTGGGACCTTCGATCCGATTCATGAAGGCCATTTCCAAGTCGCAATGTCAACCATCAAGGAACTCGGACTTGATGAACTGGTCATTGTTCCCAACGGAAACCCGATTCACAAGCCGGGCGCTACCTCACTGAAAGATCGAATAAGAATGCTCACCCTCCGGACTCAACACGAACCTAAAATCAATGTCTATGTCGGAGATAGTCGAGAGATCATCAATCAGTTCGGGCGCGATCCGTTTATAGAGCGCCTCGCGCAAAGCTATGGCACCCATGATATCTATCAAATCATCGGAGAGGACTCCTTCAACAACCTCCTAGAACAAGGAAAACTGAGCCCTTCTCTCAATCGTAACTTAGTGGTTTTTCCACGCGACAGCACCGGCGAGGGGCCTTCAATCCCCGCGGAGCTCGCCGGCAAAGTCACCGTTGCGAGAACTAAAGTGGTTTCAAAACTAAGTTCTGCTGCGATTCGAAGCAAACTGGGCTCTGGGGTCGCGCCCAAACCCGAGGAATTGCATCCCGAGGTTTTGAGAGACATCAAAGAACACGGGCTCTATCAACCATGAACCACGCTTGACCGAGCCCCTGCTTTACCTCTTGTCGTTTGGCATCGGGATGGGAAGTCTAATTGGAAATCTCCACGTTCACGGCGTGACCGTCTCCTACCGGCAATTTGTGTTTGCGGGGATCCTCGCGCAAACGGTTCTTTTCCTGGGATTTTTTGAAGCCTCCTACGGAAGCTTTATCCGAATGTATTATCAAAAAATTTTTCAACCAATCGCGACGACGCCCATCACGCTTTCCGAAGTGCTTTGGGGTGAACTGCTTTGGGATGCCTCCAAGGGATCGTTTGCCGCTGCGGGCGTTCTGTTGAATTGCTCGATCACGGGTGATTTTTCACCCTTGGGCGCTTTATTGTGCCTGCCCCTGTGTTTTGCTTTTGCTTTTATGTTTGCCGCAATGGGGCTGTGGGTGGCTTCGGTTTCGTAAACGATTGAGCAGATTTCGTACCCGCAATACTTGGTCGTGTTCCCTATGTTTCTCTTTTGCGGGGTCTTTGATCCCATCGAGCAACTGCCGCATGCGCTACAAATCTTCGCTTAGATACTGCCACTGACCTCAGTGCTATCGCTTGCGCGAACCCTGACGCTTGGGTTTCCGTTTGAGCCTCAGAGCGTTGTGATATTCACAGCATGGCTTGTGGTGCTGGTTATGGGTTCACGGCGCGCGATGGTACGGAGGCTAGTGAAGTAGTTCCAGGGGTCCAGTCGGCATTTAGATTCTTTGGGGAATATATCGACTGTCGATATATCGGTTGACAACATAGTCCTTGCAGCGCTATTGTTAATTGGTGCTTAAGTCCTTCAAAGACAAAGTGACACAGGATATATTCGATGGGACGCACTCAAGGGCAACCCGAAAACTTGGACCTGAGTTACTCAAAATAGCACGAAGAAGGCTCGACTACATAAACGCCGCAAAAGCGTTGCTAGATTTGAGGATTCCACCGGGCAATCGGCTTGAGGCCTTACAAGGAAACCTTAAAGGCTATCATTCGATTCGGATCAACGATCAATGGCGAATCGTGTTTCGGTGGGAAGACGGTGACGCATTTGAAGTTAGAATGGAAGACTACCATTAGGAGGTTGTATGTTACCTAAAAATCGCCCCCCCGTGCATCCTGGAGAAATTTTAGCTGAAGAGTTCTTAAAGCCTAAGAATATTTCGCAACTCAGATTCGCTGCCCATCTCGGCTGGCCCTATGCGAGAGTCAATGAGATCGTTAATGGAAAGCGTGGAATCACTCCGGAAACCGCCTTAGCCTTCTCGGACGTATTCGGCACTACTCCTGATTTATGGCTCACGCTTCAACAAAATTATGAACTCTGGTACGCGCAGCAGAAGCACAAAAGAGTGACTAAGCTGGCGGGCTAAGAGTTCCCGCCGGCCCCTGAACCGAGATTCTACTCTTCAGCAGGCTTTGCAGGCGCCTTCTTGGCCTGTTCATCAGCACTGCCAGCCGTCACGGCTGCGGGAGTTGTCTGAGCTGCGGGCGCTTCACCCTTCAAATCAGGCTTAGCTTCGTTCCCAGCCGTACTCCGACAATCTGCCATCGCAGAACCCGTCATAAACGCCGAAATAAGTAAACCACTGAAAAACACCTTTTTTAAGTTCATCATAATTTCATCTCTCCTGTCTCTATCTAGAGCAAGCACAGTGCCAAAACGCCCCTGAACTTTTCTCCTGTCTTTATAGGGACTTGAACCTCAAGCCCCCGTCGAATCACTGTCAAACCTCTATACACCCGACTCCTTACCAGGCACTAAAACGACAGGCTCACGCCCGCCGGACGAATGATATCCAGCAAGTTTTGAAAGGCAGAAGTCACCTGAAGCGCAATCTTGCGTCCTGCCGAACTCTCTACTTTCTTGATCTCGCCGCTATTGGTGTAGCTCACCGTGATCGTGCCCAAAGCAGGATCCGCGATTTCTACAGGTTTGGAGTTCTCATTATACTTGAAGTTAATCTGCCGCTGCCCCTGATCGACCATGCTTCGAATTCGACCATTGTTATCGTAGAAAAGCTTCACCCCTTTGCCTTCAGAGTTCTTAGCAAAAACCAGGTTCGCTTTATCGTCATATTGAAAAGTCGACCAGTTACTATCCTTCTTATCAAGCTTGGAGAAACGCACAACCTTCGAAACCTTTCCGGCTTTAGGATCATAAGTCAGATCCGTCACTTCAGTCGGAGTGCTCTTCTTTGTCACATGTCCTTTAACGTCATATTCAAATGCCGTCTCTTCGGTGCCATGCTTGATCAAAAGTGGGAGTCCACAACACTCATTATAAGTCGTCTCCGTGCGGTCACCATCAAGCGTTGTGACCAACTTGTAGGTCCACGCCTCGCCATCGGCTTTGCGCTTCACGAGATACTCATACTTGCTCGTAGAAATCGATTTATTGTCTTTCCCTTTAACATCGACACCCACCGTAAGATGCCCTTTATCGGCAGGATCCTTAAGATAAGAATACTCAGTCCACGTCCCATCACGGTCCTTCACGCTCTTGACGTTTTCGTTCTTATCCCGCTCAAAATAGGTAATCCCCATCGTGGTTTTGTCAGAATAGGCAATCTCCACCATATTATGTCGCTTCTTTGAATCGTATTTAAAACTGTAACTATTGCCTTCTACATCCTTCGTCCACGAAAGCTCAGAGAGCGAGTTATATTTGTACTCGGCCTTTTTCCCATTTTCGCCTTCAATTTTCTCAACCAGCCCATTCGTTCCGAAAGTGAAAAACATCTTACGGTTAAAATTGTCCGCAAGTTTTGCAAGTTTGCCATCTTTGCCATAGGAAAGCTCAATGAAGTTATTGTTCTTATCAGAAACTCTCATCAATTTTCCCGTGTCATCAAACCTTTCAATTTTTCCAGTATCAAAAGAGCGGACATAACCTCCAGCTACTTTGGTGATGTACTGATAACTAAACTGATTGGAATAGAGCTGGGCATTCACCGCAAGCTGACGCGGCTCAATTTTCTTTTGCGCGCGAAACTTTTCCCACTCATTATTGCGAAACTCCGCGTCTTGCTTCAGACGTCTTTCATAATCCGCCACTTGCTGAGCGTTGCCTAAAATGCCCGCGGCTTTTGCGACCCCAGTTAGCTTCTCAGCCGCGAGACCGAGTTCTTCAGCCTTGAAAGCCACAGGGCTGAAACGATTCTCCGCGCCGCCCCCGTACTCATGCACAACCACGCTACCATCCGCCGAGACGTTAAGGAAAACTTCATACTCATTGCCCCAGCCCCAACCAAACATTCCTTTAAAGGGAGTTTTTGAATTGTAGACCCGCTCGATTTTCGGCTCAAAGCCCCCGGAGTAACTCAGGTCCGTATAGCCCATAAAAAAGTTTCCATTTTTTAAGCTCACATTTGCCTGAGCGACGGAAACGGAAAGAGCCACAAACAAAGCACTCACCAAAACAAATCCGAAATTTCTCATCTGACTTCCCCCAAAAAAGTTTTTACACTTCAATTTTTATGATCTTCATAATGACAAAAAAGCCAACTGCCTCTAACGCCAGAATCACCATTATTATGACCCATCCCATCCACGTTGTGAACAGCGGTTTCATAAATTCTGGATCTGTTTGATAGAACACCACACCTAGAAGGGGCGGAATCGCCATCACGAAAACCCCCTGATAAAGTCCCTGCGACGTCAACGCCTTGATTTTATTCTCGACTTTGAGTCGCTCTCGAATCGTGGAAACAATCGTATCAAAAGTTTCCGCCAAATTTCCGCCGGTTTCCTTCAAAATATTTACGCTCGTAACGAACATTTCCACGTCATCAGACTTGATGCGAACAGAAAGTCCCGTAAAAGCTTCCTCAAGCGAAACCCCCAACTTGTTCTGACTTAAAACCAAACCAAACTCTTGTTGAATGGGATTGGGCATCTCTTGAGTCACCAGCCCCATCGCCTGCGCAACAGACAAACCAGATTTAAGTCCATTAGACATCAAACTAAGCGCATCGACCATTTGCATGACAAACTTATCAACCCTTCGCCGATACATCCAGTCCACAAAGGGTTTGGGTGACTTCCAGCCAATCACAGCCGTAAGCAGACCCAAAGGAACCCCAGGAAAAAGATCCGGCAAGAACGAAAGAAACACGAGAGTCCCCAAACCAAAACTTAGAGAAAAAAGTCCAATGAGAATTCGGTGCGCGGGAATTTCGATGAACATCAAGCCCAGTCGCTCGACGATATAGTCACGAGTACCTAACGACTGAAACCTCAGCCAATCCAAGAGCCGTTTATTGTAGTGATAGGAAACCCCAAAGACGCCGACGAAAAGTCCTATGAGGCCTACATACTTCAAGAACATTGGCTCCCCCCCTTTTTACCCTTTCGAGGCAAAAAGGCTGCGAGAAATTTTCATCCCCTTCTGCTCCATCTCCTCGACAAACTTTGGAATAAATCCGGTCGGCACAAATCGCCCGATGATCTTTCGCTTCTTATCCATGCCCTCTTGCTTGTACAAGAAGATGTCTTGCAAGCTGACCACCTCCCCTTGCATCCCGACGACTTCGGTAATGTAGGTCACCCTTCTGGACCCGTCGGCCAATCGGGATTGCTGAATGATGAGCCCGACGGCAGAAGCGATATTCTCCCGGATCGCCTTAGCGGGCAAATTAAGACCTGCCATCATCACGAGCGTCTCAAGACGTGACAAAGCCTCTCGGGGATTATTGGCATGCAACGTCGTGAGCGAGCCGGAGTGGCCGGTATTCATGGCCTGGAGCATGTCCAAAGCTTCACCACCGCGACACTCCCCAACCACAATTCGATCAGGACGCATTCGGAGGCAACATTTAATCAAATCTCGAATTGAAACTTCGCCTTCACCCTCAATATTTTTGGGGCGCGTCTCCAGACGTACAACATGTTCCTGCCCCAATTGAAGTTCCGCCGAGTCTTCAACTGTAATGATGCGCTCGGTTGCCGGAATAAAATTCGAGAGCACATTCAAAAGCGTCGTTTTCCCTGAGCCCGTGCCGCCGGAGACGACAATATTGAGTTTTGCTTCCACACAACTTCTCAAAAAATCGCCGATCTCTTCCGTAATGGAACCAAACGCCACGAGATCTTTGACCTCGATGCGCTTCTTGGGAAACTTACGAATCGTAATAGTCGGTCCTCGCAGGGCCAAAGGGGGGATAATGATATGAACCCGAGAGCCATCCAGCAAACGCGCGTCCACATAAGGAACCTTTTCATCGACTCGTCTGCCCAAGGGGGTGACGATCCGCTCAACGACGTTCATCATCTGCTGCTCACTGGAAAAGGTGACTTTGGAGAGCATGGGTTTCCCCGCACGCTCGACATAGATTTGATCACGAGCGTTGACCATGATTTCGGTGACTTGCTCGTCCGCCAAAAAGTCCTCAAGCGGTCCGAGGCCCAAGGCCTCATCCAAGACCTCTTTGAGCATCTGTGCCTTAAGCTCTCGGGTCCCTAAGAGAGAGGAAGTATCTTCATTCTGAAGCACATCAAGAATCGTCTTCTGCGTTCGCTCTCTCAAGATAGCACGCTGCTTAGGGTCGTTAATGTCCATGTTGGTTTTCTTCAAATCCATCTGATCGACCAACGCCTTATGAATTCGAAGTTTCATTGCCGTCCAAGCGTCAAGCGGTGCGGACGAAGAGCGCGCACTCGGACCTCCTTGAGACGAAGAGGTCTCCACGCTTGGCCCCCCGCTGGCGGCTTGTGCCCGCGCGAGGACGCCTGTCGGCTTCTTAAGCTTGGCCAGCGTTTCCAGCATGTTCATCTGAAAAATTTTTCGAACTATATCATGGTAAGCGCGGGCAATCGGCGTACTCGCCGCCGCGATACAAAGAGGAGTACTCTTGGCTAACGAGCCATCGCATGAGGCGGCATCCTCGGGAATCCCCGCAAAAACAGGGCGATTCAAGTTCTTCTGAATGATTGCGGGCGTAACGATGCTACTTTGAGAATAGCGATTCACGACAATTTGCACCATTTCAGCTGGAAACAAAAGCTCTTGAATCTTGGCAAGCATACGCTTGGTCTGGTTAATGACAATCACATCTCCGGTCGTTACAGCAAATATGGCAGTCGAATATTCCAGAACTTTAAGCGCCCAAGGGTCCGTGCCATTGCCACAATCGATGACAACGAAATTAAAAACGTTGGTCACTGCCTTCAAAAACTTGCCCAACCCCTCCAGATCCAAATCACGCGCAATAATCGCATCCCGAGGCGCCGCAATGTAGCTATACCCAGCGGGAGCGTTGACCATGTACGGCCCAAGCGACCGGGGATCAATGGGCCCGGGAGGCATACGCGACACATCAACGATATTCTTGGGCGGGTTTTGCCCCAAAATGATATTTTGATCTCCGAGACTATTTAAATCTAGATCAACAATGAGCGGACGTTGTTTAAACTCTTGCAAATAGGCAATCGCAAGATTTGCAGCAAAGACACTTTTGCCCACTCCGCCTTTGCCGCCTACGACTGCAATAATATGACCTGCCATCAAACCCCCACTCTAATTAACTTTCACCCTAAAGTTCTTCTTAAGATCGTCCGTGCCTTCAGAGGCGTTTTCGATAATCTGTGGTGTCACAAAAATCACAAATTGGGATTTTTGTTTCCGATACGCTTTCGAATGCATCAGCGTAAACAAAGGATCCGCGCCTTCAAAAGCTCCACTTTTAGGATCATCTTTGTTGAAATCCGTTCCCACCGAATTGGACATCACCCCGGCCACTGCTGCACTCTCCGTGGATTTTACGTAGATCTTCGTCACGACCTTATGGTTGGCCGTCGTAGGTGCTCCACCTGAGGGAACACGGCCCACGACGTTGCTTTGATCCAAATCCAAATCCATCTGAATATCTTCGCTTTGACCCACAATCTGCGGAGTCACGGCGACCGACAATCCAACTTGCTTGGAGGTTCCCACCGTCCCCCCCTTTCCATCTTGAGTCATAAACGGAAATTCCGTTTGCTCCACAAGTTTAGCAGGCTGACCACTACGAACGATCACTGTTCCGGTTTTTAAAACACGCGCGTATCCGGCCGCTTGCGCGCTTTGCAGCTTAGGAAGAAGACTCGAGATCGTAGCACTAAAGGAACTCCCCGTGGCCCCCGCTCCCCCCGATTCATTTTTACCTACAGAAATACTGGGGGACGAGGTAAAGCCCGGCTCCCACTTAAAACCGAAAACTTTATTATAGTCCTTCGACAACTCAACAAAATGAATGGTCACGCGCACAAGCTTTTCTTGTTTGCGGGCCGGAGCCGGATTGATCACGATGAAATTCTGCACGAGACTGCGCGGCGGCAGACGCTGAACGGATGGATCTTTTTCCAGCAGCGCGCCGGGACGCAAATCGGGAAGATAGAGTTCCGAAATCCTCTTCGCGCGCACCGCCTGATCCTGAGAGTCCACCGTACCTTCCAGAAAAATTAAACCATTCACAAGACGAGTTCGAACGTTGGGCGCAAAAGCATTGATATCTTCTTGGATTTTTCGCGCCAGCAACTGCATTGCAAAGCTCGATAATGTGGTCATGTTCATCACCACATCCGCATAGCCCTTATCTTGAATCACCGTGAGCAGACGACCGTAATCCACTGGAACTAGAAGCTCCCCCTCCAGGATAACTTTCGTCCCCACGACCCGAATATTGAGTCCTTCAACGTCTCGCAAAAGGTCGCGGATTTCTGCAGCGGTTCGCAGCAAATTTGAACCCGTGACATGAATAAGAAATACCAGTCGAAGCGTCCCATCCGCATCTCGAACCGTGACCGTTGTATCGCCCGCTTTCAGAGGTTTGAAAACGATCTGTCTCTTCTCACCAATGTTAACAAGGTTGTAATTAACCACTTGGGGATTACCAATGGCGATTCCGTCTTTTCGCCCCGTCACCTCAAAGTCTAAGTCCACGGCCCTATCCTCACCTGTCGTCAAAAGAAGCGTGCGGCGATCCGAAACGGCCTCAGATTCATCCGATGTGAGTTTTGATTTCTTATACTTATTCTTTGTTTTTGCCGCCGCTGGACCAGCAGCGTCTCCCTCAGCCGCACGAGCCTGAGGAGCCGTAGAGGCCCAAAAACCACCCCCGGCTAAGATCAAGGCTGCGATAATGATGACGGCGCCTAAATATTGTTTCATCCTATTCTCATCTTTTCCCGGCCAACCCCCGACTCATGTCTCCCCCCATGATATCATTAAAGCCTGTGGGACTTAAATTTGTGCGCTCAGAATCATCATTGTTTCGAAGCGAAAGACTCAGGGCGCTGTCTCCACTAGCCATGACAAGGGCCAAAGCCTGCGCTTGCATCGGCTCCACCTCAAGGGTCACCGAAGCAAAATTAGAATCTTCCGTAAGGGAGCGAATCTTTTCTTTTCCGCTTTGAGTATCCACCTCGACAAGTCGGGGGACATTGTTCGTCACGTTACGACCCACCGAGAGAACCACGACATCTTGCAGAATCGTTTTTGCAACTTTAGACTGTTTTCCGCCTCCGGTATCAATGACCGCCAAGAGATCCACTCGATCTCCCGGTTTAATTAACTTCGAAACACCGCTCGTTTCATTTACGGGGACCGAAACCGCTCGTCTACCTGGGGTAATTTGAGGCGCCAGGCCCGTGCGAATGCTCGGCTCTGTGAACTTATTAAAGGTAATTTGCTCGCCTTTTTTGATTGGAACGACAGCCACCGCACCCGATAAACTTTTTATGCTTTTGGTTACTTCTTTATCGTCTTTATCTTTTTTCTCATAAAATACGGAAGCCGGTTCGAGAAACGTTTTCGGAATCGACTTAAGTTCAAAGGCCGTCTCATTGAGGGTCTCCATCTCCTTCACGTCTCGCTTGGCGGTCAACACCAGGACTTCAGTTCCAAATTTCTTTTTTGTTTCTTCTTCCATGCTCCCAACGTAGGAACTCACGAAGAACACGGCGAGGACTGCCATCACCAGCGAAAGGGTTAATACTTTGCTATTCATAACGTTGTTTCTCCCGCCACATACGGCAACGGACTTCGGCAAAAATCAAACTTCACGCCCTCAAAAAGCCGGTACTTGCCCTGCTCACCTTCGAGGGGCTTAAAGACGGTCTCGGATACTGCCTGCAAGGGCAAAATGGGCTGCCATTTGCCATCGACTTGCACGACATTGGTTTGGGTACAAAGCGTGACCGTGTTCCTCACCCGCACCAGGGCGCGACTTGTGGGTTCCTCACCCGGCTGGCCGCCATCGCCAGAAACCTTCTTAGAGCTAATGTTATAATTCGAAGCCTTAGGATGATAGTCTTCACTACTCCCATCATCCTCCTTTGAGGGCGCGGCATTGTCGGCGACGCCCAAAATCATTTGATTATAGAATTTGTTCTCGAGATCCGTGACTCGGAGACCTAGTCTCGGATAAATCGGACTGTTCCCTGCAAGCGTCAAAGCCTGCGCGCGAGCATATTGCTGATTCACGATTGAAAACTGAATGACCGTGTTGATCTTAATCAACATCATCGTGATCCCCACCAGCAGGGGAAGCATAAAGACAAACTCCAAAATACTTTGGCCTTGCTCGTTTCGACTAACACCCATTATCAAAAAGCCCCTTCATTTTTTCCATTTCATTCTGACAGTCCTGATAACTTGGTTCCCGCCCCAACCAACTCTCAGAAGTGAGGATCAGTTGATTAAGCGAACTCTGGCCCTTGCCCGTCTTTCCTGCCAATGGCATGAGGAACAGACGGCTCCTAAATTTATATCGGACTCCCTGCATCCAACTTGAATCTAAATTTGCGGGATCGGCAGCTTGCACTGTCAACCCCTTGACATCCCCCTCTCCCATCCCTTGCGCAATTGAGGGGAACCGGTCGGCGCCCGCTTGGGATTCTGATTTCTTGAGCATTCGAATCGCAACCGAGTTCGCGCGCTCCCGTTGATCATCGGGGGTACTCCCCGCCGCCAGATATGCCCGCGCGGACATAAACGTCGCATAGTGAAAATAGTTGCCCACACCAAACACAAGCGTGAGTTGCAAAAAGAAGAGAATAAAGGCTATGAGTAAAACCATCGTAAGCGCAAATTCGATCGTAGATTGGCCAGACTCGTCTTTATGCTTACGAGGCATTATCAAATCTCCTTGGGGTTGAGGAAAATTCTAAAATTCTCTTTGTCTTTTCCGCCTTCACGGGCACGCGGGTGATGTTCATAACCTCCCTCTTCTTCACCCTTGGCTTTGGGATGGCCATACCGATAGGCCGCTTTGAATTCTTTTTGAATGGGGCGCGCGAGTTTTTCGGCTAATCCCATTTGGCTGATTCCTTGCGCGAGCAGAATAAAAAACGTAACGATCACGCTCAAAAGCAAAATATACTCTACCGTGGCCTGACCCGCTTCGTCCTTGGCTAAAACCATAAACGAATTCCCCACCGTTCAAACGGATGAAGCCAAGCCACCCAAACGGCGGCGATCGCAATCGGCACCCCAAAAGGCATCGTGATTTTCTGATCGACTTTGGGCAATTCAAATTCCAGCTCCTTCACCAATACGGTCAGGAGAAACCGATAAAGTCTGAGTGCAAAATCTTTCAAACGCCGCTTAAACATAAGTTGCCCAACTCCTAGGATACCACCAACCAGGATTCCAAGCAGCGCTACTTCAACAATATAGTGTTTTCCACCCCACGCACCCAGGGCCATCAAAAATTTGACATCACCGCCGCCCATCACTCCGAGCGCGAACAAAAGTCCGTAGAGCAGAAGCGCGATCCCCGAGCCTGCGAGCGCATCCCCAAAACCTCCCCAACCACCAATCACAGCTGAGATGATGAGTCCGGAAAACCACAAAGGAACCGTGTAAGCATTGAAAATCCGGCCCCAGCGCAAATCCATGAACGTCGCGATTGCACCAAACACACAGATGAGCGGAACAAAATATTCAGTTTGTCCAGACATGCAGTGGAGCCTTTCCCGTCTTCAAATCCTTTTCAAGCTGACCGCCCAGCCTGAGAACCCCTTGCTCCAATGTTTGCAAAATTTGGCGTGCCATTGCGGACGCCCCAACGACAATAGCGGCAAGCATGACGATGTATTCTGTCGTGGCTTGGCCGGATTCGTCTCTATATAGTCCTAGTAGAAAACCCCGTACCCCCAAACGCCCTCCAAAGTGCCTCGATCGATAAGGAGATTATGGACTAGAATCCTGGACCCCTTTATCAATTTGGTCTCCAAGCGTACCGACAATACCCATGAGTTTCTTCTCAAATACGGTCTTAAACTTCAGCGCCACCATCACGACGACCGACAAAATAAGAATATATTCCGTAGTGGATTGTCCCCGCTCATCCTTCCAAACATCCATCCAAAATTTTTGTACTAACCGAATAGCCTTCATACCGACTCCCTTCTCCTGTGCCTATTGATCGGCACAAGAAACCCAAAGCTTGACCCCAAAAACGAGACACCACACTCCCTGCTATGATTATATCAATACACAACCAGTTGAGTCAACTATTTGCGGCTTAGAAAAACACCATTAACATCGAGGCATTATCATCGAATTGACGGTTTTTGAGATAATTTTCGACCGCCTCAGGCCTAGGAGACTTCTGCAAAATCTCCCAAATCTGGTCCCGAACCTCGGGCCCCACGCCATCGGTGTGAAGAAGCAAGAAGTCCCCCTCCTTTACACGGTATTCAAAAATTTCGGGTTCAAGATCAGAGGTAATTCCGCAGGCCATTAAAGGGACCTGGCGAGCGGGATCCATATCCTGCCCTGAAGGATCGCAAAGTCGCGCATAAGTCCGGGGCGTGAAAAGCTCACAAAGTGCATTGCCCCTAAAAATCCAAGCCCCACACCCCCCGACATTGGCAATGGCCAGAAGATCTCCATCCATATACGCCGCCAAAACCGAAGCGCCCCCGCGTTCGTGGACACCCTTACCCTTGTTTCGGAGATTAAGCTGACGGTTTGCGTGAATCAGTGAATTGAACAGCACATTGCCTGCGAGCGAATAATAAGAACGCAAAACAAAGGGAAGCGTGGCTTCGCGATCTCCCGCCTCTTTGATAAGGAAACTTCTCACCGACTCACAAGCCAAACGAGAGGCTTCAACCCCCGGCCCGGGCCCCCCAAAGCCATCAGCCATTACAAAAATCTTTCGATCCTTGTCAAAAAAAGCATGGTCTTCTTGCGCCAAACGCTGGCCCGGATGAGAAAAATTTGAAATCGCGCGAATCGTTTTCCCTGAACTCATTGGGGCGCATCATCCTTTCTGAAATAATTGGCGAGTTTGCGTTGCGCGCGTTCATGATAAACATCATCATTCGGAGCGACTTCTAAAACTTCATGAAACTTCTTACGCGCCGTCGTAAAGTCACTGTAACTCTCAGCAAGCACGGCTTCCGTGTAAATCCCCTTGGCGCGCCCATGCAGCACCCCTCGGATTCGCTCCATCCCCGCATACCCTTCTTTATGAGGAGGATCAATGTGCGTCGCCTTCTTAAACAGGGCAAAAGCCTTGGGCAGATCTCCCGACGTTTCTAAACCTTGAGCCTCTTTCAATACAGGATCTCGGAGATCACGAATCGCCTGTCTGCACCCCTGAATCATCGCCTTGGCCTGTGTATGCACTTTCTTATCAGACGCTCCGACATCAATTGCTTTTTGGAAAACTTCGATTGCTGAATGGAACTTTCCGACCTTACGCAAAGCCATCGCTTCTCTATAAACGTCCCAGGCGTGCTTATTAATGTCCGTTTGTACCTGCTTCTGCATCTCCTCTTGTTTCGTCTGTTCTTCAAAGGCCTCGATCTCCTTGCGCCAGCCTGCGATCAAGGTATTGTCCGGATCAATCTCCAAGACCTGCGCAAAAAGCTCCTTTGCTTGCTCGTATTGCTTCTTGCCCATACGGCTCCGAGTTTCATCTACCAATTGCGCAATTCGAACTCTGAGCTTGGCCTCATCTTCTTTCTTTCGCTTTTCATCTTCAAAAGCATCCAGCTTACGTTTGCCCTCTTTCGCATATCGCTCGATTTCACGCGAATCCTTATAATCAGAAATAAGGGCAAAGATCTTGCCAATTTCGAACAGTGATTTGTCGTATTCCCTATTGCGATAATAATCAAACGCCAGCGCATGCTGGCTTTCAACAAAACGTTTCTGCTCTGGCGTAAGATTTTCAAAAGCGGGCGTATTGTTCGCCAGCGGTCCGGGCGAGGCCTGAGTCTTCGACCTATCAATTGCAGCCTTCTTGGCCCCCTTGGCTGGAGCGGCCTTTTCTTCTTCATCAAAAAACAACATATAGCCGCCCACAATCACCACTAAGATGATGAGGTACTGCCGGGGTTTTGGGAGTGCACGAAACTTCTCCAGCAGCTTTCCTTTTCCGGCGGAACCGCCCACTCCCCCAATCCCTGTAAAGCCCGGGAGGGTTCCCATGCCGGCGCCCATCGGCGCCGCGGCCATTTCTGAAGCCGGATTTTGGGCCTGCTCAAATGGCGCGCTGTTAAGCGCGCCATACGGCGCATCTTGCGAAGCCTCTTGTAAAACCTCTGGCTCCGCCTCTTCAATTTGATCTGAAACGGCCATGAAATTTTGTTCCTGAGCCGCATAATCAAGACTGAGGGCCTTAAACACAAACTCCACCGCACCAATTCGAATGCGATCCTCGCCCGAAAGTTCGTGTTCTCGAACTTGATGGCCATTCACATACGTTCCATTGGCGGAATCCAAATCCCGAATCACAAAGTTCAGCCCCGCACGCAAAACGATGGCGTGCCTGCGCGAAGCCTTCTTCTCGTTTAGAACAATCGTACACTCACTCCCACGCCCGATCGTTACTTCATCACTTGAAAGCTCATACTCGGTTACGTTAGCCGTCCCCGGCGAGAAAACGAGCTTAACCATCACCTTAGGCGCTACGTTAACTTTAGTCTTTCCATCCTCGCTCACATCGCCAGCATCAAGATCTACAGAAGGGCTCTCAGAATTCGCCTGTGCCGACGCATCCTCGGCCAACGCAACCTGGCCCTCGTCACCCTCTGGGGAGGAATCCGCGGGTGGCGCAAAAGGATCCGCCTCTTCTCCTAACGCTTCATCTTTTGCTAAAGCCACTGCCTCACCGTTCTCTTCAACCAACTCCAAATCGCGAGGAGGTAGGTCTGCGGCCTCTGGGTGAGAATCCATCGCCACCGTAGGCGCAACCGTGGACGCGACCATCCCTCCCCCCGGAGAATCCTGAGCCCCCCCAGAGTTCAAAGACACGCGAACCCAATACGAACCCAGCATCAGTAAATCGCCGTCTTTGAGCACGGCTTCAACACACTCCACTCCATTAACACTCATTGGAGCAAACTCACTCTTGCGCTGAACTTGCACACCTCCTGCCACTGGACGAAAAGAGACATGCTCACGTGAAATCGCGCGATCGTCGATTCGAATCGAACACTCCTCATTTCGGCCTAAAATGGACTCTCCTTCAAGAGAAACACTCCGTAGCGTCTCCCCATCTTTGAGAATCGTAAGAAGTGGCGCGTGACTCATCCGCCCTTACCTCCTTCAGAAAAATTCCCATCCCGCATCGCTTTGATCACCCTCTCAAGCTGCTCCGTCGCTTCAAGATAACTCGCATGCGTTTGGTCCCGGTAGAGCAGCCGCTGAATCGTTTCAAAATGTGCTTTGGATTCCTTCAGGCGCCCCCCCTCAAAGCTCTTTCGTCCCCGCTCGAGATGAAACTTCACCTCGTCGCTAATTTGTTTTTCACTGTTTTCAAGATAGAGGGGGGCCAACTGATGGCCCGGAAAAACTTGCAAAGCCGTTTCAAAATTACCTTTCGCCCGCAGAAAGTTTTTTTCACGATATTCCCTGAAACCCAGCTTAAAGAAAGTTTCGGCTTGCCTCTCCGCTTCGTTCATCGCATCCCCACCGGCGCCAGGAAGATACGAAGCAAGATTGCGCTCCTCTTGCGCAGAAGTTTTCTTTGCCTTAGGCTTCTTCGGCGCCTTGTCTTCCATCCCAAAGAGCATGAAGAGCCCGAGTGCCGCCGCGCCGATCAAAAGAAGACGTTTGGGATCTTTGGCTTTTACCGCCCCTGCACCAGCCCCGCCCACACCTATACCCGCCACGGACATCGATGCAGCAGCAGGCGCCGGTCCCATTTTTCCAAGGCTGCGAACTCGCTCACGTTGCGCCTTCATCGCTTCGTCTTGCACCCGGGCCAGCGCCTGATTCGAATTCGTGCGAGCAGGCGCTTGCAATACGAGCGTTCCCGCCTCCGCCGCCACAAACTCCAGCATCGTTTCGCCGAGCGTGATCGTATCTCCAGTCTGTAAAAAGGCCCCCCGCGAAGGTTTGCCATTCAAGAGAATTCCATTGGAACTTCCCAAATCCTTCACACTCCAGCCCGTGCCCGAGTTAAAGACTTCGACATGTCTCCGCGAAGCCTTCAAATCAGGAACCACGACGTCACAGTCTTCGCCACGTCCCAAAACACAGCTCTCAGCTTTAATCACAAAAATCGCGCCCGAATCAGCGCCCAGCACGATCTTAAGCCTCGCCCGCTCTTCGGGCTGCCTAGGAACCTGAGCATGCTTGAACTTCGTGGCGTTCCCCATTAGCCTTCGTTCCTCGTTGTGGTAATTAAGTAACCCTTAGGCGCGTTCCCGCCCACGCCGTAAGCGGCGACATGCACGGTGTAGGTGATTCCCGAGAAATCATAATCCTCACTAATGCCATCACTGCCCACCGCCGCTCGCTCGAAAAGATCTTTGAGAAAAATGCCAAGCGACTGATCTCGGGCGACGCTCGCGAAATCTTGCCCCACCGACCCGCTCTCACGAATGCCACTGATTTCCTCAAACATACTGTTGAGGTATTGAATCTTGTGGTGTGCATCGCAAACCACAAGTCCCAGTTTTGACACATTTCCTAACATGCGCATCGGGCCGATGACCTGATCCACCAGTGAGACTTCGTCCCCACCTCCCAAACCCATCCCAGTATTTTGGGCCCCTTTTGGAATGCGCTGTATTGCGGCGTTGATATTTTCCCAAAGCGAAGAGAGTTCCTCAAATTTGAATTCTTGAGTGACTTGAGGGATCTCCCCCTTCAACGCTTTATCCATATCCTCATTGAGAATCAAAAAGGGTTTCAAAGTCAATCGATACAGAATCAGTAGGGCCAAGCCTCCAAGGATGCCCGTCAAAATGAGAGCTTCAGAATAGACCATTCCCACTTCGCCAAGATCCGGCGTTGCAATCGAAGTATCAATAGAAACCACGGCCATCCCCACGACAACATTCTTGGCAAGCTGTGGATTCAAAATTTTCACCGGCTCAACGGCAATAACCAAAGAAGAATCCCCTTGAGAAATTCCCGTTTCTCTCCCCTTTCGAAACAGATCGCGCGCCTTCACGGCCAAGACGGACTCTTCTCCCCCATTGAGATACTGGTTCATCCGAACCGCCGGCGCAAGAATGCGATTATCCAGATCGGTGAGTACAGCCACCCGGACCCCTTCAGCCGTCTCTGCGACCCCGACTTCGGTCTTTGTTTCTGCGCGCGCGGCTAGATAGGGGGCATTACGCTGCGCAATTTCCCGGGCCATGAAGGACGCACGCTTGAGCGTTTCTTTGATGATGGTCGAGCGGTTAGCCTCAATCAGGGGTTGAATCGTAAAGAGGAGAGTGCCCAACACAAAAGCCGAAAAAATCGCCACACACACAAAACGCCACTGATGTTTCATGTGAAGACCGTAGAAAATAGGCATCACATGCTGATCAAAATACCAATTGAGCTTCGATTTAAAATCTTTGCCAGGACCTTCAAGAGTATGAACCGCTGAGGCGCCGCCTCCGACAGGCATGCCGGAAATCATGGATTGAGCGCCGCCGCCACCGCGTCCTCCCATGTCTGGAAATTGAAGCCCAGAAGAAAAGCCCGCAACCGACACCGGACGAGCTGCGCGCTTAATCGTTTCGGTGAGCTCAAAGGTAAAATCTCCGACCGTGACACGATCGCCTGTTTTCAGTTTTCGAAACTTAGTCAGCGCCCCGTTTACAAAAGTGCCATTGGAGCTTCCCTCGTCGCGAATCGCAATTTGTGCGCCTTCAAGTAAAAATACGCAGTGTCGTTTAGAAATCTTTGACGAAGAGAGGATAATAGAATTTCCCGACTGCCTCCCAATCGAAGTTTCTCCCTCTTTTACGGCGTAAGTGCTGCCGCGATTCGGGCCGGCAACGACGGTTAACTTAAACATAACTCATCCCCTGCTCGTAGATCACATCGTTGAATAGTTCCCACGGGAAGCTCAAGCGTTGCATGAGCTTTCCAGTCATGAAGGGGGAGCAGCTTCCACGCTGGCACGTTTGCGCGCACCGTAGAAATCCGCCAGGATTTCTCCCCGTCTTCGCCTCTTGCGTTTTCACCCCTCCGAAGAAAAACAACATCCAGCGGAACACTCATGAACCACATATGGATGTCGTTGCACCGAGGAATAAGTAAACCCTCCCCCGGCTCCAACTGAGCTTTTCCGATCAAACCTCTGAGGCGACTCCAAAACGTCTCTGCCACAAAGCACCTATCGGTTATAACGAGCTGATTTCTTAGGTTTTGAATAAGAATTTGTGCATTCCCCCTAATAATATTCCCTGGAACCCCGTACACCATTAGTGTACCATATTAGACAACTAATAAGTCATTATTTTTCTACAGTTCGGGTAACCCTTTTCCGATAGGACTGAGGGAGGATCTAGGACCAAAAATGATTAGTCTATTTGGAGACTCGCAAGTTGTTGTTTATGTTGCATATGCCCTGATCGGCTGGGGAGTTTTTCTCCTTGCCCGAATGCTTTTACAAGAAGAGCAGTCACGCGCCGCACAAGACAACCTTGCTGACGCAGGGAGTCGAAAAGCATCAAATCCGCTCGTAAAAATGACCCGCCCCTTCTTTACGCAATACGTCGCCCCCATGATCCGCGGGAAGTCTTTTTGGGATAATCAGCGCAAAAAATATAAACGGAAAATCATTGCAGCAGGACTCAAAGACGAACTCACTCCCGATGAATTTATTTCGTTTAAGCTGGTATTGATCATCTTTTTTCCCATTATCGGCGGCATTCTAAAAGCCGGCGACTTCATTGATGTCTCTCGAATGCTCATCTTGGGCTCGGGCATTGCCGGATGGTTTTATCCCGATATGTGGGTCAATGGCCGCATGAAGGCCCGACAAAAACAAATCCTTAAAGCGATGCCGTTTATCGTCGATCTATTGGCACTCTCCACCGAAGCCGGATTGGATTTTATCGGTGCGATCGGAAAAGTGGTTGAGAAAGCCAACCCCAGTCCCCTTGTTGAAGAATTTGGTCAACTTTTAAAAGAAATTCGGGTCGGCGCATCCCGCCAAGATGCCCTCCGCGAACTGGCGCTTCGAATCAACATGACCGAAATCAACTCCTTCATCGCAATCCTCATCTCAGCTGACCAAATGGGCGCCTCCATCGGGAAGATCTTGCGCCAACAATCTGAAACAATCCGAAGCGAACGCATGGTTCGCGCTGAAAAAGCCGGGGCCATGGCCGCGCAGCAAATCCTGCTCCCTTTGGTGATTTTCATTTTGCCCGCCGTCATGCTCATGATCTTTGGGCCGTTTATTTTGTCGTATGTGAACGGGGGCGGCGGAGGGATTTAGGGGTGCAACTTAGCCGCGGCGATTGTACCCACTAAAATACCCAGAGCAAACAAACCACAACCGGCGAGCTTGTCCGAGCATTTGGTTTGCTCGCAAGGCAAACGCAAAAAGAAGCCAGGCACTACCATTCGACTAATAGCGAAAATAGAGGCAGCACCGATCAAAGCAGGGCTCCATCCGCTTAACTCTTCGTTTTTGCTTATTGCAAACAGCGCACCTCG
Source organism: Bdellovibrionota bacterium FG-2 (assembly GCA_051382305.1). Lineage (GTDB taxonomy): Bacteria > Bdellovibrionota > UBA1018 > UBA1018 > UBA1018 > CAIRTR01. Next base: position 45,582 of record JBBCAV010000040.1, read on the forward strand.
TGAGGACGCAATTGAAACAAGTACTACAATTACGATGGCAACAAAAAAGACGGGTCATGTCTGCGTCTTTTCGGTTTCCATAAGTAATTCTAACGCCGAGACTTAAAATGACAACGGCTAAATGAGCCCATGCAAGCGTTCACGCTCCTGGAGTGGCCTATTGGTTAAGGCGGAGCACCGTCTGATTCAATACGCATGATCCGGTAGCCCTGGGCGAGAAGCGCTTTCATAGGCACTCCGGCCGCTTCGAAAAGATTCTTGATAAGATACCGACCCATGCCTCTGAAGTCTCGGCCGAAATGAACGATTCGAGTAAATGCCAGATGATCCCAAAACCCTCGCCCAGTTTCGTTTCTAATCAATGATGCGCCTTTCTTAGCGCCGGTAACGATGATTGCGATCCCACCGGCGAGCTCTCGCAAGAACCTTTTCCATATGATTCGTGACGGAACTTTTATCAAAAGATGAATGTGATTGCCCACGTTTGCGTAGCGATATAGCCGTATGCCCCAGCGTTTGGCGAGAGACTCTGTAAAGTCGTAGATATGATCGCAGTGTTTGGGGTGGAGCATTGAATTCGCTCCGCGAGCCATGGATGAGCGCAAAACGACATGAAGAGCTTGCTTGGGGTCGATCGGGCGCCTGATCTTACGCCTATTCTTGGTGTGATCCCCACCGTGGGAAATGTCTGCAGTCTTCGAATTGAATCCGGGCAAAAAGGATTGAGCTTTGACTCGCATGTTTTGCAATATATCACCAGGGCAATGGGTTTACAAGCGTATAAGCGAGTGGATATCAACGCTCATCCATAAATCCGCCTGGCCTACGTTTGGCAGAAACCGCAGCAACCGGCCTCACGCCCCGAGCCTCCCCCCCCCTCCCCCCCCCCTCCCCACCCCCTCCC
>JBBCAV010000041.1:0-11349 GCA_051382305.1 Bdellovibrionota bacterium FG-2
CAACCAACCCGGCACGAGGAGCGTCGTGCATAACTCCTTCGGGAGCAACCAAGAACTGAGGAGCCCGTTGCCTAAATTGGGCACGGCGGGTTCTGCGAGGGGCCTACCCTCTTTCGAAAGATTAGGGCAGGTCTACTCTATGTGAATCGCCCATTTCAATAAGAACTAGAATCACTGCTTTCTTTTTTTGCTCTCTGGCGATCTTTATGTGTCTCGGGTGCAGTCCTAGCCTGGAAGGCACCTACGCGATAACTCAAATTAGCACTGGAGGAACGCTATCCAGTAGCTGTCAAACCTCTCAGGCATCTCTCGTTTTGAGCCATTCTGGCCAGAGCGTTAACGGCACCGCATCTAGCGATTGTTTCAATGAAGCGTTCGCTGGCAATCAGAGCGGTGCAGATCCAGGTTTCAATAGCGCTTCGGGGACCTTAACAATGACGCCCGCGGCGCAAGGGCTATCATCCGGCACCGCCTCACAATGCTCATATACGGGCCAATTTGTGGTTACTCAAAATGCACAGATTTCTGGAACATGGACACCAAGTCAGTCCTCAACAAATTCTGAAAATTGCCCTTCGTCGATTAGCGTTAGCGGATCAAAGAGTAATTGAGACAGCAGGATTTCTATTCAAAAAAACCTCTCAAAGCCTCCCTCTGAGCTAGAGCGTCTTGGTACCCCAACTCCAAGAGCTGGCATGTGTAACTGCCATCAAAAGCGAGATAGCTCAAAAGCGGCCATCCCTTTTCGTTGGAAGCGCCAAGCCCCCGAAGTAAATGCCGCAATATCAAGGGAAACCTCCCAAACTGCTCTGAAGCAAGAGTGCTTAGATTCTTTGACGGCTGAATGGCAAGCACCGGAATATATCGAAGTTCATCTGGATTCTGTGCTCGTTGCTCAGGCGTCAGCAAAGCCACTGTTCTGTTCACCCGCTGCATTCGCTTTAAATCAAGCTCCACAGAATCCATGAAGACTGCATTAAGGAGGACACCTGCAATATCCACCATCATCACTGGCCTTGAAGGAACCTCCTGGACCGGTGGACAATCGATTTCGGATCGTGGATGTTGAATTCCGATCACGACAATGCGATCGGAACCCAAATGAATCGCCGGACTCAACGGCGTATTTTGACGAATACATCCGTCCCCAAAATCACAACCCTCGATTTGAACCGGCGGAAACAGAACCGGAATTGCCACAGACGCCATCACATGCACTAGATCGAGCGGCTTTCGCACCGAGATGCGCATTCCACGAGACCAAGGTATGATCGAGGTTTCTCCATCAAAAAACGTGACCGCCCGACCGGTGCCGTAGTTTGTCGTGGTCACTCCGACCCCATGCAGAATCCCCGAGGCGATATGCCGTTTAATTGAGCTATAGTCAATTTGTCCCAGAAGATTTCTGAGCGGTGAGTTATCCAAAAGATAATTGGATTTACTGCTCCCCAAAAACTCTCCCAATCCGAGATCTTTGAGCCATCGCGCACCGATCTTCAGCAATGACAGAGTATCCGTCTTGAATACGTCCTCAGCCCTGATCTTTTTCCAGACATTCCAGATATTTTCAGTAGCAACCTGCAAATCATCCGATCCGGCCGCTAGTGCGGCGCCGTTGACCGCGCCGCCGGATACCCCAGTCACGATCGAAAAAGGGGACAACTTGGATCCTACGATTTCAGCGATTCCTCGCAATACTCCCGCTTGATAAGCGGCATGCGCGCCGCCGCCCGTCAAGACGAGGCCTATTTTGGGCTTTGCTACATCTTTGCCTGCCGACGACATAAAAACGTATTTTCCTCTCTGCCCACCTTCATCTTCGGTACTTCATTTTGGAAGGAAGCCTAATAATTTTTCCAGCGACCATAAATTCTCCTCGCCCGAGATGATGAATCGTCCGTGGGCGCTTCGCAGCAGGAGTAATCCAGGCCTTGAGTACCTCAAGAATAAACAGGTTATAGCGGGTCGCCATTTTGATATCGACAACTTTGGTGCCTCAACGAGGGTGGCCGCCACAGGCGTGAGTCTAAATTTCTTGAACTTGTCCGTAGTTCGCCCAGAAGTATTGCCGCAGTCCACTACTTTTGACGCCAGCTCAACGGAAGGAATATTGATCACGCATTGCTTCGTGGCCTTTAATATTTTGAAGGAATGGTTTCGGTTGCTGATAATACAACCGACCAGCGGCGGCACGAAATCGATCATCATATGCCATGACATCGTCATGATATTTGGCACGCCTTTGACGGCGGTCGTGACCATCACTACGGGGCCTGGCTCGAGCAAGCGATAAACTTGAGAGAGGGGATAGGTTTTTTTCATGGCGCAAAGTCTCACGAGTGACCTTGCAGGGCGTGTGCCCGCCCAACGCTTGCAGCCTCGATCGCGATTCTGACTGCGATTCAAAAGCTCGTTTAACAATCACCTGTAGCGCTACAGGCAGAATATGTCGCCGCATCAATTTGCATTGGCTGCGCTGGGACTAAGATGGCATCATCCTGAGCACGCTCCAGAGTCAAGCCCAGCTCCTGCGTGATCAGTTCACGCACTTGTTGAAAACTTGAAGTCAAGCCACAGCCATCCGTGATGAAACTCACGCCCTTAATCTCGGGCACGCGAAACGGCTCCCTGGGGGCATCCCCTGAACCAAAAACCCAATCTTCTGCAAAACGCACTTGTTCAGAGTCTACTGACTCTAAGAAGCTGAACATTTTATCGAGGAGGTTTTTCATTTTACGATATTTTTTTACAATCTCGTGATTATCTTCGGTCTCAGTCTCCGAGAGACAAATCGTCCAGCAACTCTCAAGTCCGTCTTGAGAAAAATAGCCCCAAACGCGCCGCTCAAAATCCTCACCCGCTTCTTTATTCAGCGTCCCGAAAAATCCTAGCCGTGAATCCATAGCAATCGGCGCCTTATGTTTCAGCGTCGCTTGCACCACACTGTGAGGAATCCGCTTACGCGTAAACGGCAAGGGCTTGGGGAGCCCCTCAATCGCCGCAAGACCACTCCAGCTATCTCCGAAAACCAAGTTTGAACAGGTGATCTCAACACCCGAATCCAGACGGACAGAGGTCAAGCGCCCCTCCTCAATCTTAACACCCAAAATCTTTGAACCCGTAATTATGCGAACATTCGAAAGACCCTTAATCCGGTCCAAGGTCATCTTCTCAAAAGTCATCCAGTCCGTCGCAAACGTTGCTTCGTTCAGGGCGGCGAAACTGCGCTCCGGATCCCAAAGCATTTCATCACGAACCCCTCGGCGCACTTCTGGATCCTGCTCTTTCTCCCAGGAGACTGCGCGAAATGACTTGTTCCGAAACTCTCGAAGAAACTTTCCTTTCTCCAGGCTCTCGGCCACGCCCTCGTCGCACCCCAAGAGCTTCAAAAGATCGATCCAAACTTGGGAGGCGTCTCCTGACTCAAACCCAGGAACCACGGGATGAATGCGAGGAGCAGTTCCACTAACCCACACCACTTCTTTACCCGAAGCAGCTAAGAAACCAACCGTCGCTAAAGCAGCGAGACCCGGCCCCGCCACCACATATTCAGCACCCAGCTTACTCATATTCCATTCCCCCCCAAAAATTCCCGATGCAGAACCAAAACCGCATCATTCACGTGCGACTCAGATATGGCCACCGTCATCCCCAAAGCCGAAGAGGTAGCATGAGAAACCGAGATCTGAGCTCGCGCCAAAGTATCCAGCACTCGAGACAACGCTGTCCCATCCTGCGAAAATCGATCCCCAATCACACTCACAGGCCGGACCTCTGTCTCCATAGAGTAGTTCGTCAGAAATCCATCTTTTGTGAACTGCTCCAGAATCCTAGACCACTCTGGCTCCGCCTCTTTTTCAACAAAAAAACTCACCTGCGCCGATGACAAAACAACCGCAATCATCGATAGGTGCAATTGCGCGGCCGCATCCCAAATCGCTTGATGCGCTGAAGGACGCGCAAGGTTCAAGGAAACCCTGAACTTCTCACGATCAGATGTCACTCCGGTAATCCTAAAATCTTCCATTCCAGGCATCCCTGGCGTTCTTGAATCAGCCATCTCTCTTGAGGATACAACAGCAGTTCCTGGTTCAGATTTCAAGCTGTTCTTTACACAAAGCGCAACTCCGAACTGCTTGGCAAGCTCTACGCTCCGTGGATGCAAGACCCCGGCTCCCCGTGTCGCCAACTCCACCATGAGATCATGAGGAATTTTGTCCCACTTCCTCGCCTCAGGCACTACGCGCGGATCCGCAGAATATACTCCGTCAACATCGGTATAGATTTCGCAGACACTCGCCCCCAATACGGCCGCAAGTGCGACAGCAGTCGTATCCGAACCGCCCCGACCGAGGGTGGTGACCTCTTTATTTTCACTCACCCCCTGAAATCCAGCTACTATGGCCACTTTCCCCTCGGCAAGTGCGGCGCGCACGCGATCACCAAGAATGCGCTTGATACGCGCGCGGCGGTGACTGGAGTCTGTGATGATTCCACTCTGAGAGCCCGTTAGCGAGAGCGCCGATACACCTCGGTCCGAGAGAGCCATGCTCAACAGCGCCATGGAAACGCGCTCCCCCGTCGTGAGCAACATGTCCATTTCGCGATGAGGGGGATTGCGCGAGACCTTGCCTGCCAGTTCGATCAACTCATCCGTGGTGTGGCCCATGGCCGACACGACAACGACCAGAGAGTTTCCCTTAGCTTTTTCGGCAACGATTCGATCCGCTACAGCGAGAATTCGCTCAGGTGATCCGACGGAGGTGCCTCCGTATTTTTGAACGATTAAAGCCATGACAAGAGGACGCCCTCAGCCATCTCCCAAGCCCCCGTGCTCCACGGATCTCGCCGACTCACGATGTTTGTGGGTGATCCGATAAGTACGAATTTTCTTTTTACCAGATCTACGAGAACGCCTTTTTTCGGGAGGATCACGAACTTCTAAAGACGCCAAAGATCTCGTCTGATCGTTTGGGATCGGGAGAATCACGCGCGAGCCTGCCCTCAAGGGAACCTGAGGGGACACCCCATTAAGGTCGGCCATCGGATCAGCTTTGATCCCGAAATGTCGAGCAATACGCGCCAGCGTGTCCCCACGTTTGACTTTATACCCCATAAACTCGACTTTTCTAGGAAATGCCGCGTGATTATAGGTTTCGAGGAACTTGTCTTTTAAGGTTTCCGGAAGCTTCAACCGATAAGCCGCAACTTTTGGAGGCGTACACCAGCGCATAAGTTCGGGATTGAGGCTTTTCACCGTTTGATAGGATAGACCCGAAGCGCGCGCGACTTTCAGCAAATCCGCCGGGCCATCCAACTCAAACTCAACGAGCTGCACACCCGAAATTTCACCCGACTTAGTAAGGTGAGGAGTCACAGGAACCGCCTTGACGGAAGAAGCAACTTCACCCACCACAGGAACGGGCTCCTGCGGAACAGCGGTCGCAACCTGATCCGAATCGTCGACATCATCATCGTCATCTTCAACTTGTGCCAAAGTGTCTGCAACTCGATCAACCTTCTCTTCGGGTTTATCAGTCTTTATCACCTTTACGATGGCACCATCTCCAGCCACAACCTCGTCGGCTGCGGGATGTAGCGTACTGGCTTTAAAACCAAAAAGTTCCCTATTCTTTGCGATGATCGCCGCCGCCATGATTTTGGGAACATAATCCCGCGTCTCAGGCTTTAAGAACCGATGACGTGAAAGTTCCCAGAAATCCTTGGTCCCGTAGCGCTGAATTGCTCGAGCAATCTTCGCCTCTCCCGAATTATAAGAGGCGGCAGCGAGCTCCCAACTCTGAAACATTTGGTAAAGATCTCGCAAATATCCCACGGCCGAAAGGGTCGATTTACGAATATCGCGGCGTTCATCGACCCACCAATTCACTTTTAGACCGTAGCGTTTTCCGGTAGCAGAAATAAATTGCCAAGGTCCCACCGCCTTGGCTCGAGAACGAGCAAGGTTATTAAAACCACTCTCGATCATTGCAAGATAAACGAGATCCTCAGGCATTCCATTTTGTTTCAAAATAGGTCGAATATAAGGAATAAAAAATTCGGAGCGCTCGAGATACTTTTCAAAATGGGGGCGACCACGAACAGTGAAGTAATCAACCCAGTATTCAACTCTGGAATTCACAACCACGGGGATATCAAACTGCGTATTCTTGAGTTTAACGCCGTTAACAACCAAATCGCCATCATACGCCTGAGTCGCTTGCGTTTTTTCCTTTTTGAGATCTTGCCTAATAACCTCACCAACAGTTCTCGGTGCTGTTGAGTCACCTGTGGAGTTCTCACGGGGTTTCACATGGGAGCACCCCACCGAAAAAACAAATAAAGAAACAGCCGCAACAACGTAACGCATAAAATCAATCCTTTGATTTCTTAAACTTCTCACTACTCCCCCTTTTTTTTCCCCTAATCCTTGGGTCTTAGTATCTCATCGGATTTAATCGAATTTCATCCCGACGAGCCCCCTGCCGTCTTATATTGTAATCGAGCGCGCGAGTACCTGTCAAACAATCAGGCCCTCCACGAGTTTCTAGATTGACCAAGAAATCAGATTTATAACGCAATGCGTTTATTAGAATAATTTCACGACTGGCAGCAGCAATATGTGAAATTATTTCCCACGCGCAGTGCGCTATAGGTTGTGCGGCAGCGCCCATCCATTTTTCCCCACTAATATCAGCTCAGTGCGACAGCCGGACTTTTGGCCCACCGCTTGCTTATGCTGCACCAGCCTTCTCAGAAAATAGAGAAGCCCAAGGGGACTTTAATGAAAAAAGCGAAAGACACCACAAAGAACGCTCCAAAGAAGACTTCGCAGAAACCGGGAACTCAACTCCTTCTCATTCTAATCGCAGGAGCCGGACTGGCTGCAAACGCCTCAGGCGCTGCGCCAATTTGGACCACTCCCCCCGGCGGATCGGCCCTCTCGGGTCTCTTCTCCCAAATGGGGGCATTGGATCGTCTAAAAAACGCGGTCAAAGAAATTCAAACAGACCGTGCCATCCAATCGCTCCTCAGAAACTCTTCATTACACTCTCTGATGGTTAAGGCTCGCACCAGTGGAAAACTTCTCGAAACCACCAAGTTTCAGCACTATTATCAAAATCTCGAAGTCGTGGGCTCCATGGCGTTTCACCTCCATAACGGCTCCTCCACCGAAGTCCTAAATCAAGTTTCTGAATTCGACCTCAACACTACCCCCACGGTTTCACCCGAAGACGCTATCGCGCTCGTAAGAAACCAATATTCAGAGAGAGCGCTCGAAACTCAACCCGAACTAAAAATACTCAATCTACGGGATCGCAGAAACCCAACGACTCCAAAACTTGTTTATTGGGTCAACCTTGAAGAACACCCTTTAGATGGAGGACGCGAGCTTATTATCGACGCGCAAAGCGGTGAGATCATCGCTGATATTCCAAAATCTCTCGATCTCGCCACCTCTAAAGTCTACTCTGCCAAGAACCAGGGCGTTACTCTCGATGTCGAAAAAACGGATCCAAATTCGATCGACAAGAAGATCGTAAACGGATGTCAAGTGATCCTCATGCAAGGCGGCGAGAGCACCCCCAGCATCGTGAATCCTACAGCTTGCAAACTTGTAATCAAAAATGGCGTCGCGACCGCCGGCGCAGATGCTTCTGCAAAAAGGGCGGCCTCTAATTCCCAAAAGGCCCTTGCCTACTACTTCGGTATCCATGGACGCGATGGCTTTGACGGCCAGGGGAGCGCTGCCGTCAGCGTCGTTCACGTTGGCAACAAGTTTGATAATGCCGCTTGGATGCAAAACAAGAGTGCAATGATGTATGGCGATGGAGATGGTGTTGAAACGCGAGACTACACCTACGCACTTGATGTCGCGGGACACGAGATGACCCACGGCGTAGTCATGGCTTCAGCGAAACTCCTCTCCATGGGCGATTCGGGAGCTTTGAACGAAGCCTACGCAGATTTTTTTGGCAAAATGATCGCCAGTGATGGGAACTGGGCCATCGGCAAACAAATTGCCATCAACCCAAAGACATCCAAGGGTTTTAGAGATCTCGCAAAACCAGAAGCCCTCACAGCTGAATATTTGGACGAAAATGGAGCTGTGGTTTCGGCAAAATATCCCTCTCTCATGAAACACAAGCTTTCAACCAAGACCGCGTGCAACAAATATAACGACCGCTGCTTTGTCCACATCAATGCTACGATCCCAGGTCATGCCGCCTATCTTGCGCAAAAAACAATCGGCAAAGAAAAAACCGAAGCCCTCTACTACCTCGTCCTCACGCAACTGCTTGGGCCCACGGATTCTTTTGAAGATTCCGCCGACAAGACAATGCTCGCATGCAAAAACAGCTTTGATACTGCGACTTGCGCGAGCCTTCAAAAAGTTTACGATTCAGTTGGGATGTAATTATCTCAGGGCTGTCGGATTAAAACGCTGAACGATCTCGATGATTTCTTTGCGAAGAGTTTCATCCGTCTCATAAACATCATCAATGTGGGAAGAGCGCATGAGGTACTCGATAATGGTATCTGAAACGACCTTCAGACTTTTTTGAAAATAAAAACCATTAAGAACATCATCGCCAAAAGTTGCGCGAACGATTGAGCGCGCCACCTTGAATTGCTCACTCTCAGTGAAAGCCGAATCTTCAAGCATCTCTACCCGCGCACCCATTTTTTCAAGGGCTCGAGTACGAAGATCCTCATCCGTCATAATAAACGGACCAATCAGATGGGTCACTTCGTCTTGAATAACTCCCCTCAGCCTAGCAGCGAAGCTAATCGCCTTTTGGTTTTCAAGACGGGTGATAATGCTTTTGCAAAGCAAATGAACTGACTCGCGCGTGGTTGCCATCGTGGCCTCGATTCCATATGAGTTTAGTCACAAAAATCCCTGACTGCTTTAGGTTAGCTTAATTCCTAATGAATCTCACAGCCTTTTTTTCAATTTTTTCCAGAAAAAGTCAAAGGCCTCCAAACTATCCTTCGCGCCAAAGACTTTGGCTAACACTAGAGCAAGCATTCCACCCTCGAAAATGAGCAAACTCACACGAAAAAGCCTACTCAGAACCACCCAAAGCTTAGCCCCCCCTGGAGCAAGCTCCGGGACCCAGCTCAGGAGTACTTGATTTGAGAAGTAGCACCCCACCCCCATCGCGAGAGCAACACAGAAATTCCTAAAAAAGGAGCCGAAAATAGCTCTCAATCTCAATTCTCCTCCGGCCCTGCCGATCATGCCCCTGACAGAAACCAAAAGAAAAACCGCGTTAAAAATCGCTGCCAGTGAGGTTCCTAAAGCCAACCCCCAATATCCAAAAGGCCCGACCATCATCAAATTGAGGATCACCGTCAAAAGGACTGAGAGGATGCTCGAAATGACCGGAACGCGGGTGTTTCCAAGTGCGTAACAAACCGGGGCAAGCACCTTGACAGTCGAATAGGCAGTAAGCCCTACAGCATACATGGCCAAAGCCATCGCAGTTCCCTGCGTGGCAGTGACGCTAAAACGCCCATATTGAAAAATCAGCTGAATGATCGGAAAACCCAAGAAGGCAAGCCCCGCTGAAGCTGGGAGATTCACACTAAAGACGTAGCTCAGACTCCGAGTAAGCGTCTCGACCACAGATTTGACGTCCTTGCGAACCCACTGCTCTGAAACCCTGGGCAATGTGGCCGAGGCAAGCGAGACGCCAAACACCCCGATGGGAAACTGCATCAAGCGAAATGCATAACTTAGCCACGACACCACGCCTTCTCCCTGAGAAGTCGCAAGTACCGTATTAACCAAGATATTGACTTGAGTGGCCGCAAGTCCCACCGTTCCCGGCAGCATCATCCAAAGCATTTGCCTGAGGCGAGGATCCCGATACCAAACAGGGTACTTGTCATCCTGCTTCGCTACCCAACGGTAGCCTGCGCGATACAAGGAGGGAAGCTGGCAAAAAGCCTGAACAGCTCCTCCCACTACTACACCAAGGGCCATTCCTTCGATAGGATGCAGCCCAAACGAAGGCCCGACTTTAAAGAGAATTGCAGCGCCCGCGACACCTACAAGCACCGAGAAAATATTAAAAAGCGCAGAGGCAAAGGCGGGGAGAAAAAACACCCCACAAGCATTCAAAATCCCCATAAAAGCGGCTGCTAGCGCCACAAGTGGGAAAAAGGGAAAAATCACCCGAGTCATACGAACGGTGAGTTCGTATTTGCCGGAGATATCTTTAAAAGCCGGGGCGTAGATCGAGACGAGCTCAGGGGTAAAAACGATCCCAACCAAGGCCAAGATGCCGACAAAAACTCCTAGGACCCGAAAAACAAGCCCTGCAAGACGCCACGCACGCTCTGCGCCCTCTTCTTCGCGGGCTCGCGTAAACGAAGGGACCAACGCGGCGCTCATCGCTCCTTCGGCAAAAAGATCTCTGAGGAGATTCGGAAGGCGAAAAGCGACAATAAAGGCATCTGTTGCCATGCCCGCCCCGAACATCACGGCAAAAACCTGCTCGCGAACGAGCCCCATAATGCGGCTCAAGAAGGTCGCAAAACTCATGGCGCCTGCGGCCCTCAAAAAAGACGGCGAACTCATGCGCGGGTCAGCGAAAGATTAAAGGCTTTGGAAAGCCACCGATCAATTCCAGAATCGATTTTCGATCGAAAAGGCATGGCTAAAAAACTCAAGTTGCCGGTAAGTTCAAATTCTCCGTCCCGGCAATAGAGAGTGGCCGTGATCATGGAGGAGCTTAACCTGAGCTCCTTCTGCCCGAGATCACGATCGATCTTGTAGTCTCCGAGACCGGTTTTCTGCATGAATAGATCAATTTCGGTGGAAACCTTCTCGTATAGCTCAGAAGAGGTTTTTCCGGGGATCGCTACTTTTCTAGTATATTTTGGCATCTTGAAATGCACTTTATCAGGGCTCGGCGACAACTTCAAATTCCACAAGCTCAATCCCAGAAGGAATCTCCTCCTCAACCTCAAAATACCATTTACTAATCCGAATCGGGACCGCTACGGCATGGGGGACCAGAACCCCCATCGACTCAATCAGTAAGAAAACGCTATGCGCAGGGACAACGGCTCCCGCTTGATAGAGGATCGAGTACACCCGCCCTCCAGTCAGAGCTCGAATACGCGAAACCGCAAGTTTTGACTCAGCAACATCTGAGACCTGAGAAGAGACCCAAGACCGACGAACCACAAAAAAATGAAGACCTAACCGAACATGCCAAAGATCCCCAGATGCAGGTGAAACGGGAACAAAACAAACCCTGGGGTCACCCAGTTCAGGGCAGCAGAGGGATCCAGAAATTCCTTTTCGATTCTCAAAGAGGACCTCTATTGGGG
>JBBCAV010000042.1:0-35281 GCA_051382305.1 Bdellovibrionota bacterium FG-2
AATCAAAAGCGCGCTTGGGAGCGGGAGAAAGAAAAGATTGAACAGGTGATTGCCCAGCTTGAAAAAGAACAGGCCGACATTCAGGTGCAAATGGCCGACAATACGACTTATGACGATAAAGCAAAGACCCTGGCACTAATTGCACGCCAGCGTGAAGTCGAAGCCACGCTAGGGTCGAAGCTCGCCCGCTGGGAAGAATTATGTTTAGCGCTCGAGGGAAGCTAGAGTAACCTTACTTCGCAGCAGGTGCAGCGGGTGCCGGAACTGCAACAGGAGCAGCTGCGGGGGCCGCCGGCGCCGCGGCCGGAGCGTTTGAAGGCGCGCCCTCGAACAGACTCTTCTTGCTCTGGCTTCCTAAAACAGTAAGTGTCAGAGACGTAATCATAAACACCGTTGCAGCCCCTTGGGTAAACTTCGTAAAGAAGTTAGCACCGCCGGAGCTGCCGAACACGGTCTGGCTCGAACCGCTAAAAGATGCACTGATCTCCGCACCCTTCCCCGACTGGAGAAGGACGACGAGAACGAGCAAAATACAGGTCACAACATGAATTACGGTTATGAGAGTGATCATCTGGGCGAACCTCTTCTTTAGATTTACTTCTATTTGCCTTCTTTGGCGCGTTTTTCTTGGTACTTCTTAACCATTTCGTCTTGGAGGTTGCGTGGCACAGCTGCGTATTTCGCAAATTCCATCGTGAACTCGCCCTTGCCTTGGGTCGCAGAACGAATGTCGGTTGAGTAACCGAACATGTCATTGAGCGGTACCTCGGCTTCAATCACGCAGAAACCTTCGTTTGTGGAGCTGTTCAAGATCACACCGCGGCGTTGATTGATCTGGCCGATCACGGAGCCTTGGAACTCTTCGGGAGCCGAAGATTCAAGCTTCATGATAGGTTCCAAAATCGCAGCGCCGGCGTTTTCATAAGCTTCACGGAAGGCCATGAGGGACGCCGTTTTGAAAGCTTGCTCAGAAGAGTCAACCGCATGGGAAGCTCCGTCGTCGATCGTGACGCGCACACCGACGATGGGGAATCCGATTAGGCGGCCTTCTTTAGTCGCTTCGATGAAGCCTTTTTCGCAAGCGGAGATGAATTCACGAGGAATCGATCCCCCGACGACTTCATCCACAAACTCGAATTGCGCGACAGCGTCTGCTGGTAGCGGTTCGATAAAGCCTGCAACGCGGCCGTATTGACCGGAGCCCCCAGTTTGCTTTTTGTGTGTGTAGTTGAATGTGGCGCGTTTCGTGATGGTTTCTCGGAAGGCGACCTGGGGTTTACCCACGACGACTTCGCAAGCGTACTCACGCTTGATACGTTCGCAATAAATCTCGAGGTGAAGCTCGCCCATCCCACTGATAATTGTCTGCGCGGATTCTTCATCGCGATGCACACGAAGAGTCGGATCTTCTTTGGTGAACTTGTTGAGCGCTTTAGAGAAGTTGGCAGTGCCAGCTTTATCTTTAGGGGCAATCGCAAGTGAAATCACGGCATTCGGAACGAACATCGAGGTCATGGTAACTTTTTGTGTTCCGTCTGTGAAGGTATCGCCCGAAGAGCAATCCACACCGAACAGTGCGACGATATCTCCAGCCTGCGCCTCATCGATATCGTTCATCTCGTCAGCGTGCATGTGCACTAAGCGCGGGATCTTGACTTTACGATCATTAGTGCTGTTATAAATGAAGTCGCCCTTCTTAATGGTGCCCTGATAAATACGCATGTAGGTCAACTGCCCATAGCGGCCTTCATCCAATTTAAACGCAAGGCCGACAAAGGGGGCTTTGGAGTCAGACTTGAGTACAACCTTTGCTTCGTTAGCGTTTTGGTCAAGAGCGATGTTCTCTTTTTCGCCCGGAGCTGGAAGGTAGTACGTTACCGCATCCAACACGACTTGAACGCCTTTGTTTTTATAGGCTGAGCCCATGATCACAGGGGTGAACTCAAGACTCATGGTGGCTTTGCGAATCGCAGCGCGCAGTTCATCAATGCTGATGTCTTGCCCTTCAATGTATTTGAGCCCGACATTGTCGTCGAATTCGCCCACGGCTGCAATTAAGTTTTCGCGATATTTCCGAGCTTCTTCCAAGATATCGGCTGGGATTGCCTCGATGCGGATATGCTCCCCGTTGTCACCATCAAAGTACATGGCTTCCATGGTGACGAGGTCTACGATGCCTTTAAACTGATCTTCGGCGCCGATGGGATAAGTAATAAAGTGAGCGTTATGTCCCAACTTTTCGCGTAGCATCTTGAGTCCGCGGAATGGGTTAGCGCCAGCGCGGTCCATCTTATTGATGAAGCACATGCGAGGAACTTTATAGCGTTTCATCTGGCGATCGACCGTAATCGACTGAGATTGGACGCCTGCAACCGAGCAAAGAACGAGAACGGCGCCATCAAGCACGCGAAGAGCGCGCTCTACTTCAATTGTGAAGTCGACGTGGCCTGGAGTGTCAATCAAATTGACCTGATAGTCTTTCCACTCGCAATAGGTAGCGGCAGATTGAATGGTAATCCCTTTTTCTCGCTCCAAATCCATGAAGTCCATGGTGGCGCCGACGCCTGATTTACCCTTCACTTCTTCGATTTTATGGATTTTGTTCGTATAGAACAAGATACGTTCAGACAGTGTTGTTTTGCCTGAGTCGATGTGAGCGGAAATTCCGATGTTGCGAACCTTATCGATAGAAATACGAGCCATTGCAAACCTCTTCCTTGCTTTAAAGTGTCAGACTTTGTAACCAAAAAGAAACCTTTTAATCAAGAAAAAAGGGGAGGCCTCATGAAAAAGCTTTTTTGGATCGATCTCGAAATGACCGGCTTGGATGAGAAGTCGGATTCCATCTTGGAAGTGGCGGTGGTCGTCACGGATATGGACCTTAATCCCGTAGAGGAATTTCATCGCGTGGTCTTTCAGCCCCCTGAGGTTGTTGAGAAAATGAACGATTGGTGCAAGAAAACTCACGGAGAGAGCGGCCTGACGCAAGCTATCCCAGGAGGGACGCCCCTTGCGAAGGTGGAAGAAGAGTTGATTGCTTTGGCAAATCGGCATTTCAGTACCAAGGATCGAGTGGTCTTGTGCGGCAACTCGGTCGGAAATGATCGCCGATTTATCGACAAATACCTGCCTGAGTTTGAGAAACACCTCCATTATCGGCTCATCGATGTGAGCTCATTTAAGGAGATTTTCCGGGAAAAGTACGCAGTTTCTTTCGAAAAGAAGAATGCGCATCGGGCCATTGGCGATATTTATGAGTCGATTAAAGAATTAGCGCATTATTTGTCCTTTGTCTCGGTTCCGGGTGCCCCCTCAAAGAAGGGGGCTGTATGAGTAGGCCTAGTTTTGAGGCGATTTATCTGCATTTGGCTCAAACGCTTTCGCGGAGATCGACCTGCGTGCGGTTGCAGGTGGGGACGGTGATCACGACGACAGATTTCAGAAAAGTCTTGGCTGTCGGATACAATGGGAACGCCACCGGCCTTCACAACGGATGCGATCGAGAGGAGCCTGGCAATTGTGGATGTTTACATTCAGAAGAGAACGCCGTGATCAACTGCGATGCTCCCCGCTTTATGGAGAAATTTGTTTTTGTAACGCACCTTCCCTGCGTGGCCTGCGCTAAGCGGCTCATCAATCTAGGGAATGTCAAAGCCGTGTATTACGCTCAAGACTATCGCTTACGCGATTCCGTGGAGTTATTAAAATCAGTGGGAATCGAAACGATTCAGCTCAATCCTACGCTATGAATTCAGGTGGTTTTTTGTTCATTCTCGCGGTTTTTTTCGCTGCCGGTGCCGCGGGGGCGGTTTTGCCTTCAACTTCACCTTCAACTTCGCCTTCTTCTTTTCCGCGCCCGGATCATAAGCTTTCATGGGCGCTGACTCAAACAGAGGCCACGTTTCGGTCGCAGGTTATTTCGAAGGTAATTTATAACCTTCGGTTTCGTCTTGGGGGGGAAAGTCGGGATTTTGAAGGATATGCTCGGATTCGATTCCACTATAAAAGGATTAATGACCAGGTCGTTTGGCTTGATTTTGAGGGCGGGGCGATTCGTCAACTGACGCTCAACGGGGTTCTAGACAATCAATCTCGTTTTGACCGGCATCGAATTTATTTTTTAGCCGCGGAACTAAAAGAGGGCGAGAATGAGGTCGAAATTGCCTTTTCTCATCCCTACGGCCGGGGGAGTCGCGATGTGCGCGATGACGGAGGACTCGTCAGGATTCGCGACACCAATGAGGGGCGAATCTATCTGCACTCCAATCTTGAGCCGTTTTTTGCAAATCGGGTGTTTCCATGTTTTGACCAACCTGATTTGAAGGCTCGCATTGAACTCGTGGTCGAGGCCCCCCAAGATTGGCTTGTGATTGCAAACGCGCCCGAGCAACGCGTAAAGAAAGAGGAAGGTCGAACCCTTTGGACGTTTCAGCCTACCGAAGTGTTGAGTACTTATTTGTTTGCGCTTCATGCGGGGCCTTTCAGAATGTGGAAGCAGAGCGCTGAAACGGGGATCGTACTCAGGCTTTTTGCGCGCCCATCACTCGCGGATAGTTTGGATGTGCACGAGTGGTTTGAAACTACAAAAAAAGGGTTTGCCTATTTTACGCGTGCGTTTGGGGTGCCGTTTCCCTTTCAAAAGTATGATCAAGTGATTGCGCCTGGATTCTACGGGGGGGGGATGGAGAATGCCGCTGCCCCCATCTTTTCAGAAAGCTTTGTTCTTGATGAACGCTCTGTTCGGACCGAGACGATCTTGCATGAGCTCTCCCATATGTGGTTTGGAGATCTGGTGACACCTCAATGGTGGAACGGCCTTTGGTTGAACGAAAGTTTTGCGACCTTTGCGGCCGAGGAGGCCAAGGGCGGAGGGTTTTCTGTTTCTAAGCGGAAGGCGTATTGGGCTGAGGCATCTTCTACGGCCCATTCAGTTGATTTTGCAGTCGCTGACACTGAATTGATTCAAGAGAGTTTTGATGACATTACCTATGCGAAGGGTGCCGCAGTCATCCGGCAATTATCTTTTCAGCTTGGGGAAAAGGTATTCAGGGAAGGGGTTCGAAAATACTTAGGCAAATTCGCCCATGGCAATGCCAATCAAGATGCCTTTTTTCGTGTTCTTTCAGCAGCGTCAGGGCGCGACCTGGGCGCGTGGCAACGGCTTTGGATTCAGACGCCTGGTGCTAATTCTCTGCGGGCTGAATGGGCCTGCAAGAAAAATAGGATTTCAGCTTTTAAGCTCGTTCAAGGGTCTGTTTTGAGACCCCATCGAACGACGCTTTTGTTGCTGCTGCCCTCGAAGAAGACCGTCACAAAGGATGTTTTTTATTCCGCAAAAGACACTGATTTCCCAGAACTTCTTGGCAGTGTTTGTCCGGTTTTTGTATTTCCAAACGAGATGGATCGAGATTATGTGAAAGTAGAAATTGATGCATCCTCTCGAGCCTATCTTCTGGGACATCTAAATGAATTTAAGGACGTTTCCCTGAGAAGGTTGGTTTGGTTTTCGCTCTGGGATTCTGTCCTGGAAGGGAATTTAACCCCTGCGGATTATTTGAAAATCGTGCTTGCCCAAATTCGAGAGGAAATGAATCCGAGTGTCTTGGCGCAGGTCTTGGAGACAATTACTGGAATGCCAACAGTATTGAGTTTATTGCCGCCCATGGAGGCCCTCAGGTGGCGGGGGCAGCTTGAGGCTCTTGTGCGTGGAGATTTTGTGTCGGGCAAAGGGTGGGCCTCAGGAAATGCTGACTTGGGGCAGGTTGCTTTTGATTTTATTCTGGACCTGAGTTCTACGTCTTTTTCTGCAGATTCGGTAGAGGTCCTAAAAGGGGTTTTGCTGGGGAAGCTCCCCATTCGGGGTTGGTTGCTGGGGGCACAGCATCGTTGGGGTATTTTGAAGGCGCTCGCGCGCGCTGGATACCGTGATGTCTATTTGTTGGTCGACGCAGAACTAGCACGGGATCATACAGATAGGGCGCAAATGGAGGCTCAAAAAGTGCGAGCATTTTTTCCTGACCCCCAAAACCGCAAGTTTTGGTTTAAGAGTTTTAGGGAGGGAGCCTCGGGACGGTTGCGAGGAGCGCTAGTGGATTTTCAAGCCGCGGGCGAGGAAGATCCTTTGCTGACTTTGGTTTCTGAGTATTTTGTTGAACTGGAAAAGATTTTTAAAAGTCCTGTTCCCGAGGAGCGGCAAGAGTGGGCTTTTTCACTTGTGAAATACCTTTTTCCTCCTTCGTGTGATGGCGGGGTCGTAAAAAAAACTCGTATCTTTTTGGATGCTCATCCCGATTTACCGAAATTAGTTCGTACCTCGCTTGAGTTGTCTCGCGAGAACGTGGAACGATGTGTGAGGATCAGAGGGAAGGCTCTTGCCGCGGGGCTAGTCCCACAGCTCTAGTACCACGGGGCAGTGATCCGAACCACGCACTTCGGGTTGATGCGTGACGTTTTTCAGGCGATCCTTGAGTGATGGGTCCACGCAAAAGTAGTCTAAGCGCCATCCGATGTTTTTCTCACGCACTCCCGGGCGATAGCTCCACCAGGTGTAGTGTCCGCCCTCGGAATTGAAGTGTCTGAAGGTGTCGATGTAGCCGTGGCCTAAGCCACGGCCCAAGAACGTTTCCATCCAGGCGCGTTCTTCCGGCAAAAAGCCGGCGTTGTTTTCATTCGCTTTGGGGTTTTTGAGGTCAATTTCCCGGTGCGCAATATTGAAATCCCCGCAGAGGACGACAGACTTACCTTGTTCGCGCAGGGTGTCGCAGAATTTGTGGATCGCCTCGCAAAATTCGAGTTTGTAGCATAGCCGGGTGTGCTCACGTTGCGAATTGGGAAAATAGGCGTTGAGAAGGATGAAGTTAGCAAATTCTGCGATCAGAATTCTTCCCTCCGAATCAAACTGGGGAATCCCGATCCCTTCTCGCACCGACAGAGGTTCCTTGCGAGTATAAATCGCCACGCCACTATAGCCAGGTTTTTGGGCGGGGAACCAAAAGGAGTTATATTTGAGGGGATGAATCATATCGATCGTCAGTTGATCAGGAGAGGCTTTGATCTCTTGTACGCAAACCACATCAGCGTTTTGATTTTCGAACCACTTGAGAAATCCATTACGTTCTGCGGCACGGATTCCGTTGACGTTCCACGAGATGAGTTTCATGGCCATATCGTGACGATACCTCGGGGGTGGGGCGGTGAAAAGTTAAAAAACCTTCTTGAACTGTCCTCCTAATTCAAGGAAAGTCCGGGGATATGAAGTTTAGAGTTTTGTCAGGTCTTGCGGTTGGGGTGAGTCTTCTTTTCGTTTTCGGTTCGCTCGGGTCTAGTTCGCTAGGGCATGCGAGCCCGAAGCGGCCGAAGTTGATTGTGATGCTCGTTGTTGATCAGTTTAGAGCGGATTATCTTCAGCGTTTTGAAAAACGGTTCTTACCGCCGTTGGGTAAGGACGGACGTTTTGGGGGATTTCGGTATTTGATGAGTAAAGGGGCGTATTATCCTCAAGCTCATTACGATCTCCTTCAATGCATGACGGGTCCTGGGCATGCGAGTGTTTTAACGGGGGCCTATCCTTATCAGGCAGGGATCGGACTCAATGATTGGTTTGACCGAGAGACCGGTTCACGAGTCAATTGCGCAGAAGATCGTAGCGTGTCCAGCGTAGGGGCAACGGTTGCTTCGCCTCATGCGGGGACTTCGCCTCGAAACCTCTGGGCGGACACGGTCGGTGATGAACTCAAGAACGCCGGCTATCCCGCTCGTGTTTTTTCGATTTCGCTTAAAGATCGCTCCGCAATTTTCATGGGCGGGCATCGCGCGGATGCTGCGTTTTGGTTTAACCCGGAAAGTTTCAGTTGGATTTCGAGTCGGTATTATTTTCCACAAGGCGAGCTGCCCGCTTGGATCAAGGATTTAAATTCGGCGCTTCAAAAAGAAAAAGGTAAGCCTTTTGTTTGGGAGCCCAAAGGCAAAGCTGCGGGCTTTTCCATAGATGAAAAAGGTCATTTTCCTCATTCAACGACGGTCGGTGAAAAGGCCATTCTGATGACGCCTTATGGTCTTGAAATGACACTTGAGATTTCAAAAAAGGCGCTTGATGTTCTTCACCTTGGAGAGGGCCCGAGTTCGGATTTGTTGGCGGTAAGCTTTTCGAGCCATGATTATGCCGGCCATGCTTATGGCCCCAATAGCAGAGAGATGGAGGAGATGACTGTCGTCGAAGATCGAATTCTCTCTGATTTTTTAAATCATTTGAACGTGCGAGTGCCGGGCGGGTTGGCGAATGTCCTGGTCGCCTTCACGGCAGATCACGGGGTGGCGCCATTTTTTGAGGAGATCAACAAACAGGATCGGGGACACTTGCCTGGGATGCGAGTAGTTGAAGAAGAGGTCACTCAGGCGGTTTCCGAGAAGTTGATTCAAAAGTTTGGTAAGCCGGGCTCGGGCGAGTGGGTTTTGTTTAATCACGAGTGGAACATTTTCCTAAACTCCAAGGCTGCCTTGAAGAAGGGTATTGATCCTGTAAAGCTCCAGGTCGTTGCCAAAGAAGCGATTCTCAATGACCCGCGATTTAAGGGCGCGTTCGCCTTTGTTTTCACGGCTCATGAATACGTTGAGCGAAAATTGCCTCCAGGAATTCTAGAGCAGCAGATTCTTCATAGTTATATTCCGGAGCGAAGTGGGGATGTCGTTATGATTCCTAGACCTTTTGTCGTGCCGAAGAATTTTGATAGTACGAGCCACCTTACGGGCTATAGTTATGATCGGACCGTGCCTCTGATTTTGCTTGGCACTGGAATCCGCTCTGGAATCTATTCGGCTTCGGCCGGGGTGGTCGATATTGCGCCCACCTTGTCTTTTTTAGCGGGGGTGTTGCCGCCAGCGATGACGGAAGGCCGTGTCTTGTCTGAGGCGTTGCTCCCCGGAAAGGGGGAGTAAGATGGCGGGAATTCGTCCGTCTCCTGCGATCATTGTAGAAGAAGATGTCGCGCTAGGCGAGTGCGTGCGCCAGATGCGCGAGAAGAATGCGGGGTCGGTATTGGTCGTGAAAAAGGAGGCCTCTGGGTCCTCCCCTGGAAGTACTGCCGATGCGCTTGTGGGGATTTTCACCGAGCGAGATTTTATGCAAAAGGTGAGCCTTTTGCCGGGCAAGGAGTGGCAGCATCGAATGATTGGATCGGTGATGACGCCGAATCCAATTTCGATTAGTCTTGCTCAAGTCAAAGACGCTGCGGCGATTATGATTCGATCGGGGATTCGGCATCTCCCGGTTGTCATTGATTTGCCCGGGAATCCCAGTGCGTTAGTCGGCGTCGTTTCGATGCGGGATTTGTTTAAGCATTATTACGAACTGAGTGCCGGCTTTCCGCTTGGAGCATCTGCGAGTGTGCCTGTGGCGAATGAAGTGCCGCGTGAGTCACAAGTGGGTCTTCTCACTGATGACGAAAAAACGCGTGCGCTCTTGATGGCAGGCTTGAGCAGTCTAAGTGGATCGACTTTGATTCGAATGAGTTATGATGAAGTTTTGAGTGATTCTGGCCTGAACCCCACCCTCAAGGGTCTGGGAGTCTTTGTTATTGATTTGGATCAGTTGGGTTCCGCGAAGTGGTCGCTGCTCTTGCGCAATTTGAATCTCGATCCTGATGCGCCTCCTGCAGTGATCGTTTTTAATCCGATGCTTTGTTCGCCTCAAGAGTTGGCCGTTTTGGAGCGGCTTGAAGCTTCACGCAAGTTCTCGATATTTAGAAAGCCGCTTAATCCGTTGGAGCTGTTTGAGCATTTGCAGGCGTTATTGGTTCGGTAGGGGGCGCTCCTAATGGTGTTTTTTCTTCGAGCGTGAGGCGTGAATCCAGGCGTGGTGAGTGGAACAAACGGTGGTGAGGTTTTCAAGGGTATTTTGACCGCCTTCAGCCACGGGAATCTTGTGATGGATGTCAACCCAGCGGCTTTGGCGACATCTTTGGCCCTTGCTGGACGTATGCGTGCATCGTCCTTGATCCCTAAGTCGAACTTGATGGAGAAGGTTTGCAGGGATGGGGGTGCGCTGGTGAGCGGGGGCTGATTCTGTTTTTGGCCCCTTCTCTGGCGGTTCCTGTAGCGCTACAGGCGTCGGAGGTTGCACCTGTTTGCCTTTTCTTATGATCTGCCGTTTTGCGCGTTGGACCGGGTCATGACGATTGATGTGTTCTTGAGCTAACGTAGAGATGACTTCTTCAAGAGTAACTGGTTTGCCTCGAGCTTGACTCAGTAGATCCTGCACTCGCCTGAGGTTAAGCATGTCCTTTTCAGAAAGGCCTATTTCTAGCCTAACGCGGTTTTGAGTGACATAGCTTGCGCATTCTTGGACAGCTTCTTGGGGTCGTACTTTTACGACAGCTTTTTCGAGTTGACGGTAAGAAAGTGAAGCCGCCTTCTCTAGTCACTCAGTTTTGTTTTGGGTGGTCAAAACGGGTGTAATTTTTCGAGCATTGGACATTGTAATTGCGCCGGTAGCAATCAGGGTTTTTAGTTCGGGTACTTCGCGCGCCTTGCGCATAACGACGATGAGATTGTAGGCAACGCTTTCAGATAGACGCAGCTCATGAATCACGTAAAGAAAAAGACTCGAATGTCCGTGCTCAAGATAGACACGATGGCGATCGACTTGTTCCAGAATTTCTAAGAGTTCTCCCTCGGCCCTTTTGTATCGTACGCTAACCTCGAGCGCGCGGCGGTGGATTTGGTCGGTGAGTGAAATGACTGCTGTTTGGGGCATGCGGGTGTCTCCGGGGGAAAAATGTGGAGGTCGAACTTATCAGAAATCGAGTGTTCTACAAGGGAAAATGCGAAGATAAATCTTTCGAAGTCGTCCGAAATCCGGACGGGTGATCTCGCTAAAAAGACCATGCCTGCCCTACAGTTTAAACCAGTCCAGGCTGATTGCCGCTACCATTTCCTCCTTGGAGTCACGGAGAATGGGCTCGGCTTTGGCGAGGGTTTCAATAAGCATTTCGCGAACCCGAACAAAATCCGTTTCTGAAAGAGCCAGTGCGCCAGAATAATGAAGATCAGTTTTTCCCGGCAGATCAAGAGCCGCAATCGCCTTCATACGCCAGTTTGTGTGGTGCTTTCGAATGAAGGGGGATTCCTTGTTCAGGTGAATCCGTTTCTCACCAATTCCAAATTCGCCGCCGATGCGACGAGCAAGCCCTGAAGCGGTCAGTTGCTCAAGGACCTCTTGCACAACCCCGAGGGGGAGTTTTAGAAGTGACGCCAGAACTGCAGGAGTCTGTTTTTTACTCAGCGATAAGGCGACATGGATGGCGCCATAGTACCATGTATCGTAGTAGTGGGCCTGGTCTTCAAAGCTTAGCTTGTTGCGAACTTCGATCCGTTCCTCCACCCGAGAGCGTTTTTCGAGGATCTGAGAAATTTGGGTCTGGTAATAATCCCGCAAGGCTTTGCTACCCGCGCGCCGAAAATGAACTAACAAGACGAAGAAGTTGGACTCGTATTCGGAAAGCCCAAAAAATGGCCCGACCCGGACTGCGTATTCTAGGCTTAAGTGAACTTTTTCCGCTAAAACCTGGGAAATAAAGGCGGTTTGGCAGCCTAAGTGCGCTGCTAGACGACTGCGCGCGCCGCGGGCGGGGATGGATTCGTCCAAGGTGCGGCGTAAATAGAGCCGGTAATCATTGAAGTCGTATAGAGCGATCATCGTGGGTTCCTGATGTTAATGAATTGCTTAAGTTAATGTATCTTATTTAATTACAAATATCTATTCTTTCGTGGGCACCTTGACGACACTGGAGCTACATGAAAGGAACAAATGATATGAAGCAAATTAGATCGCAGTGGTTAACAAGGATGTTGATTCTAGGGATGGCGGGGTTGGGGTTCCAAGGCATTGGAGCCCGGGCTGGAAGTCTTCTGAGCGATGGGGCCGGCAGCACCGGTGGCGGTGATAATGTTACGGACACACGGGTGCGGCTTGGTTTTTGGGAATGGATAAGACAATCCGAACTTGCTTTGAGCTCAGTCCTGATTTTGGCGTGGATGTCGCTACGGTCAAGTCGGAGACCGAAGGCGCTTTCACGGATTGGCAAAGTTATATTGAGCGCAAGTTCAAATTTGCAGACATCAAGCTGGGTTTAACGACTCAAGTAGCAGTGAACCCCGTGTGCCAAGGAAACGAGGATCTTGTTTTTTACTTCGGAACGCAAAACGAAGAAATTAGGCTTGCCAAGTCACTGTATAACAATCCCTCGGCATTTGGGTTTAAGCGTTTTTACAATCATGAGCGTCGGTGGGGTCAGGGGTGGATCTGGTTTGCGCCACCCTCCAGCGTGTTTCCGAAAGATGGTTTTCCAGATTGGAGCCCCAAGGAGCCTGTGATGATGCCAGAAGGCAAAAAACAACCCTGGGCTCTTCGTGTAATGTTGATGCATGAGATTGGACATGTATTAGGAAATCCTCATGTCGCAGGTACGATTATGACGGAGCGGATTTCGGAATACATTCATGCAGGCTATGCATTCGGATCGGCGCGCATTGATCAAGCCCGTGAGCTCTCAATCTGTTGGCAGTGTGGCTACGAATGGGACGGTTCACTGACGATCTACGGACAGACGGTTGATCTGGAAGATCCAATGCCATCGGGAGATGCGGCCTACAAGAAGGTGGCGAGAGACAATTTTGAAATTCTCACAGGTCACGCTCCCAAGTCCGATGGATTGGGCGCGAAGATCCGTTCGGATGCGTCTGGCACTGTGTTCGAGGTCTTTGATAAGGATGAAATCTATTCATTTCCGATTGAGTTTCCCCAGGATTCTTTAAGTGCGATCAACGATACACGAGTGGAGGATCCGACGCCGATCTTTAAGCGGGCGCTAGGAGGCTCAGGAGTCCTTCCTGGGTCGTACTTGTCGGCGAGGGTTCAAGGTGTGGTCGAATATGGAACGCTTAAGACCGCACGAGGAGAGAGCCTGACCGTGATTGTGGAGCGCAATTTGCCGGTGCCCGAAAGTCGGTACGGAATTTTCCAGGAAATGCCTCTCTTTGCTCGGGCAGACTTCAGACTCAAGATGATCAGACAGGGGCAGATCCGGCCGCTATTCGAGGCGAGTTGGCTGGCGATGTTGTCGAGTATCGGACATGTAACGCCGATTGTGGGTCCTTCTCCCTTGCCGGCACCTTCACCTTCGAGTCGTTGATAAGTAGTAGTAGGATTTTCTTTTTGGCCGGGGCCCTAACGGGTTCCGGTCTTTTTTGTTTTCGGATGGATTGCCTGTAGCGCTACAGGTTGAGGCCAAAACCGTGATAGGTCTTAAGTTTTCCCTTGATTCCGTCTCAAAATAACCTGCGGCCCTGACGGCTTCGCAGCGGGCTCCGCCTCGGGGGCTTTCTCTACCGCAGATCGTTTCCGCACCGGCTTGTCTTCACCGGAAAGTGTGCGCGCCCATTCTTCAGCCGAAGGCGCTTTACGCTCTTCGGCCCACGATTCGCGATGATTCATCAGGGGTAAATGGGCGTCCCAACAAGAGACGGAGCAAAAGGCAAGTCCCGTTCTCTTGCGATTGCAAGTCGAGACATTGCAAACCCAATAGGTTGCCTTAAAGTCAATGGGTTTCTTACAGCTATTACAACGTCGCCAAGGTTCACTCATCGCACTTTGATTTTGAAGGGCTTTTCCCGCAACGTCAAGTTCTCTCAGAAAAGTTCTTGGCAAAAACTCCCCCGACGTTTTATTCCTACTCCATCGTGACGTTGAATCTTAGTCGATTAAATGAAAATCAAAAAAGGGCCGTTCTCCATGGAGATGGACCGCTGCTTGTCCTTGCGGGCGCTGGGAGCGGCAAGACGAGTACGATGAGCTATCGCATCGCTCACTTAGTCGCACAGCGAGGGGTGTCAGCCTCGTCGATCTTGGGGCTTTCGTTTACACGGAAGGCCGCTGAGGAGCTCAGGGAGCGCGTCAAGGGGCTTATCACTAAGGTCGCAGGGGTTCGGGCAGCGCATGGGCTTACGGTCACGACTTTTCACAGCCTTTGCGCAAGAATTCTCCGGGCTCATGCTGAAAAGGTGGGCTATAGCAGAAACTTCACCATCATGGATCGCAGTGATCAGGTCGATGTGTTGAGGCAAATTCTAAGAAACATTAACGTCGATGATCGTAAATTTGATCCGGACGTTTTACTTTTTGAATTTGGCCAAGCTAAGAATCGATTCCTGGGGCCTGCACAGGCCGAGTCCTTCTTTTTTGATTCCGGAAAACTGGCTAATGACTATGCCATCGTGGCGCACTCTTGTTTTGGTCGCTACCAAGAACAACTCAAGGCCCTCTCGGCGATGGACTTTGATGATCTGCTATTTTCTGCGGTCACGCTCTTGGAGAATTCGCCCGAGGTACGAGCGGATTATAATCAGAAATTCCAGTATATCTTGGTTGACGAGTATCAAGATACCAATCCCGCTCAATCGCGGCTACTGAAACTCTTGACAGAAAGTAAGCAAAACATTTGTGTGGTCGGTGATGACGATCAATCGATTTATGCATGGCGAGGCGCAGATCCCACTCACATCTTAAACTTTGGTGAGCACTATCCTGGCGCGCGCGTCCTGACTTTGGATCAGAACTATCGCAGCACGACGACGATTTTAAATGCCGCCAATGAAGTGATTGGCAAGAATCGAAACCGGCATCCCAAATCCCTTTGGTCCGATCGTGGCGAGGGCGAGCCTATCGAGATGATTATGGTGGATGGCGATCGCGCCGAAGGCGAAGTGGTCGCTGAGGAGATTCTGAAACGCGCGCGTGAAGTGAATGAGGGGGTGATCAGGCAAAAACGGCCCTGGAAGGATTTTGCTATCCTCTATCGTAGCAATCCCCAATCTCGAATTTTTGAAGAGACGCTTCGTATGCGAGGAATTCCTTACAAGATAGTGGGCTCCATGTCTTTCTTGAATCGGAAAGAAATCAAAGACGTGCTCTCTTACTGGAAGCTCATTTTGAATCCAAAAGATGACTCTTCTGCCAGACGGATTCTCAATTGGCCCTCGCGCGGAGTGGGTAAGACAAGTCTCGAGGTGCTAAACGCGCAAGCCGTTGAAAAAGGGATTTCTTTTTTCGAAACTTTGGGCCAGGCCCGCGATTTAACCACCAAGGCCGCCACAGGCGTCGCAAGTTTCAAGACTCTCATTGATAAGATGCGAACGGAACTAGAAACCTGCGAGATCTCTCGCCAGGGCTTAGCGCTTTGGGCAAAGCGTTCGCTGGAACTCATTGGCGTAAAGCAAGGCTTTGAGCAGGACTCTGATGACGCTAAAGAAGTTGCGCGTAAAATGGATAGCGTCGATGAACTTGCTAATGCTGTGGGACAAATGAATCTGGCGGACATTCTCTCTTCGGAAACCGAAGCGGGCGGTGTCGCAACGAACGGATTGGATGTATTGCGGGAGTTTATTATCCGGATGACTCTTGATTCGATCGATGAGGCGGAGCGGGATGAAGAGAAGCAGGAACTAAAGGATCAAGTAACGCTGCTTACGCTCCATGGGGCGAAGGGGCTCGAATACCCGATTGTATTCTTAGTAGGGATGGAGGAGGGCTTGCTGCCCCATCGTCGTGTGATTGAAGAGTGCTCGGATCTAAGTGAGGAGCGCAGGCTCTGTTATGTCGGCATCACGCGAGCTCGGGATCATCTGATTTTAACTCGTGCAAAGAGTCGCATTCGATACGGCAAAGAAGTGCCCCGAAATCCGAGTCGGTTCTTGGAAGAAATTCCTGCAAATCTTTTAATCACTCGAAACGAATCTTCAACTCCAGATTTGTCTTCAAAAGAGGCCTGTGAAAAACACGAGGCCAAAGTGAAGGATTACTTGGGTGCGATCCGCGCGCAGCTCATGGCCAATAAGAAGTAGAAACTAGAGGTCCTGCAGGTATTGAATGTACTGCGAGGTTTCCGGCGGATTGGCTTTTGCCTTCTTGATGATTTCAATGGCATCGGCTTGAAGGAGTTTTCCCTCAGCCATTTTTTGACAGGCAATGGGTTCAAGGGGGTCTGTATATTGATAAATGCTTTCGTGCTGAGGCCAGAGGTTGTCGGCTTCATTACTGCCGCCCATACAAAGAGGGATATAATGATCGATCTTGAAATGCTCCCGGCCGGTCTTCATGATCGTAAAGCCGAGGTCATGATCGTAGGTGTCGATGACTTGCCTTTTGAGGCCCGATTTGACATCGCGGCTACAGTAAGCGATTTGTTCGGGGTAACGAATCTTGCTCGCTCTCTGGCACAGGGAACCCGGAGTGAGCTGGGCGTCGGGGGAAGTTGGAAATGCATCAGCTGCGAAGAGAGGGATGCTTATGAACAACGAGAGAACCGCACATAAATTCCACATATAGAGTCTCCAAATAGTCAGGCAAGGGTGCCTGGTAGAAACGCCAACCCGTCATGTTGGCTTATACTTAGAAGCTGTCGGGTAAATAAGTCTCTTTGGGGCAGGGTTTTGTCAAGGTTTCAGTGTCAAAGGCCTTTACAGTTGCTGTCTTGTTATCAATCAGGGCGGGGGGTGTCTGTTTCGTAGGCAGAGGGAGTTTTGCCGTAACTTCTTGATTTTGTGAAGGGAAGTTGCGGCAGTGTCTTTTTGAACCCATGTGGCACTTGGGTTGCACTACTCCTCTGTGTAGTGATGAGTTTGGATAAATAGTAACAGGAGTAGTTATGAAAAAGAGAATCATGTTGTTGATTGCGTTTGGCGTGTCGTTTGCGCCACCGGTTTTGGCTTTTGAGCCGAGTCGAGCTCCCATTGAGTCGGCTCGTCTTGGCGAAAACTCGGTCTTGGAGACGACGGCAAGTGCCATCAACTGTAAATTTGCGGATCTAGAAAAATCAGTTGATCAAGATAAATCCGAGGCAAGGGTGAAATCGATCTCTGCAAATAGCGCCGAATAAGTTTTTGGTTTCAGCGCGAGTGCTGAATCAGAGACTGTAGTTTTCGGCGTTCCGCGGGCGAAGCCTCATCGTCGTTATCCCGAAAACTGCGGGATGATGTCGAAGACTTCTGGCTGCCATTGCGAGCATCGCCTAGGAGATGACTGGCCCAGCTGCGCACCGGACTGAGGATGGGCGGGAGCCATTGGTTCGTCGCCGTCGCGTGTTCTGCTTGTGCGAGTCCAGTTCGGACTTGGTCTGAAACTGTTTTCCCATCCCAACGAATGAGGTGGCCCAATACAAGCACAGCGACGGAAAAGAAAATGAGTTTGAACCCAAGTCCAATAAGCCTAAGCATGTCCTCGATCTCCTGATGAGGTCAGAATAATCCATGCATGGACGGTCACTTCAACGTTGCCATGTTTATGGATGTATTGATGATAGGGAAAATCTTTTCCAACTTTTAAGAGCGACTGAAACACCGACTTAGAAATCTTTTGCGGCGGCGACACCGCCAGGTCCATCTCCTTGCGTGCGCTTAGTGTGGTCACAAGCTGGCTCGCAATGATGTTTCCCATTTCGGCATAGACCGAGAAATCCAAACTTCTGTCGAACTGTACGAGAAGGACTCCCTGGAAATCGCCTTGAAGGGAGTAGCCAATAGTTTTGAGTTCGTCAGAGGGGGCGAGAACAGGAATCTTCTTTTCGTGGGGCAAAGCGGGGGTAAGTTTGGTGACCTCCCCTAGATGGTAAAAGGGAAAACTCTCGGGAAGCGCCATCTGTAAAGTCTCATAAATCGAGTTTGATTTTTTCATTTCAGATTCTCCCTTATCCGGTGCGAGCATCTCTTGAGGCGGTTCCGCGGGCGATCGATTCGCCTGCATCAAGAAATGCGCGCTCGATGGTCTTTAGTACGTCGGCGGAACTGAAGGGCTTCGTGAGATAATCGCGCGCGCCAACGTTAATCGCATCCATGATGAGATTTTCTTGTCCCATCGCAGAAATAATCACGACGCGTGCTTTCTTATCCATTTTTACAATGCGTCGGGTGGCATCAATTCCGCTCATATTGGGCATCACAATATCCATGGTGACAATATCGGGTCGAAGTTTCATGTAGAGCTTAATCGCTTCAGCTCCATCTGCGGCTTCCCCGACGACCTGATAGTGCGCGGCCGTGAGAATTTCTGAAAGCGTTTTTCGAACAAACGCGACGTCATCGACAATGAGTACGGTCTTGGCCATCCTTTGCCTTCCCCTCTTCGTTCTTATTGTAAACGCTTTATAAAAAAAGGGTTAGCTTTCAATTTTTTCGACGAGCACGCTCTCCACATGGCGTTCGGAGGCCTTCTGAATTGTGAATTTATATGCACCAGAAGGGGTGGTAAAAAAGAGTTCGTCGCGAGATTCGGGAATTCGGCCAAATTGCTGTAGCAAGAAGCCACTGAGGGTTTCGTATTCGCCCTGCGGGAGGTCTAGCTTGAGGATTTCGTTGATTTTCTGAACCTCCATGCGAGCTTGAATCATCCAGCTGGTGTCGGAAAGTTCTTTATACAACGCCAATTCATTGTCGTACTCGTCCTGAATTTCACCGACAATCTCCTCAATGACATCTTCAAACGTCAAAATTCCGACGGCGCCCCCGTGTTCGTCAACGACGACGACCATTTCAATGTCTTCAAGACGCATGTCGTTGAGTAACTCATCTAAGGCTTGAGTCTCTGCGACATAGTGCGGGGAATTCATGTAGTTTCGAATGGGCTGTTCCAGATCACTCGTGGTAAACAAATCCGATGCATCAATCACTCCGATGACATTGTCGATTCGCTCCGAGTAAACCGGCATGCGGGAGTGTCGGTGGCGCTCAAAACATTCGAGCGCTTCTCGAATCGTCGAACCTTCTTCGATCGCTTCGACCCGAACCAGTGGAATCAGCGCGTGCTTGGCCTCGCTATCTCTAAAATCCAAAATGCGTCGGATCATTCGTTTGGCGCTGGTTTTGATTTCTGTTTCGCGTTTGGTGTAGGACAAAAGCGACCGCAGCTCTTCGCGTGTGGTTCGAGGTTTTCCGGCCAGAAGCTCCTCCATCGGACCAATCAGTTTGGAGAGTCGACTCATATAGGAGGCGAGCACTCGCGTGATGGGAAAAAAGGCCTGGTAAACTCCTTGCACTGGAAGCGCGACATAGGGAGCCAGTTTGAGGGAATAGCGCTGAAAAACTGTTTTTGGAATGAGCTCCCCAAAAATGACGACCAAAGGGGAAACCACCAAGACCGTGTAGAGATCCGCATGTTTCGGGTGGGCAGCAAGAAAAAAGAAAGTGATGAGTGTGGAGTTTGTGATGACGCAAAGACTTGTCATGAGAAGCGTCGCCGAGAGGACTCGCTCGGGCTTTCCAGAAAGTTCAAAAGCCAAGCGATATCCGCGCGCGCCGGTTTTCGACAGCTTCTTGAGAGCAAGTTTGTCTGCCGACAAGAGGGCAATCTCGGATCCCGAAAATAGTCCCTCAATTGTCAAAAGAATGGGGACGATAAATAGGAGAGTCCAAAAGGAAAGGTTCATTCTTTGGGCCTCGCGGGCGGCTCTTGCTCAAATTCCTCCGGTTCTGGAAGGACTTCTTCGAAGAGCGCGTCGAGCACGTCGCTCATCGTGACAATCCCGAGTGTTTGGTTAGTAATTTGTACGACTGCGAGGTGCGTCTTGTTCTTTTTCATCTTTCGAAAAAGCGTGTTCATGTGCAGGGTGGGACCAATGATAAAGGGTTTGTGCATTAAGGAGGTGATAGGCGCCCCAAGCAGCTCTGGCTTGAGCCGAGCCCTTAGGAGGTCTTTGAAGTAAAGAACCCCGACAACCTGTTTGCTTGACCCCTCCGTTACTGGAAGGCGTGAGTATTTGAGATTTTTCATCCGATTGAGCGCGTCTTTCACAGTCGTTGCAGAGGAAAGACACTGAACGAGAGAAATGGGCGTCATGATGTCTTCGATTGTTCGATTATCAAATTCAAAAATATTACGAATGAGCTCAAGTTCGTTTTGCTGAATGACGCCCTCTTTGAGGCCCTCTTCTGCGATCAATAAAAAATCGCTCTCTCGAAGAAGGTGTTCAGTCTCGGGCTCCAAATTGGCCCGAAGTTTTTCAGCCGGCGGCCCTTTTTGTCGCAACTTGCGGGCAAGAATAGCGACGAGACGAATGAGGCCTCGCCGTGGGATGAAACTGATGTCGTACAGCGTGGAGAGAGGGCTTGCGGTGAGTGTGGCAATGAGCTGGTTCGCTCTGGCTGCGATGACCTTGGGCGTGAGCTCACAAGCAAAAAGCACGATCGGCGTTGTAATAATAATGCCCAAGAGCGTATGCAATGCCCACGGAGGTAAAAACGGGAGAAGTTCGGATTTCTCGTGCGTACCTCTTGAAACGGCTGAAGCAATGATCGAGGATAGCGAGATATTGACCATCTCGTTGAGAACCAGCAGCGTCACTAAGAGCCCACCCGGGTCACCAATCAGTCGCTTGATCTTCCGAAAAGCGTTGCGCGAGTGATCCTTAAGCGATCTGAGCTGAAATCGCGATAAACTAAAGATCGCGACTTCAGAGGCAGACAAAAAAGCGGAGCTTGCAATCAAGGCTAGACACAGGAGAAGTTCTAGCGGTGTCACGGAGCTCTAGGCCGCCTTATCGACATGGGGAGCATGGGCCCTCTTTTTCGCTGTCTTAGGGGCCTTTGCCTTTGTCGCCAATTGGCTCACCTTATGCGTTAGGACTGTTGCCAAGACTTCGTCAATCGTCTTGACGGGCACGAAGGTGAGTTTTGCGCGATATTCTTCCGGAATATCCTCGAGGTCCTTTTTGTTTTTGTCAGGAATAATAATGGTCTTTATCCCGTGGCGCATGGCTGCAAGCGCCTTTTCCTTGAGTCCTCCGATTGGTAACACGCGTCCGGTCAGCGTGATCTCGCCGGTCATCGCCACATCTTTGCGCATGGTGATGCCCGTAAGTTTCGAGATCATCGCGGCGGCCATTGTGATTCCCGCTGAAGGTCCATCTTTTGGAATTCCCCCTGAAGGGAAGTGGACATGGATATCGTTTGAAGCAAACCAGTCTTCGTCAATTCCGAAGTCTTTGGCTCTCGAACGAATGAGTCCCAAGGCGGCTTGTCCGGATTCCTTCATGACGTCTCCGAGTTGCCCCGTGAGAATCAGAGAACCTTTTCCTCTCATGGTCGAGACTTCAACGTAGAGGATCTCTCCTCCGACAGCCGTCCAGGCAAGACCTGTTGCGACCCCGACTTGGTCGGTCTCTTGTTCGTCTTCACGAATAAAGGGTGCAGGGCCTAGGAACTTATTGGTCAGCTCCGAAGTGATCTGAGTCTGTTCCTTTTTGCCTTCAGCCACAAAGCGGGCAGTTTTCCGGCAGATATTTGCGATGTTTCGCTCCAAGTTACGGAGTCCGGCTTCGCGAGTATACTGCGAGATGACTGCCTTGATGCTTTCATCGTTAAATTCGATGAGAGCTGGGGTGAGGCCGTTTTCAGTGGTTTGTTTAGGGATGAGATACTTGCGGGAAATAAAGTACTTCTCCTCTTCCGTGTATCCAGACAGCTGAATTATCTCCATCCGGTCTCTGAGCGCCGAGGGAATGGTTTCCAGCATATTGCAAGTCGTGATGAACATGACGTTTGTAAGATCAAACGCGACGTTCAAGTAGTGATCGCGGAAGGCGTAGTTTTGTTCGGGGTCCAAAACTTCAAGGAGCGCCGAAGAGGGATCTCCCCTGAAGTCGTTACCGAGCTTGTCGATTTCATCAAGGACAAACACAGGGTTGTTCGTTCCCGCTTGTTTGAGCCCTTGAATGATACGACCAGGAAGTGCTCCAACATAGGTCCGACGATGGCCACGAATTTCAGCTTCGTCTTTGACGCCGCCCAATGAAATTCGGACAAACTCACGTCCCAAGGCCCGCGCAATGGAGCGGCCTAATGAAGTTTTTCCGACACCGGGAGGTCCAGAGAAGCAAAGAATCGGACCCTTCATTTTGTCTTTAAGTTTTCGTACGGCAAGATATTCGAGGATGCGTTCCTTGATCTTGGTGAGGTTGTAGTGGTCTTCATCCAAAATCGCCTTTGCGCGCGTGAGATCAAGATTGTCTACGCTCGCCTTGCTCCAAGGGGTGTCAATGACCCAGTCAATATAGGTGCGAAGCATTGACGCTTCAGAGCTATCGGGATGCATGCGCTCCAAGCGACCCAGTTGCTTTAGCGTTTCCTGCTCCGTCTCAGCGGGCATCTTGCATGCGGCCACTTTTTCGCGAAGTTCAGTGAGCTCTTCAGCTTTGGAGTCATTGTCGCCTAACTCAGTCTTGATGGCGCGGATCTGCTCACGAAGGAAGTATTCTTTCTGAGATTTGGTCATCTCATCCTTCGCTTGGGAGCGAATCTTGGCTTGCAAAGTGAGAACTTCGATTTCCTTGGCTAGGATATCGTGAATTTTCTGAAGACGTGCCACGGGGTCATGAGTTTCTAAGATGAGTTGGGCATCCGAAACTTTAAGTCCTAAATTCGAAGCGACGAGATCGGCAAGGCGGCCGGCATCCGTGATGTCATCGAGAACCATGATGATGTCTGGGGAGAGTACTTTGCCGAGCGCAATTACTTTTTCAAGCTGTTCGCGCACCGTTCGCATCAGGGCTTCGGGGGCGGAGCCTGCATTCAGCGCTTCGTCTTCGATCTTCTCGATCTTGGCTTCAAAGAAGGGTTGGTTCTGCGAAAACTCTAAAATGTTCGCTTTGCACAGTCCTTGTACGAGGACTTTGATGCGCCCATCGGGAAGTTTGCGCATGCGCATGATCATCGCCACCGTTCCGGTGCGATAGATACCCTCAGGAGTCGGATGTTCATCGCTAATGTCTTTTTGAGAGGCTAAGAGGATGAGTCGGTCGGCGCGGGCCAGACTTTCTTCGATACTCTTGATTGAAGAGTCGCGTCCCACAAAGAGGGGAAGGATCATATAGGGGAAGACCACGATGTCGCGTACGGGCAACATGGGAAGTGTTCCTGGGATTTCTACCTGCTCGCCGTCGTAGTTTGTTACCATTCCAGAGGCCTCCTCAGCCATCAGAGTTGTTGTTCCTAATGAATGGTTCGGCGGGAGGGGGGTTTGTCTTTAGAGTTATTCGAAAAGAAAGTGGGTCCAAATCAAAATAAATTCAAATCAATAACGACGCAAGAGGACAAGCGAATCAGTATTTTGGCGCGTCATGAGTTTGGAGGAGATTTCTGTCTAAGGAGTATGCAAAAGAGGGCACGAAGGTGCCCTCTTAGGGTCAATATTATGTCGGACTGAATTTAGAGAAAAAATTACTAACGCGATTAGGCGTAGATCTTTTCTCGGTGCTCTTGCTTTTCTTTGCAGGCAATGCAAAGCGTTGACGTTGGCCTAGCTTCCATTCGGCGCGGCTCAATGTCCTCTTCGCAGTCTTCGCAAGTCCCAAACGTCCCATCGTCAATTCGAGCCAAAGACTCGTCGATCTTTGATAGGAGCTGGCGCTCACGATCGCGAAGTTTGAAAATCAGGTTTTGATTCACTTCGCTTGAAGCAAGATCAGTTTCGTCAGCTAGGTCATCTGTGGAAATAATAATCTCATTTTGCAGTGCGTTTTTCGTATTATTGAGAATCCGTTGTTTCTCTTCGAGAAGAACCTTCCGGTATTTAGCCAGAGTTTTCGCTTCCATGGTCAACCCCCCTCACGCTCTCCAGTGGTTTTTTGACCTTCCCCTCATCCTGCTGAGAAGGCTCCACTGTTCTGCTTATTCTAACTGTTTTATTCGATTTCACAATAACTTTTATAAGGTTTTATAAGGAATTGGAACTTGAGGTGTCGGGCGAATTCCGGTAACCGGAAATGATCATGATAAAAAAAGCATCTCGCCCCGTTCGCTCCGTCCATAAACCCGCACCCGTCGCCGTCATGATTTTGGCGGCAGGACAGGGAAAAAGGATGGTTTCTGAGCTACCAAAGGTTTTGCATGAGATCGCTGGACAGCCCCTCTTAATTCATGTTTTGAATGCTGTGGGAGCGATCGGTGATCGAGTCTCTGTGGGGATCGTCGTTGGACACGGAAAAGAAAAGGTTGAAGCGGCTGTTGAAAAAAGTGCAATCTCCGCGTCATTTTCTGGTGGGATCTCTTTTATCTCTCAAGATGAACAAAAAGGAACCGGACACGCCGCACGCTGTGCGATGGATTCTCTATGGGGCAAGCGCGTCAAGGATCAAGGCGCAACGGTCTTGGTGTTGCCAGGAGATCTGCCGTTAATTCCTTCGGCTTTGATTGAGGCGCTGGCGGCGCCCTTTGAGGCTAGGACGGTGCTTCGACTTTTGACCTGCGATTTTGAAAATCCACTTGGCTATGGTCGAGTTCTACGCCAAGGGAAGAACGTACTTCGAATTGTTGAAGAGCGGGATGCGACTCCCCTGGAAAAAAGAATTCGCGAAGTGGCGGCCTCTATCTACGCTTTTGATGCGAAGTTTTTGGCAGAGTCGTTGCCTAAGTTAACCACGAGCAATGCACAGGGTGAATATTATTTGACGGATCTCGTCGCACGCGCTTCAAAGGTGCGCTCGGGCATTGAAATACTCAAATGGTCCTCTGCCGAGGACCTCCGAGGTGTGAACAATCGCTACGAGCTTGCCGAAGCGGGCGGTATCCTTAATAGGCGCCTGATCAAGAGATGGGCTGAGGCTGGGGTGACCTTTCGCGATCCTTCTTCAACTTGGTTGGATACAACGGTCACCTTTGAGGCGGACGTCAGTGTGGGGCCAGGGGTGGTACTGCTGGGCAAAACGACCGTTGGAAAAGGCTCGACGCTTGGGCCCCATGTTGTGTTAAAGGATGTTGAAGTGGGTGAAGGCGCAAACATCAAAACGGGAACGGTTGCTGAGGCGTCAAAGATTGGTCGCGGAGTTCAGCTCGGGCCTTATGCACATCTTCGCCCCGACTCGGTCGTGGGAGAGGGTTCGAAGATTGGAAATTTTGTTGAGCTTAAGAAGACAAAGATTGGCAGCCATACAAACGTCTCTCACCTTTCGTACCTTGGGGACGCAGAAGTCGGAAGCCACGTGAATATTGGCTGCGGCTTCATTACCTGTAACTTTGACGGCCGAGTCATTGAGGGGCTAAGAAAACATCGCACCTTGATAGAGGATGATGTTTTTATGGGGAGTGATTGCCAGACGGTTGCGCCCATTCGCATTGGCAAGGGTGCGTATGTGGCCTCGGGTTCGACGATTACGCAGAATGTGGAGCCAGAGGCCCTCGCCATCGCTCGCTCCCGGCAAGTGAACAAGTTGGGATATGCGCGCAGGATTAAGCAAAAGGAATAGAGTTTATGTGTGGAATTGTCGGTTACGTCGGACATCGACCTGCTGTGGAAATTTTATTGCGAGGACTCAAGCGCCTCGAGTACCGAGGGTATGACT
Source organism: Bdellovibrionota bacterium FG-2 (assembly GCA_051382305.1). Taxonomy (GTDB): domain Bacteria; phylum Bdellovibrionota; class UBA1018; order UBA1018; family UBA1018; genus CAIRTR01. The sequence goes on from JBBCAV010000042.1 coordinate 25,377, forward strand.
CGGCAGGCGTTGCGTTTTTCCTGAACGGAAAAATTGAAGTTAAGAAGTCCGAAGGGAAGCTCGAGAACGTCGAAAAACTTCTCAATGCAAGCGAACCCCCTTTCAGTGGCGCGACCTGTGGCATCGGGCACACGCGCTGGGCCACTCATGGAAAACCGACCACTCAAAATGCTCATCCTCATCGCACAGGTCATATTGTCCTGGTTCACAACGGAATCATCGAAAACTATCAGGATCTAAAAAAAGAAATCCTCACCTGGGGAAAGACGCCCGAATCGGAAACCGACAGCGAACTATTTGGTTTCTTAGTGGAGCGAGAAGTTCAAGGGGGCGCTTCATTTGTAGATGCGGTTCGCAAGAGTTTCACCCGCCTCGAAGGCGGTTGTAGCGTTGTGGTGATGTCGGAAAAAGATCCCGGCGTCATCGTGGGCGTTAGAAACGGCTCCCCTCTGGTTGCGGCTTTTGATCCTCAGGGGGGGGCGGTGCTTGCGAGCGACGCTCAGCCGCTTCTGGATATTACCCAAGAAGTGTTTTTTCTCGAGCATGGGGATGTGGTCGTGGGAACGCGAAAGGGTCTTGAGTTTTTTGATCTACAAACGGGCGCGAAGGTTCAGCGAACGATGACTAAAATCGATTGGTCGGTAGAGAAACTCGATAAGCAGGGGTTTGCTCATTATATGCTCAAAGAGATTCATGAGCAGCCGACGGCCCTGGTCGATACCCTTAACAGTATCTTAGATCGTGCGAAAACGGATCCGTTTCCTTTGGCCCTTCAGCCGGCAGTCGGGATTTTGGACAAGGCTGAGCAAATCATGCTCGTCGCTTGTGGTACTTCTTGGCATGCGGCACTTTTGGGAAAATTTTGGTTGGAGAATTGGGCCAGGATCCCGACGCATGTCGAGCTTGCCAGCGAGTTTCGTTACCGCAATCCCGTTGTTCCGCCAGGCACCGTAGTGATGGGACTCACTCAATCTGGCGAAACGGCAGATACACTTGCCGTTTTGAAACAAATGCGCAGCCAAGGGGTGCCGACTCTGGGTGTGACGAACGTGCGTAACAGCACGGTGTCGCGAGAAGCCGACGCGGTTCTTTATACGTCCGCAGGTCCGGAAATTGGTGTCGCTGCCACAAAAACTTTCACTACGCAGATGCTCGTGATGCTTCTGCTTTCGGGTTATCTTGCTTTGAAACGCCCGGGGCAAAAAGGTTCCCAAAGTTCCGCTGAGGTCACCGAGCTTTTTCATGACCTCGTAAAACTACCCATGTTGCTTTCTCAGAATCTTGAAGAGGGCGGCGCGTGGATGCAAGCCATTCGAAAAGCTGCGCAGAATCTCTATAAGGCTAAGGGTTTTTTCTTCATTGGTCGGGGGTATTCGTTTCCTTTGGCGCTTGAAGGTGCCCTGAAACTCAAAGAAATCGCTTATGTGCATGCCGAAGGCTACGCTGCGGGCGAATTAAAGCACGGACCCATTGCGATGATTGATAACGAAATGGCGGTGATCGTGATTGCTCCCCGTGATCGTTGGCGCGATAAAACGATTTCGAATCTTGAAGAAGTTAAAGCCCGCGGCGCAATCATTGTGGGGGTGGGCGAAGAAGGCGATGAAAAGTTTCGCTCTTTGTGCAGCCATTGGATTCCGCTTCCGCATGCTTCCGATCTTCATGAATCTTTGCTGCCGTTCTTGGTGGCCCCGATTGTGCAGTTGCTCAGTTATGAGTTGGCGGTACTTAAGGGGACGGATGTAGATAAACCTCGCAACCTCGCTAAAAGCGTGACGGTAGAGTAATGAATATAAAAGAGACGTCCTATTTTGCAGGACTAAATGAACGTCAGCGCGAAGCGGTTTTGATCACCGAAGGACCGCTGATGGTGTTGGCTGGCGCGGGCTCAGGTAAGACGAAGATGCTGACTTCGCGAATGGCTCATTTGATTGAATCACTACGAGTTCCTCCCTATCAGATTCTTGCCGTCACTTTTACGAATAAAGCCGCAGGCGAAATGCGGGAGCGGGTCGAGCGTGCTTTGGCTTCGGTCGGTGAGGGATCGTTAAGTATTGCGCGTCCGGAGATTGGAACTTTTCATTCGGTGTGCGTACGAATCTTAAGGCGCGAAATGGCGCATACGCCTTTTTCGAAGCCTTTCGTAATCTATGATGACTCCGATCAGCTCCGCCTACTCAAAGACGTGATGGAGAAGGTGGGGCTTGGTGAGAAGAAGGTGAGTCCCAAATCTTTGCAAGGCGCCATCAATCGACTCAAATGTGACGCAACCGAGCCTCAAGATCTTCAGCCCGCTCCCCATGACCTTTTTGAGCGGCATTTAAAGGTCGTTTACGAGCAATATCAAAAAGACCTTTTTCAGAATAACGCTCTAGATTTTGGCGAAATCCTCTGTATGACCTATCGCCTGATTCGCGATAACGCTGAAGTCCGCCGGAAGTATCAACAGCGGTTTCGTTATATTCATGTCGATGAATATCAAGATACGAATCGCGCGCAATATCAGCTCCTCTCTACCCTTGCGAGCCGGAGGCATGGCGGGCACGAAAACATGTGTGTGGTCGGCGACGAAGATCAGTCGATCTATCGCTGGCGTGGCGCGGATATTCGCAACATTTTAGAATTTGAAACGGATTTTCCGGGGGCCAAGATCGTGAAGCTTGAGCAAAATTACCGCTCGACTCAAACGATTATTCAGGCGGCCGGAGCGGTGATTGCCAACAATACTACACGCAAAGAAAAAACGCTTTGGACCGAGAATGAAGAAGGGCTCGCCATTGAGCACTATGATGTTCTGGATGAACGCGCTGAAGCCGATATTGTCGTAGGTGAGGTGAAGCGCTTGGCCTCCCATGAAGGTTATTCGTACTCTGACTTTGCGATCTTTTATCGCACGAATGCGCAAAGCCGGCAGTTTGAAGATGTACTGAGGCGCGAGAAGATTCCCTATCAGGTATTGGGGGGCCTTCGGTTCTATGATCGTAAGGAAATTAAGGATATTTTAGCCTATTTGAAGCTCATTATGAATCCGGCCGATTCGGTGAGCCTGAAACGCATTATTAATGTCCCCGCGCGTGGGATCGGCAAGACCACACTTGAGAAACTCGATGCCTTGACCTTGTCCGAAGGTGAAGGGTTTAATTATTGGAGTGCGCTCCATAAGGCCGCTTCGACACCTGAGTTGACTTCAGCCGGGACCGCACGGAAGCTTTCACAGTTCACGGCCCTGATGGGGCGCTTGATCAGCGCGCAAGAGACGCTTTCGATTACGGAGCTTTATCATCGAATCTTGGATGAGACGGGTTACGTCCAGGATCTTCGTCAAGAAGGAACCGAAGAAGCGCTCACGCGCATCGAAAATTTAGAAGAGTTTGATACTCTTTTGCAGGAATTTGAGGAAGATGCGCTTAAGGGGCTTTCGGAGGCGGAGGGACTGCAAAGGCAGCGCGAGCTCCTGCCGTTATTCTTAGAGCAGTCAACGCTCGTTTCGGATGTGGATTCGCTGGATGGGAACGCGTCTACTCTTAAAATGATGACCCTCCACTCCTCTAAAGGCTTGGAGTACCCGGTGGTTTTTATGGCGGGCATGGAAGAGGGGCTTTTCCCTTCTCAGCGTGAATGGGAAGAGCAAGACCCTATGGAGATCGAAGAGGAGCGGAGGCTTTGTTACGTGGGGATGACTCGCGCGCGCAAGCTGTTGTTTATGTTAAGCGCCCAGGCTCGTCGTATTTGGGGAAATACCGTTTTCCAGGAAAAGTCCCGGTTTTTGGCGGAGATTCCAGAAAATCTGATTCACTCTCGGGGGCCACGCGTTGAGCAGAAGCGCCCCAATCTAACGCTGGTAAAGTCGGGTTCAGGTTCTAATGAAATGGTCGGACAACGCCTCGCGCATCCCGATTACGGGCCCGGGACAGTCGTCGGGGTTGAAGATTCGGGTGAAAATCAAAAAGTTACGGTAGAGTTTGGGGGGAAGCAGAAGCGCAAGTTTCTGCTCCGCTATGTTTCGCAGTACCTGGGCCTTGTTTGGTAAGCGCGCTAAGAAGGAGATGCGATGGACATGAATGCAATTTCTCGCTCGGTTGCGAATCTTGCACGCCTTGAACTGAGTGAAGAAGAGGTAGCAACCTTTTCAGATCAACTGACGCAAGTGCTGGGCTATATTGATCAGCTCCAAAGTGTGCCAGAGAGTAGCTTGGGGGAGCCTTTGTATCATCCTATAGACCTCCCAACGCTGTTGCGTGAGGATCGGGCCGCGCAGCCGCAAGTAGATACTGAGGGACGACCCGTGATGTTGTCGGCGGCCTCACAAACGGATGGCGTGATTGGAACGGCCTTTAAGGTCCCGCCGATTTTATGAAAAATAGCCAATCGATTTCAGAAATCCAGCGCATTCATGATGCGTTTGATAAAAAAGAATTTACTCCGTTGGAGTTGACTCAGGAGTATTTGGGGCGAATTCGGGCAAGCCAGCTCAATGCTTTTTTGACCGTGTCTGAAGAGAAGGCGTTGGAGCAAGCGAGGGCTGCGACTGCCGTCTTTGCAAAGGCGGGGCGTGTTCCTCGGGAGGCGCAGCCGCTTTTTGGAATTCCTTTTGGGGTAAAAGACAATATGGTGACCCAGGGCCTTCGTACGACTTGTGGCTCGCGGATTTTGGAAAATTATATTCCGCCTTACTCGGCGACGGTGGTCAATCGAGTCGAGAAGGCGGGCGCGGTGATTTTGGGCAAACTCAATATGGATGAGTTTGCCATGGGGAGTTCAAACGAGAACTCAGCCTTTGGTCCGGTTCAGCATCCCACGCATCCGGGCCATGTGCCAGGGGGTTCAAGTGGCGGCTCTGCGTGTGCCGTTGCTGCAGGACTATGCGTTGCGGCGTTGGGCTCTGATACGGGAGGCTCGATTCGCCTGCCCGCTTCGTTTTGTGGGGTCACCGGTGTGAAGCCCACCTACGGGCATGTGAGTCGTTATGGGTTAGTTGCATTTGCTTCATCGCTTGATCAGATCGGGCCTCTTACGAAAAGCGTTCATGATTCTGCGGTGGTTCTGGATGTCATTTCGGGCGCAGATCCACTGGATTCGACAAGTCTTCAGCAAACACCACAGAAATATGCGGAGAGCCTTCGCGCGCCGATTGAGTGGTCGAAGATTCGAATCGGAATTCCCGAGGAATATTTTGTTAGCGGCGTGCAAGCGGAGGTCGCCACTTCAGTACAGGATGCGATGAAGTGGTTTGAGAAGCAGGGTGCGAAGTGCGTACCTGTCTCTCTGCCTCATACTTCTTATGCCGTTTCGGTTTATTATGTCGTCGCCGTGAGTGAGGCTTCTAGTAATCTCGCCCGGTTTGATGGGGTTCGTTTTGGTGTTCGACCTGAGGCGCTTTCGAGTACTCAGGGGGATCTTTTGAGTTTTTACAAAAAAGTGCGTTCGCGTTTTGGCGATGAAGTAAAACGACGAATTATGCTGGGGACTTTTGCGCTTTCCAGTGGTTATTCGGATCAGTACTATCGCAAGGCTTGCCAGGTGCGGCGCTTGATTCAACAAGATTTTATTTCGGCTTTTGAAAAGGTCGATTTTATCTTAGGCCCGGTCGCACCATCTACTGCTTTCAAGCTTGGTGAAAAATCAGAAGATCCGCTTCAGATGTATCTCAACGACATTTTCACAATCCCGGCGAATCTGGCCGGACTGCCTGCTTTGAGCGTGCCGTGTGGGAGAGATTGGGCCGGGTTGCCCATTGGACTGCATTTAGCTGGGAAACTTCATTCTGATTCGGATCTCCTTCGTGTCGCAGACGCATTTGAAAGGAGGGCCTAGGTCATGCTTTCTGATTTTGAAGCGGTTATCGGACTTGAAGTTCATTGTCAGCTCTCCACACAGAGCAAGATTTTTTGTTCTTGTCCTGCTCGATTGCAGGAGGGAAAATCCGTCGCTGATGTCGCTCCCAATCTAAATACTTGCCCGGTATGTACAGGACAGCCAGGTGCGCTCCCTGTTTTGAACAAGAAGGCTGTGGAGTATGCGGTACGAGCGGGGCTAGCGACTCATTGTGATATTCAGTTGGAGAGTGTGTTTTCGCGAAAGAATTATTTTTACCCCGATTTGCCCAAGGGGTATCAAATTTCACAGTACGATTTGCCCGTGTGTGGAAAAGGGTGGCTCGAAATTCCACGAGATCCTACGCCTAAGCGAATTGGCATTACCCGAATACACCTTGAGGAAGACGCAGGTAAAAACGTTCATGAAGTAGGGTACTCCGCCGTGAATTTGAATCGCGCGGGCGTGCCACTTATCGAGATCGTCAGTGAACCGGAGATGTGCTCTGCGGATGAGGCGGGCGCATATCTGCGTACATTGCATTCGCTTGTGGTCACTCTGGGAATTTGCGATGGAAACATGCAAGAGGGTAATTTTCGCTGTGATGCCAATGTGAGCGTGCGCAAGCGAGGGGCGCAGATTTTAGGGACGCGGGCCGAGATCAAGAATGTGAATTCGTTTCGGTTCATTGAAAAAGCCATTGAGTATGAAATTCAGCGGCAAGTTCAAGTCATTGTTTCGGGCGGGAAGATTGTGCAGGAAACGCGCGGATACGACTCGGACAAGAACGTGACGGTTTCACAGCGGAGTAAAGAAGAGGCGCACGATTATCGCTATTTTCCGGATCCCGATTTGTTGCCGCTGCGGCTCTCTCCTGAGTGGGTGGAGGCCTTGCGACGTGAGTTGCCAGAACTTCCGGATCAGAAGCGGGCGCGGTATAGCGAGCAATACAAATTGTCCCCGCAAGATGCCGCAACGTTGAGCGTCTCGAAAGTGTTGTCGGAATTTTTCGGGAAGACGATTGCGCTGTTTCCAGAAGGGGATCTCACGGTTCCCGCAAAAGCGATTGTGAATTTTCTAACGGGCGAAGTCACAAGGCTTTCGTCAGAGGCTTCAGTGGATCTTGCGCAAAGCAAGGTGTCGCCGCGGCATTTAGCCGATCTGGTTCAAGCGTCTGTTGGGGGAGTGCTTTCGAGTTCGGGGGCCAAGCAGGTTTTGATTTCGGTTTGGAGTTCGGGATTGAGTGTCGAGGCGACCATCGAAAAAGAGGGTCTTAAGCAAGTGAGTGATACGGGAGCTCTGGAGCCGATTGTTAAAAAAATAATCGAGAGCAATCCAGCGCAGGCCGCAGAGCTCAAAGCGGGTAAAGACAAACTCATGAGTTTTTTCGTGGGGAAGGCAATGAAGGCTTCCGGCGGAAAAGCAAATCCGGCCATGGTTCAACAAATCGTCAAAAAGTTACTCGGGTTGGAGCGTTCATGAAGAAGGCCTTTCAAATTGTTGGACTCTCAACTGTCTTCATAGGCCTGGTTTTGTTGATCTTGTCTTTCGCTGTAGATGTAAATCCCTTTCGCGCTAGGCTTGCGGCTCGAATAGGCCAGTTCGTGGATGGCCAGGTTGAGGTTGGGAAGTTTTCGGTCTCATTGTTAGGCAGGATTAGGGTAAAAGCGGCGGGGTTGCGTATTCGTGATCGGGATGGGAACCCGGTTTTTAGTGTCCAAGAGGCTGACTTTGAAGTGCCGTTGTTGGCGCTGTTGAAGGGGGCCCCCGAAATTAACCTAAAACTTGAGGGCCCTGAGATTGTTTCGATGAGAAACGCCGCAGGAAGGCACTCCCTGCTCGAAGTTTTTCACTTGGCGGAGTCAGAGGGCACGTTTACTCTTCCCGGGATTTTGGCATCCGCGCGATTTGGAATTGATGTTAAGAATGCAAAGTTTATTTATCGCGATGAGCTCTCGCATCAGGAGACGATTTTTTCTAATTTGAATTTTCGCTCTCAGGACTTGTCCTTGCTTCGTCCCATCAAGGTGGAAATTTGGGGTGGGCTCGATACCAAAGGGGCATCGGGTTGGAGCCTGAAGGGACCGGTAAAAGCTTCGTTGGGGTTGCAAACGAGTTTGAAGGGGCGAGAGCTTGAAAAGATCGATGTTGATTTGAGCGTGGATCTTGATCAAGCGGCGCTTGGGCTGCCTCAGGTCTATGAGAAGAAGGCCGGGGTCGCGGCTCACTTAGATGTCGCTGTTGTTGGAACGCCTGCTGAGATTGTAATAAGGCGGTTTGATTTGGGTTTAGTCAATACCGTTTTGTCCGGATCGGGGACTTTGCGAAAAGGGAGCTCGAATACGGAAGCGGGAATTCTGGAGTTTCGGGCCAAGACTCCCGATTTTGAACTCAAGCCCTGGGGTGAGGTTTTGGTTGGCGCGCGGGGGTTAGTGAGTGAAGGCACTGTGCATTTTGAGCTCAAAGTTCAGGGGCCTATGGATCAGATTAAACCCGAGCTGCACCTAGCGGTTGAAACTTCGGCCTATGGCGGAAAGCTCAAAGCAGATTTTGTGATGGATAATCTGACTCAAGGGTTTAGTTCGCCCTACCGTGTGGTGGCTAAGGTGAGTGAGGCCCAGGCAAGTCAGGTGTCTTCTGTTTTATTTGGGAGTGCGCTTTTAGAAGTCGAGGGAGAGACGGGTGGGTTTTCTAAAGATGAAGTCCTGGGTCGGTTTCGGGGCAAGGGAAACTTTGCGTTCGAAGGAGCAAAGTTTGAGGATGTTTCTCTCCCTCTTAAGCAGGTGACCGCGGTTTTCTCGATTCAAGAGGGGTATCTTGTGAGTCGGGATCTTAAGGCCATTCAAAAAACAAAGAAGGTTTCCAAGGTCTATTCAGGGGCGATTGAGTTGGGCTTAAGTGCTTTGAAGCTTAAGGGGAGCCTTGAAACAAAAAAGGCGCTTAGGTTTTTTGCAGAAATCGGGTGCGAGTTGGCAAAGCCATGCTTACAGGTTCGCAAATGATTCGCGCATCGATCGATTTGGGAACTAATACTTGTTTGTTGCTGATTGCTGGAGTGGAGAAGGCCGGAAAGCCTGTTGTAAAAGTGCTGGGAGATTACGCAACGGTGGTACGTTTAGGCGAGGGTTTGGATCAGGACAAGCAATTTAAATTTGCGGCGATGGAGCGTACGCTTGAATGCTTGAAGGGCTATGCGGACAAAGTCCGCGCTCACGCAGTGGATCCCGCTCAAGTCACCTGTATCGCGACAAGCCAGGCCCGCGATTCGGGTAATTGGGAAGAGTTTCGGAAGCGTGTCCAGAGAGAAACGGGATTCTTATTTAGGTTGGTTTCGGGTGAAGAAGAAGCGTCGCTGAGTTTTCGGGGAGCGATTTTGCCGGGGATGAATCCTGGTCAGTCTGCGGTGATTGATATAGGCGGCGGAAGTACGGAGTTCATTTCGCTTACTGGAGAGCGGGTGCTCGGCCATAGCCTTGATGTGGGCGCCGTGCGATTTACCGAGCGTTATTTGAAATCGGATCCTGTGATCGATGCGGAGTTTTGGAAATGCCAAGATGAGATCGATCGCTTGCTTCAGACTTTACTGCCATGGCGCAAGAGTGTGGGTTCTACGGTTCAGCTAGTGGGAGTCGCGGGGACAGTCACGACCCTTGCGGCTTATCAGCTAGAACTTGAGGTTTTTGATGCGCAAAAAATCGATGGCGCGGTTTTGACTCGTGGTGATGTTCATCGCTTAGTGGAAGAGTTGAAGTGGCGAACGGTGGCCGAGCGACTCGCGCTTCCTGGAGTTGAGGCAGGCCGTGCGGACGTATTGCTAGCGGGAGCGCTGATCTTGTGGCGGGCGATGGAAGTGCTCGAGTTTCAAAGTTGTGTCGTGAGCACGCGGGGGCTGAGGTACGGGGCGATCGGATTGTGAGAAAAGGAACTTTCCAAAACCTAAAAACAATCGCCAACAACAAGATAAAAAGGAAACCCAATTTATGAACGAGTCAGAATCATTAAGCCACACGCGGTGGGAATGCAAATACCATGTGACTTTCATCCCGAAATGCAGACGAAAAGTGCTGTATTTCAAGCTCAGGAAAGAGCTG
>JBBCAV010000043.1:0-3965 GCA_051382305.1 Bdellovibrionota bacterium FG-2
ATTCGAAGCTATCTCTCCACCTGCAGAAAAAATGGAGTGCATCCCATGGATGCGCTGCGGACGCTGTTCGCAGGAAAATTACCCGACTTCATGTCCTAGACGGCTGGCCAATTACCTCTTTTTTTACTTCCCCCTTTTCTTGGCTAATCGACTCTGCACTTGGCTTGGGTTTTCTATCCAGTCCAAATGGCACACCTTTTCGATGTATGTTTGAAAGCCTGTTAGAATTACGTCTAGATACTCTTCGCAGCCATGTGAATTGAGCGCGATGAGAAGGACTTTTTTCCTTGTTTCTGGCGAGAGCTCGGAGGAGGTTGTTAGCGCCTTCTGCGCCTGCTTGTTGAATCCCTCCCAAAACTTACTCGTGTCCATGTTGGCGTTGGCTTCTGCGTGTGCGATCACTTTTCCAACGGGCCACTTAATTACCTCAGCTAATTTTTCGTAAAAAGCCAGACCACTAGGCGTTCGAGGGCTTGGGCCTAGTCGCTTCCCATTGAGCCAGCTGGAAAAATTATTGGGGACCTGGCGGCACAGCGCAGCCAAATCCCCTTGCTTTTGTTTGCTCTGTTGAAGGTACGAATCGATCGCTTCTTTTAAGTCGGAACTTATCGCCATACAGTATATCTATCACAGATACTTCTCAAACAAAGATATTTTTTCTTGCGTGGAAATATTTCGTGGTGTATTCTTAGTTTAGCTCGGTATTCCGGGCGCGGATGATTCACACAATTCAAGAATCGGAAATCAGTCGTGGGACTGGTGCGCGCCAAAAAGGAAACCGGGATGTCTAAGCTTCAACGATCGCCAAATCTTAAACTAAAGTTCAAACTTATCGAAGTCTGTGGAACGCAGACAAACGCTGCTTATGCCCTTAAAATACGTGACGAGCTTTTGTCCGGGATTCTTTACGGACGCAAGACTCCGAGCGCTAAACTTACCGAAGAGATCTGCAAGCTGCTCCGGTGCAAGCCAGGGGAGGTCGGACTGTGAGCGCAGATATAGAAACAACTCTGTTGCGACTCATCTCAATCCTTCGACGTGAACAACTCGCATTGATCGAATCCGTCTACGGGCAGACGCCTCAGTGGGAGTTTGTGCGCTCGCAAATGTTGCGATTGCTTGGCGAGCGCGGGTTTGAGGGAGAATTAAAACTGGCACTTAGGGAGAATCAAGATGGTCGGCGTAACCAAGATCCTGCATGATAGATTTGGCATTGATGCTAGACCGGGGGATACAATCCCGTGCCCATTTTGTGAACACGAATCGATGGGGATCAAGCGAGACGACAGCCTCGCGAAGTGTTTTCACCCAACTTGCTTTAAGTTCATTCGACCGTCCAGCGTTTCCGAGCAGATTCTGGCGCCGTTATACGACGCTCACGACGAGCTCTATAGGGTATCAAAAATGGCGTTGCAAAATAATAAGTCCGGTGAGGCGTATCAATATCTTTTTGAGGAACGCGGGATTCACGAAGATGTCATCGCAAAAACGATGGTGGCGGTATTGCCTTCGGACAAGGTCCCTTTATTGAACTTCGTTCAAGCAGTTAAAGACGCAAAAAAACGGGTCGATGCGGCAGTTCACAGTTTAGAGAAAAAGTCTCGTATGACGAAGGCACAAGCGGCTAGCTTGAACGCGCTGAGCAGTCATCAGGCGCAGATCGGCTCTGCTGAAGAGCAAGTCGAGACCCTTGTTCAGGCATGCGTAGGCTGGGTTGCATTCTTTTATGTTGATCATCGGGGGCACATTACGTCGATTCGATTTCGAAAACCGAACCAGAAGCGATTTTGGAGCTATCGTCCATTTAGTGTGGTCGGCGTTTTCGGGCTAGATTTCGACAGCCAAGGAGATCAGATTCCGGAGACCAAAAAGCGCCTTTTAGTGCTTGAAGGGGAGTTTAACCTTCTTCAGACGCTATCACTGATTCAGAGACACGCGGAAAGTGTAGGGGGCTTAACTCCCGACGTGCCCATGGTGGCGATGGGAAGTGTAAGCTGCGCTGACTTTACGACCGCCAGAAAGGTCTGCCCCTCACCCGTCATCGCCTACGACAACGACAAAAGCGGCGCAGGGTTTAGCCTTGTGACGCAGGCCCAGAAGAGTATGAACGTTTGGGCTTGCACAACTCCAGATGCCGAAAGTGACTTAGATTCGTTTATTAGAGGGCATGAGAAGAGTGTGGCCCACGCATGGGGTGAACTCAGGGAGATAATCGCGGGAGCAAAACTATTTGAGCGCGACTGGGAGAGTGTAGCCGACGAGGTTAGAGGGATACGATCAGAAGATTTTAAGGAGTTTGAGCTCAAGGAGCTGGTTGGGGAGTGTATTTATCGTGATCTCTCTGAGCGCGGTGTTTTCTATTGCGACGGCAAGCGCTCCTATGTGTTCCTGAATATCGAAAAAACATTGATCGAGATAACTCCCGAAGACGGGGGCTGTATCGATCTGATGTATCGGTTCAGTTTGGTGTCCACGGAGGATGTTTATTCTTACGTGGTCGAGTATCTTCGTATACGTTGTCTAAGATCTGGGGAGAAAACGGTTCCCCGACGGGTCTCTTACTACAGCGAAACCTCTCACACGTTATACGTGTTTAACGGGAAAAACCAAATCTACCGGATTACCGATGACCGGATTGAGCTTGTTGACAACGGCATCGACGGTGTCCTATTTCTTCACACACAGAATCAAGAGATGTTTACGGTAGACCTTAGCGGAAGGCCAACGAGCAATCTTTTTGATCAAGTCATTCTTTCAAAAATAAATTTGGATGACGGCTGGTTGAGCGCCGACGAGCAACGTATTCTTATTCTCTTTTGGGAGATGGCAGCCTATTTTAGAAGTTTACTCCCCACAAAACCCATTCTGGTATTTGAAGGTCCGAAGGGTTCGACTAAGACAATCACAGGTCGAAAATTTGGCATGATGGTCTTCGGTTCTCGTTTTGAAGTTACACCACTGACCGAAAAGCCGGATGACTTCGACGCCTTAGTTACAAATTCCTGGTTTGCAAAGCTCGATAACGTTGACGCCAAGATATCCTGGTTGCCGGACAAGCTCTGCACGCTATCTACCGGAGGTTCTTTAAAGAAACGGGCGTTCTACACCACAAATACGATGTCAGAATTTCCAACGGATTGTTTCACTTCGATTGCCACGAGAACGCCGAAGTTCGGCAGGGATGACGTGAATGACCGGCTCCTTTTGGTGAGAACTAAACGTCCAGACAAGAAAATCCCTGAGCTAACATGCCTAAAAGAGGTCTTGTCGAATCGAGATGCGCTCTTGACAGAGTTTGTCTATTTGCTCCAAGAGGGGGTTCGGGCTCTCAAGGAGCAAGACTCTTATCAATATGAGGGGGACTGCCGCATGGCTGATTTCGCAAGCTTCGCTATGAAGTTGGCAATTCAGTTTGGAGCAAAAGGAAAAGTTGAAACCATCCTCACAAAGCTGGGTAAGGCGCAGTCTGAATTTACCCTCCAGGGAGACCCAGTGGCGGTACTCATATCGAAGTGGACCGCTGTTGCGGGTAATTATGGGAAAAAGATTTCTGCTGCAGAATTGTGTGCCGAGCTTGCCAAGATTGCCGACTCTCTTCGGATCGAGTTTGAGTACCGCAATAACGTGAATGGGTTTTCTCAGAAGATCAGCGATATCCTGAGCAATCTGCAACACTTCTGTACGATCAAAATCACTTTTGAGGGCGGCCGGAAGCGGTTTTACCAGATCACCCGCCTTGAGGGAGCAGTCTCGTGAAAACCCTTCACTTTAAAAATACCTTTTTGATCCAGGGTTTAGTGAAGGGTGTGAAGGGAATGAAGGGTTTTCTTATAATTTCTGTAGGGAAATATACATATTCAGAAGGGGGGCTTGCCGCTCACAGGAGCGGTCTTGGAAAAACCCTTCACACCTTTCACTCTCTTCGTAACTCGCGAATATCTTGCGGTGTTGTCTCAGTGAAAGGT
>JBBCAV010000044.1:0-22409 GCA_051382305.1 Bdellovibrionota bacterium FG-2
TCCAGATAGAGGAGGCATGCCGCCTCATCAGGAAACATGAGCTGAAAGTCCAGATGGGTTATCGGATATTCAGGAGGGGAGTTTTTCGGTGGCGGTGGCTTTTGACCCGCAGTTGGCATCGCTAAAACCCTCTGCGACGCACCGTAGCTTAAATGCTATTAAGTGACAACCGGATAAGCAGGGAACTTTTTTACCTTCTTCAAACCCTCGGGAAGTATAAGAAACCGGGACTTCGAGTGGCGAGTTTCCTTTGCGGATCAGCTTGGCGACCAGTTCAAAGTCAAAATCGAAGCGGTCCGATACAAACTTTGTGTTGCCGATGCAGGATCGGCGGAACACTTTGTACATTGTGGTCGGATCGGTCAGGCTTTGGTTGTAGAGAAGGTTAAAAAGGGCATGAAAAAAGACCCCACCAAAATTCAGCAAAGCCGCCTTAAACGGATTGCCTTCGAATTTTCTGATTTTCCAGCTTCCGGCTGAAAGATGCCGACTTCCAAGGACAAAGTTGGCGTGCCCATCTAGAATCGGGTCGAGAAGCGCCGGGTAATCGGCAACGTCATACTCCAAATCTGCGTCTTGAATCAGGATGATGTCGCCGGTCGCTGCAGCAAAGCCCTCCTTCATGGCATTGCCTTTACCTTTGCCGACCTCCTGCAAAATGAGTTTAACGGTGCCCGTTTGTTCATGAGTTTTGGCGAAATTTTGAACGATTTCCCGAGACTTATCTGTCGAATTGCTCTCGATGATAATGAGTTCTTTTTCGAGCCCTCGCGGAAGTTCCTGAAGCCAAACACGGTTCAAAAGAGTCTGGACGGTATTGGCCTCGTTGTAGACTGGGATGACAATCGAAACCTTCATTTTGTGGATTCCCATTTCGTTTGGGTGGCCTTGAGGGCAGGGTGGCTGACCAAAAGGTGCCAGACGACCGCACAGAATCCCTCTGTGTGAGGGGTGATTCGATCGGGCGAAACTGTCGGAATCACGACACAGGCCGTGGCCGCCGTTTTGGTAAACCCACCGTCTTTGCCGACAATTCCAAAAACTTTTCCGCCGACCGACTGAGTGAGTTCGATTGCGCGTACTAAGTTCACCGAAACGTTTTTTTCACGATTTCCGCCGCCGACTGAAAAAATCAGAATGGCATCGCGTGAGCTGATTCGGGAGCCCTTGAGCCACTCCGAGAAGCTCGTATCCCAACCCTCATCGTTGACCCGAGCCGTGAGCTCTGAAGCATTATCAGTCGGTGTGTAGGACTCTAGCTTACAGATTTTTCGAAAGTCGTTGACGGCATGGCTCGCGTGACCTGCGCTTCCACCGACGCCCAAAATAAAAAGTCGGCCGCCGTGTTCACGAACATCCGCGAGTTCTTTGGCAAGGCGATCGATTTCGGTCACGTCCAGTGACTGAATGATTTTGATGCTTTCGTCGAGATAGTTTTTAACAAATTCACTCACAGTGTATACCCCGCGGATTCAGCGTCTGATTTGAACATTCGGACCGTATCCAGACTGAGCTGGGTGAGGTCCTTGCCAAACATCGACATTTTTTTGATGATGTCAAAGGGGACGGTGATGATGTGACAACCGGATTGTTCGGCCTGCAAAATATTCAAGGCTTCACGCGTACTGGCCCAGAGGAGTTCGATATTTTTATCGGCACTTTCAGCCATTTCCACTGCAGCACTCATGAGCGGCATCGGATCCCGTCCGGTGTCAGCGATGCGGCCGGCAAAAATAGACACAATCGAGTGGGCGCCCCCTTTGAGGGCCTGGCAAGTTTCCCAGGTTTGTTTCAAAGTTAAAAGCGCGGTGACGTTGAGCTTGACGTTCTTATGGGCGAGTTCGTGAACGAGCGGGATCGATGAGATGCCTTCGGAGTTGGTGATCGGGATCTTGACGTAAACGTTGGAACCCCAGTTCGCGATTTCAAGAGCCTGGCGACGCATTTCATTGAAATCATCGGCAAAAACTTCAAAGGAAATTGGCTTAGTCTTGATTTGACCCAAGATATCCTTGCAGAAGGCTCGGTAATCTTTGATCCCGGCTTTTTTCATCAAGGTTGGATTGGTCGTCATCCCTTGAATTGCAGGGTTCTTATCCATTTCGAGCATCGAGGCGCGGTCGGCGCCATCCGAATAAATTTTTACTTTTAAAGTCTTGGTTTGGGACATTACTTGACTCCCTTTGTTCTTGTTTGGAATTTGACAAAGTCTAAAAGATTTCCGCCCAAAAATGAAGGCTTAATTTGTTTCGTTCGGGATTTGATGTCAAACGGTTCTTTACTCCCTCGTGCGAGAATCTCAGAGGTGGGGGTATGAACTATGGTCCTCCCTAATTCCCAAAATACTACCATTTAACTGCTTGCAAAAGCATATTATTGGTAGTATTTTTAACAAATGGCCCATTTTAGACCAAGACAGGCAGCAGCTCATCTTAAAAAACTAGCCTCCTTGTGGCCCGCCGTCGGCGTGCTGGGATTGCGGCAGGTCGGTAAGACTACCTTTTTAGAAAAGCAGGTGCGTTTTCATTCGAACGCATCACTGGATCATGACTCGACACGAGGAGACGCCGAAACCCCCGCTTTAGTCGATGAAATCCAAAAGGTGCCTAAACTTTTTGATGCCTTGAAGCTCCTCGTGCACAAGAACAGGAGACCCGGGCAATTCTTTGTCACAGGATCAGTTTCTTTCTCAGAAGGAAGTGGCATGAGAGAGTCGCTCACCGGAAGAATGGGCGTTCTTCAGTTATTTCCTTTAAATATTTCCGAATCCTTAGAAATGGGGTCTCCTGGATTACCCACCTTAAAAATCAAGGAAATAAAAGATGGGTTTATTCCTCGCATTTCGCTGCAGGATTTCTCCAAGGCGATGGTTCGAGGGGGGATGCCGGTACCTATGTTTCTCAGAGATCGGTCTCAAAGCGAGCTGTTTTGGAGTGGTTGGTTAAATACCAGCATTTTACGCGACCTTGCCCGACTCATGAAAAAAGGCTTTGAAGCCGATTTTGCCTTCTCCCTTTTGGAGCAAATGGGAAGGACTTTGCGAGAAGGAGAGCTTCCAACGACGGCCCACTTTCAGGCCTCTTCATCACGAAAACTGAATCGTTATCTCTTAGGTTTAGAGAGTATTTTTATGATTCGAAAAATCCCCTGCCACGAACTCGGGACTGGAAAAGATGTATGGCTACCCACGGATTCTGGCCTAGCCAGTTATTTAATGAAAGAGACACAGGAGGAAGGGGCGACGCTTTCACTCGCAAGACTCACGTTGTTGAATGAACTTTTTTCGCACCACGAATATTCAGGAACGCGATTTTTTGTCCGGTACTTTAAAAGTGCCAAGGGTACTCCCGTTGATATGGTTTTGGATAATACTCCAATTCGGGTGGTTCCTCTGGCAGATGTCAACCGTGGTCCTTGGGGTTGGCATGAGAAATCGGTATTGGGTGCAATGAAGAAATTAAAATCCAAACGGGGAATCTTACTCGCGCCAGTTGACCGCGCCCACGTTCAAGAGTCAGGAATATCCATCCTCCCGTGGACCATGTGGAGTTAGAGCATTGCCAATGGTGACCTGCATGCATAGGGCGTTGCGCCATTCTCTATTCACCTGAAGCCTGGTAACCTTAGTAACAGTCAATAGGAATTCACTGGAATGAGGGGATCACTCGGGTTATTCAAATACTGGGAAAATATAAATGAATTTCGACGCCGTTAAAGTACCGAAAAAGATCACTCCTTGCCCAATAACTGAAGCTGTTGTCGAGTTGCGCTTTGACTCAAGTCTTCCAGCCGAGGTGATGCCAGGCGTCGTTTTCAGTAAGTTTCAAAAGGATTTTCCGAAGATCGAGAAATTGCCAATAATGGAGCTTCCGCCGGCCATTAGGGATGGCGATCCAAATTTAAGATTTACCCCGCAGTATCGCCTTACCAACGACGATTTCGTGTTTCAGATCGGTCCAAAATGTTTTTCTGTTGTTTGTCCGAAGGAATACAAGGGCTGGACAAAGTACTATACTCAGCTTGAAAAGGTTTTTGACGGCATTAAGGAACTTGCCATTATTCAAAAACCTATCAGGGTTGGCTTACGCTACATTTCATTTTTTGAAGACACCGATATTTTTGAAAAGATAAAGATTAACCTTTCTCTCGCGGATAATTCGCTCATTGGATCTAATAACATCGTAAGAAGTGAATTCAATTATTCAGGGTTTCGCTGTGTCATTCAGATCGCAAACGGTGCTCTTTTAAGTGGAAAAGTTAAAGGCTCAAGCGTAGATATCGACGTAATTTCTGACAAAAGTGGGTCAATCTTGAGCGATTTCAAGGGAATAGTTAATTCCGCTCATGAGGTTGAAAAAAGACTCTTCTTCGGAATTCTTAATGAAGACTTCTTGAACAAGTTTAATCCGGAGTATTGATACGATGACTGTCCAATACGGAGACAAGACCTCTGGCACTAATGGTATCGGGATGGTGGTGCTGACAACGACTACGGTGGCCCTCGCACTTGCTACAGTCTCTGCGTACCGCCCTGCTTCCCTGCTCATTGGAGTAGAAAAAAGTAGCATCAAGCCGGTTGCTGGATTTAGTCATCATCAAGTACGAGAGTGGGAAGCAAGCCTGATGGGGGCTCAAAGCACCGGTGGTGAAGACGTCTTACAAAGGGATGCTGCTGACTATTATCGAGTTTCACACTTTGCCCAGAGATTTATTTCGGAACAGTCAGATGTGCCGCCAGAATTTGAGAAGACCTTTCGTGAAAATTTCTGGGATATTCTTGCGTGATTCCAGCGGCATTTGAGGATTTTCGGATTTACCTCCCGAAGTATCTTTCCGAAGAACAACAAAAGCAGTTATTTGACGAGCTGTCGTCCTTTCCTGCCAATGTCGACAAAAGATTTTATACCTCTCGATTAAAGGATGAGCCGTTTCTTTTTCAGGGGGATGGATATGGCGCAATCCTAATGGCAGATTATGCTCAAGAAAAATTTCGTGAGGTGAAGGGGTTTTTGGTTAGCAACACGTGCGATGCCTCATTGGAGAATAAGAGGCTTTTTAATCCGTTCCTTTCATTTGCCCCTATTTTCAGCCTAAAAAAATACGAAGAAGTCCTCATTCATCAACACGATGGGGAGGTGGTTGCGCAACATATCGATTCAATTCGAAAGCAGCGTATCACGCCTTTTTTCTTTTTACCCTCTGGCGGCATTGACGAGGAAGAGTGTTTTGTGAGGCTAGATTGTGCCTTCAGTTTGCCGGCGTCCGAAGATCTGATCAACGAACTACTTCAGAAAAGACTATTTACCCTCAGTAATTATGGATTCTACATGTTGCTATTCAAACTTTCTGTTCATCTCTCTCGGGTGCAGGAGTCTGTTGATCGCAACTCAGGGCCGACATCTGCCGCCTTGGCAGGTAGCTAATTTGTTTCATCGGTGGTGTCGTGCCGGATCGCACCACCAATAGTGATATCCAATTAGATCTTGAGACGCTTGCCACCCAAAAACACCACAAACTCCAACAAATCCTTCCCCCAGAATGAAGGCTTAAGCCCCATTAAAGGCAGTCGAAATCCCGAGCGAGGCCCCAGCTTGAATATCGGTCACGCCATCCCCGACCATCCATAACCCTGATGCGCGCAGGAGGTGATTTTCGCCGGTGGCGAAAATTTCTTTTAAATATGCCGGGCCGCCGTGCGCCTCAATTGCGGCCTCAAGGAGTCCCGTTTTGGGCTTGCGACAAGCACACTGATCCTCACTGCGATGGAAGCAAATATGGGAGCTCTGAATCACGCCCCCTTGCGCCTGCGCGGCCGCAAGAACAGCTTGGTGCGTGTCCTCTAGGTTTTTGCGCGTCGTCTTGCCTGAACTTGTCGTAGAGCTTGATTTTACCATCCCGAAAAACGACGTTGCTCGTGTCCCATTGGCCTTCGTTTTTGAAAACTGTCATGAGCGCTGGAGCGCCGTTTGCCAAAAAGGTCTCCCAAACCGCCCCACAATCGACCGGCAAAAACGAATCCCCATAGGTCATCAAAAACTGGGGGTCTAAAACCCCTTGATCGAGCGCCAGTCTGAGCGCGCCCGCAGTACCTCGAAGTTCAGATCCTTCATCGACATACCGTACCTTAGCAAGATTGTCTTCATTGATTCGACCGACAAGATGGAAATTTTGTTCGATTTCGAATAGATAAACCACATGATTTTAACCGGTTACGTTTTTAAAGTAATAAAATCTTGCATTATGTTCGCTTTGTTGTAACATTGTGGGTAGTAATGTGTGTTTTTCTTGCATATCAAGTCAATAGAGCAGGCATCACCGCAAGGAGTGGCCAATGAAAGAAATCATCGGCCGACGCATCAAGGATGAGCGATCTCGGCAGAATTTTACTCAGGATGAGCTAATCAAGGATGCCCAACTAGATTGGGACAGGCAGACTCTCGGTCAAGTCGAGAACGGCGAGCGGGATTTGAAAGCTTGGGAGCTTGCAAGAATTTCTCGGGTTCTTCGGATGGATATGGCCACCTTCTTTCCTGGCTGTGAAACAGCCGCCAAACAACCCTTTGTACTCTGGCGTTTGCAGCCTGAAAATCACAAAAGATTGGAAGCTGAGTTCATTCGGCTCTGCAAGGACTACAGATTCGTCGAGGATCTCAACGCTATTGACGCAAAAGGTTTCAGAATACTTCCCGGTAAGCAAATTGATCTCCGATCTTTCAGTTACTCCGACGCTTATGCACTGGCTGAAGAGATCCGAAGTGATCTTGATCTGGGCGACTATCCCGCAACCGCTCTGGTTAAAGTACTTGAAGAAAAATATGGAATCAAATTTTTCTTCAATGAACTCGGTGGCAATGGTTCGGCGGCCTCGAGTGTCTCTGACTACGGTCAATGTGTTTTGATCAGTTCAAGCGAACCCGCATGGAGACAACACTTTAGTATAGCCCATGAGCTGTTTCATATTATCACTTGGAACGATGAACTGCTCGAACATGTTGGCTCTGATAAAGACCTCTGGAACAAGAACGAAAGCCTGGCGAACGCTTTTGCCGCTGGCCTTCTTGTTCCCACCGAAGCACTTCATCGTGAAATTAGATTGCTTCCCAAGAAGAACAAGCTCAACGACGCAGGGATCGTTTCCATAGCGCGGCAGTTTGGAGTTTCACTTGAAGCCCTTCTATGGCGAATGGCTGGGTTGAACATCATTAGCAGAGATTCTGTCAAAAAAACGATTGTTGATGAAAAGCTCCACTCGTTGGATCAAGAAAGTCGCGCTGAAGCTCATATGCCATATTACCTGAGTAATCGTTTCGTCCGCATGGCCTATGTTGCTTACGAGAACGGTGAAATTAGCCGCGCTCGGCTAGCTAAAATATTGAGCCAATCCCTATCAGCTCTTCCGGACTATTTGAAAAAATTCGGTTTAGCAGAAGTCAGCAATAATGAAATCCCGCTTAGTCATACTTGATGCCAACGTCATCATCAAAGCTTTTTCCGGAAACTTCTGGAAGACCCTGATCACCCAGTACGACGTTTACATCACCTCCATCGTTTTACACGCCGAAGTTTATTATTACATGGACAAGAACGGCCAAAAAATATCGATCGACCTGACTGCTGGCATTAACTCCGGGAAGATCATAGAACTCACGGCAACACCTAATGAGATTGCGACACTCGTTAATAAAGTGAATCCCAACTTTATGGATCGTATCGACGATGGTGAGCAAGAAGCGTTGGCACTTCTATTAACCGGCCGCTTTGAGGATTTTCGATATTGCACTGGAGATACGAGAGCCATCAAAGCATTGGCAAGCCTAAATCTTGGTCCTCTTGGTATTTCACTCGAAGAGGTGCTGGATGCCATTGGGCAAAAGGGAAAATTACCTGATCCAAGTTATAGTAAGGTGGCTTTCGATAAGAAAAAAGCGGAAGGCATACAAGAGCAGACTATGTTTCTAAAAAAGAAGCCATAAAGCCGGGTCGCCACGAGCATTCGAAAACGCTCCAATGCCTACAAGCCCCTTCGCTTGCCACCCAAAAACCCCACAAACTCCAACAAATCCTTCCCCCAGAATGAAGGCTTAAGCCCCATTTCTTCGAAGATTTTGCAGGCATCGCATTTCTGGGGGCCTAAAAAGGCTGTCGAAATCCCGAGCGAGGCCCCAGCTTGAATATCCGTTATCCCGTCTCCAATCATCCATGCTGCCGGGCCGCCGTGCGCCTCAATTGCGGCCTCAAGGAGTCCTGTTTTGGGCTTGCGACAAGCACACTGATCTTCACTGCGATGAAAGCAAATATGGGAACTCTGAATCACGCCCCCTTGCGCCTGCGCGGCCGCAAGAACAGCTTGGTGCGTGTCCTCTAGGTTTTTGCGCGTGGTCCTGAATTTATCGTAAAGCTTGATCTGACCCTCTCGAAAAACGACGTTGCTCGTGTCCCATTGGCCTTCGTTTTTGAAGACCGTCATGAGTGCTGGAGCGCCGCTTGCCAAAAAGGTATTCCAAACCGCCCCAAAATCGACCGGCAAAAACGAATCCCCATAGGTCATCAGAAATTTGGAGTCCAAGACTCCTTGGTCGAGCGCCAGTCTGAGCGCGCCCGCCGTGCCCCGAAGCTCAGTGCCTTCGTCGACATACCGGACTCTTATTTTAAGTGCCGTAAATTTGGCACTCTTTTTGCTTTTTAACCTAATATTGAGCTTCAATGGCCGTCAGCTTCGCTAAAAGCCATAAGAAATTGTATTTTAAGGTTTTTAGGGTTTCACTCAAGATGCCGATATTATATTTGAATGTTGCTACTTTACCGTAATTAGAGATATGGAATTTTTAGGGTTGAACTGTTAAACTATCTGATATACTTAATATGGCGCGTCATATGAATACTATGAAACCTATCATTACCTTTAATCAAGAAGCCAAGGACGTCGTATTAGACGCTTTAGATAAAGCAAAAGACGCCGATGGTTTCATCGTTGAGAAGGGTAATCCTCTTCAACGTGTCCTCACAAAAGACGGTGAAGAAGTACCTGTATCAAAGTTTGCTGGTGTGAAAAAAGGATCTCTAATTTTCTTCAAATCGGATTTTAGTTCGTTAATTGAACTCGCCAGCGATTTGTGACTGACCTGAGATTTTTCGAGAAAGTTAAAAAGCTAGTATCTCGAATTAATATTCGAATTGACCTTAGTCGCTTCATAAATATTCAAGTCAACAACATCCACATCGCTAAGAATGATACCGATGCTATCTACGATGTCAAAGGTACGACCGCTCGAATCAACGTTCAGAAGCTGACTCAAATAGAGTTGAAAGAATTTCAACATCTTATCAATAGCGCCATCGACGATAGCATTCCTGTTATCGAGGAGCAATCCCACAATCTGGTCGAAGATTTTCTCGAAAAAGAGAAAAACTCCGGAACGCAACATATCTTACAAACGCTAAACGGCATTATTACTCCCGAGGATTACCAGGCGTTGCGAATGTCTCTTTATGTTAAGCAGGTTTTCGCTGAAGGCAAAAACATATCGCGCCTTAAGAATGACATCTCCTTTAAGTATGGTGATCGCGGCAATAAAATTTGTAATTTATGCTCAGCTGGATATTTTGAGACTTTTATTATCCCCCTTTATAACGAGATGAAATCTCGTTCTGGTTTTGATTCGGCGGCATTTCTGAAAATCTATGATGTTATAGTTAACCAAACTGCCTTCTCGGTATTTGTAAGTCGCAATATGTCGCTTGGTGAAATCGCGACAGCAGTTAAGAACAAGATTGCCGTGAACGAAAAATACGGCATCCACTACTTTAATATTCATGGAATCGGCAAGAGTAACGTCAATAATATTCGGGCAGTCTTCACTAACTTAGAAGTAGAGAGAAACCTCACTAAAACCATCAACGAAAAAGATGACGTAATCTCTGTTAGGTGTGAATTTATTCCTTTGGCGCATGGCAGCCAGACTCTGACTGAGAAGTCCTCGTCTTCAACAACTCCTTCCAAAGAATAGGGTCCGCCGCGAGTATTCCAAAACGCGCCAATGCCTACAAGCCCCCTCCCTTGCCACCCAAAAACCCCACAAACTCCAACAAATCCTTCCCCCAGAATGAAGGCTTAAGCCCCATTTCTTCGAATATTTTGCAGGCGTCACATTTTTGAGGGCCTAAAAAGGCTGTCGAAATCCCGAGCGAGGCGCCAGCTTGAATATCCGTTATCCCGTCTCCAATCATCCATAAAGTGGTTTCTGGAGAGGGATGTCGCGAAAGCAAACTTCCTGTTTTTACACAACTTTCGCCATCCTTGGCTGTTGTGATTTTCGCGACACCACTCTCCAGTAAACCTGATGCGCGCAGGAGGTGATTTTCGCCGGTGGCGAAAATTTCTTTTAAATATGCCGGGCCGCCGTGCGCCTCAATTGCGGCCTCAAGGAGTCCTGTTTTGGGCTTGCGACACGCGCACTGATCCTCACTGCGATGGAAGCAAATATGCGAGCTTTGAATTACGCCCCCTTGCGACTGCGCGGCCGCAAGAACAGCTTGGTGCGTATCTTCGAGGTTTTTGCGCGTCGTCTTGCCTTTAGCTGCCGAGGGTTGGTTGGTCACAATCGCCAGGGCATATCCTGCTTGAGTGAGGCGAGCCAACGCTTCGGGCACGCCCGTAATCAGCTCGACTTGCGAAGGATGGAGCGGGCTATCGATGGTTCCATGTTCGGGATCGACAACGACACGGTTCAACACTCCATCCCGGTCCAGCAAAATCAGGGGCTTCATGGTGCACTCCCCGGCATTCTGTGCTGGGCAAGCCACTGATCAAAGTCTTTGAGTCCTTGAGGCGAGCCGATTTCGTAAAAGCGGGTTTTGACTTCCATGCCCGCCAGTTGCCCGCTTAGGCTCAGAGCATTGAAAAGCTCGGCCAAATCGGATTTGCCCACTTGAGGCACTCTCGTTTCAATCACTGATCGGTCAAAGGCCGATAGGCCATAGTCGATGTATTCCATGAGCTTGGCATCAGGCGTCGTCCTGAACTTATCGTAGAGTTTGATTTGACCATCCCGAAAAACGACGTTGCTCGTGTCCCATTGGCCTTCGTTTTTGAAGACCGTCATGAGCGCTGGAGCGCCGCTTGCCAAAAAGGCATTCCAAACCGCCCCAAAATCGACCGGCAAAAACGAATCACCATAGGTCATCAGAAATTTGGGGTCCAAGACTCCTTGGTCTAGCGCCAGTCTGAGCGCGCCTGCCGTACCTCGAAGTTCGGTGCCTTCGTCGACATAGCGGACTTTCAGGCCCCAGCGAGAGCCGTCGCCTACGAATTTGCGGATCATCTCACCCTTGTAGGCGATGCTGAAAACGACTTCGGTAACTCCGTGCCTGGCGAGCCAGGTGAGCTGGTGGTCGGCAAAGGGACGGCCTGCGGCTTCGAGGAGCGCTTTTGGGACTTTTTCAGTCAGCGGGCGCATTCGAGTTGCGAGTCCACCGGCGAGAATCACGCATTGCACACAGGGCTGCATGATTACGAAGACCTCGTGATTTTCTTTTTAAGGGCAAAAACCGCTGAAAATAAGGCCGACCCCACTTGGGATAAGCCGGGGATTTTTCCGCCAATCTTAGCGATGTACCGAGCGATGATGTGAGGAGGGGAGTTGAGTTGGTCCCTGAGGTGGGCCACGATTTCTTGTTGGTGAGTGACCGAATCACGGACTTGGCCCATGGTGAGCTGTAAGTGGGCATTCGCCTGCTGGCTTGCGCCTAATTGATGGTGAAGCGACTGGGTCTCTGCAATCAATTGGGTCAGTCTGTTGTGGCGCTGGTATTCTTGAAGGGCATTTCGGGGGAAGGGGGGCTGATTGAGGGGAAGGTTAAAGACGTTTCGTAGGTCTTGGAGATGTGTCTCGATATTTTCAACCGTGGATACAGTCTCTTGAAATTCGGCTTCGCGTTGAATATCTGCATCCAGGTCAGGGGTGACGCCCAGTTTTTCGCAAAGAGTTTTGTAGAGTTCCCCAAACGAACGGAAGGGTGTTTCAGTGGAGAAGCTCTCGATCTCTCGAATGAGTCCAAAAACATTACGAAGAATAAACCAACTCGGTTTTACAGGCTCAATAGCGGTCCATTCGAGGTCAAAAAGCTGGTATTCTGCTGGCCCTAGAACGATTGCATTATGGTAAATCGCGTCGAGTGCAAGTCCAGAAAGTTCAGAGGCCACTTTCCATTTATTGAAAGACCAGCGTAAAAACGATTCAAGATCAGTCTGAAATCCAGACCAGTCTTTGAAGTACAGCCGTCGAACCAGCTGGGTTCTGACCATGGCCCCTCGGGCGATGGGGGTATCCTCAGGTTGGTGCCACTGAAACTTCTTTGCTTTAGCTTGAGAGATGTCTGCACTCTTGCTTTCTAATGAAAGAGATCTTTTCTTTGTTTCGATCGGGGCTTCTAGGCTTGGGGCTGAAAATTTTGTAACCGACGGATTTTTGCGGCGGAGCGAATAATGCCATCCCAGTTCTCCTTCTGCGAGGTTGGTGCGAAGGATCTTTTGCAAAGTCTGAGATAGGGGATCGGGAGAGGCGACGAAGAGGAACGAATTGGAAAACTCAGGTAGCAGGCCGGCCTGGCTGATCGAATGCATGGCCAAAAGCTCAGGGAAAACATAAAAACGAGGAGTCCCGTAATTCTGAAAAGTCGCATTCTTGGCCATGTCAGCAGCAAGTTCAGGGGCTCGTTCGACTAGGGTGCGCGCAAGGACCGTGTTTGGGATTTTATAGTCCGGAAAGGGGTAAAACTCCTCCGTTCGCTCAAAGCCCGAGCGCTTGAGCATACCCAAAAGCTCTTGCCTCGAAAATGTGCGCGGGGTGGGTTGGGGCGGGTATCCTGCAATGCTGTCGAACATGGCGCCGGTATGGTCCTCAGCGGCTCCGCTCCAGTATTTGAGACCCAGTTTGTTTTCGATGGCCAGAATCAAAACGCCGTCTTTTTTCAAAAAGCTTGCGGCATGCCTGAGAAACTGACCAAACGGCCCGTCCACTGAGCCGGGAGGCGGGTTGAGGTAAAGCTCCGAATATTCTAAAACTCCGATCACGCAAACCGCGTCAAAACGCTGGTCGGTGTGGAAGTCCTGAATATTGGAGACCGAGCCTTTCCAGTTTTTGAGGTCACGGAGTCGAACGGAAAGAGCGGCAAAACGAGCTTCGGTTCCTTCGACCACGGTCAGAGAGCGCGCACTTTCGGCCAGATAGCGTGAAACGCCTCCCATTCCGGCTCCGAGCTCGAGTATGTCGAGTCCTGATAGGTCCATGTGTCTAAAGAGGTTCGAGCGCTCTGGGCAGAGGTGGTATTCGACCGCCCAGTCGCCGTAGTGCTCCGAGGCAACGGAGCTGGAAGCGCGTAAATCTGTTTCGTTTTGAAGTAGGCCGAGGATCCGATTTTCAATAGTAACCCCGTCTGAGTAAGCAATCGACATAGCATGGCCTTTATTTCAGGGATTGAAGATAGGCATCTGCGCCCTCTTTTGCGTTTCCGTCGTAAATCTTTTTCTGATTAGCGATCACGATACAGCGGTCACAGTGTTTTTTGACTGCATCGGGGCTGTGGGTGATGAGGATTACGGTGCGGCCTTCGTCGTGGAGGGCGTGAATTTTTTTGAGACATTTTTCCTGAAAGGCAGCGTCCCCTACAGCGAGGACTTCGTCGATTAAAATGATCGGGGCGGTGAGATGGGAGGCGATTGAAAAGCCCAGTCGAACGAGCATGCCGCTTGAGTAGTTTTTGACTGGCATGTGGATTTTTTCGTCGAGCTCAGCAAACTCAAGGATGGCGGGCAGCGCATCGAGTGTGGCCTTGCGGCCAAAACCGAGGATGGCCGCATTCAAAAAGATATTCTCGTAGCCCGAGAGGTCGCCGTGAAAGCCTGCGCCGAGCTCAATGAGTGGGGCAATCGGTGCGGAGACTTCGATTTTGCCAGATGTGGGAGTGTAGATGCCTGCGATGAGCTTGAGCAGCGTGCTTTTGCCCGCCCCGTTACGGCCCATAATACCGACAAATTCGCCTTGTTGGATGTCGAAGGAGACGTCGTTTAGGGCGCAAAAGCGTTCTCGATTGCCGAAGTTGAGTTTGCCTTTAAGGAGATTAACCAAAACGGTTTTGATGCTATTTGGACGATCACTCCAGTAGGAGAAGTTTTTGGTCAGGTGTTTGACTCGAATGACCGTGTTCATCTTAAATTCGCTCCACGACTTCTGATCGAACGGCTTGGTGGAGTAGAATTGCCCCTATCAATACGATAGCTGCCCATGCCCCCGCTGCTCCGATGTTGAGGGGTTGGGGCCAGTCGCCATCGACAAAAATACGGTGAAGACCCGTAAAAATAGGTGCCACGGGATTGGCAAAGAGGATCCATTTGTAGCGCTCGGGGATCATTTTTTCCTGATAGATGACCGGTGTGGCGTAAAACCAGACTTGGACGATGATTCCCATAATGTGTCGGAGATCCCTGAAATAGACAAACGCGATGGAGAGGATCAAGGCAAATCCATAGGTGATCGCAAACAGGGCCAGCACATAATAGGGGATGAGAATGAGCGAGAGGCCGAGGTTGTGATGGGATAGCCAGGCCACCATCAATAAAATAGGAAGCGCTAGCGTTAAGGTCACGATATTAGTAATCGTCCCCACGTATGAAAAGATCTGGATCGGAACGGGAACTTTAGAGACCAGGCCCCAATTGCCTACGACTGATTCCATGCCCTCTAAGATGCTTTGGACAAAGAAAGTCCAAGGGATTGTACCGGTGAGAATGAAGATGAGATAATTAGGGATCTGGATATTCAGGATAAGTCGGAAAACAAAGTAATAGACCCCGGCCATGGCTAAGGGATTGAGGAGTGTCCAGAAAACCCCCAGAACCGAGCGGCGGTACTTGATTTTGAGGTTTCGGCTGACCATATTGAAGACAAGAAACTTTTTGCCGAGGCAAAAGATGTCTACGCCGAAGGGTTTGAAGGCAAGGGGTTGGGGCATGATGCATCATGAATAGCTGAGGTAGAGGGGGAAGGCAACCGGCACCTACATTTAAAGAGGAAATCAGTGGAGAAAGGGTTGTTCGGAGGGAGAGGGGGGAACTGTTCTGAATGCTCAAGTCAGATAGAGCGCTCACATGATTAGCCGTTTCCGGTTTTTGAAGTGGTTTGTAACAGTGTCAGATTGAGGCTAATCACTTGTCTTAAGAAAGGCTTGAGCTGATCCTGAGCAAAGAGTTTATAGTTATAATATGACAAAAACATGTTCAGGTTGTCTTTAAATTGAGGTCCCGGTTGGATCTCGATAATCGCTTGTTTTCCGCCAAAATTCACTGAGTGAGTATAGAAAGAAATCTTGTAAAGCTTTGTGAACGCGATGATTTCTTCTATTGTGAAAATTCGAGACGGGTCTTCCGGTTTTAAAGGGATACCAATCCAGTGAAGGTAGCCTCCGATCCCTGCCATCATAAACGTAGGTTGGTGCGGAATGTACCAGTAACGGTCGTCCCATTTGTCTAAGAAGCGAACTCGATCCTGAATCCCAAAGATCGTGGCTTTTTGAAGGGCGCCTGATTCGACGATTGCAAGCATCACGGCTTCGTCTTTGATGGCCCTAAGTTGCCAATTCACATAACGTTTAATGGTCTGAATCGTGAATAGACAGAGCGTTATGGACAAGATCACGCGCACCCAGGGGGATCGTCCGTGTTTGTTAAAACAGAACTGCAAGCCCCCAACGATGAGTATCGCCAGTGGAAAGCTGAATAGGAAGTTTATTCGATCGCCGTTCAGGCCAACGGAAAACCCTCGGGTTGCAGCTACATAAGGAAACGTGGCTCCGGCCATCAAAAGAAGTCCCGAGCCTAAAAGAGCGCGAGTGTTTTCGCGGCCTTGAAACCCTCGCTTTCGAGTAGAAACCAGAAACCACGCAGCAACGCCCGTTAGCGAGCACAGTAGAAGCACAGAAAGGTTCCTGAGATTGCTGATTGCTTCGACGAACTGCACTAGTATGACATAGGGAAGACGAATCAGCGGTCCAAGCATGTTTGTCCCGAATGCGATGCTGTTATAGCCGATTTGATCGCCATGGACGGGAGTGCACACGGTTTTCCAGAACCAGAAAATTAAAGGTAAAATGGTGTAGTCCAAGCGCTGAATAAGATTATATCGCAGTAGGGATTTGAGGTCTTTTCGCCCTTGCCACTTAAAGAAGGACCAGAGTGCCCAGGCGCTATAATAATAAGTAAGAAGCGCATTGAAATTGAAAGACAGAAAAAAAAGACTAAGAGCTAGCAATCGTAGCGTCACGTGCCGAACTCCTTGATTTTCTTCGCTGCAAAGGAATACCCACGCGCCTAGCTGAAGGACGAAATAAAACGAATGATAGCAAAAGTGGGCAGGCTCGATTACTGTTACCAATGAAGGGTTGAGCGTCGCCAACAGGATGATCCATATTCGTTGATCGAAAGACAACAAACGGCATTTTGCGAAAATGGAATACGTCGTGAGGTTACCTAGGATGATCCAAAAAAAGGAAAATATTTTGTAACCTAGAGGAAAAGGCAACGCGCGTGCAGCCCCCCAGAACCAATAAGCTTGGACGGGCATGCCAACACGCTTCAAAAATGCGAGCCACTCATTCCAATTATTTCTGCGTACGAAATCAAAGATCATCCAGCCGTCGAAATACATTCCGGTGTTGAATAGCAATAGCGAATGCCCAACCAATACAAGAGCCGCAGCGGCTACAATCCATGTAGGCCGTTTGAAATGGTGGTAGGGGTTTGCTGAGATTTCGTTCATGTTGAATTATCTAAAAAAGTAGATTAGATTGCTTTTTTTTCTGGAAGTTTTGTATATTGAAGGCGAATTACTATAAATCTTAAGCTTTGCGACTCGATTTAGTTTGGTGGTGCTCTTAACTAAAGGGATTCCCTGTATGCTTGTTTCCATTGTGCTCCCAGTCTTTAATCAGTCTGATCATATCGCCCAAGTCATCGCAAGATATATAGAAATTCTGCAAGACAGCTTTGAGTTTGAGTTGATTCTTGTGGAAAATGGCTCGATTGACCGCTCTTACCAGATTTGTGAAGACCTCCAGCGACAATATTCAAATTACGTACGTGTTCTGACATTAAAAGGGAGTGGTTGGGGAATGGCAGTTCAGGCTGGGATGGCTGCGTCTCGAGGAGAATGGCTTTGTTATACGAACTCGGCACGGACAAATCCGATCGCAGTGAAGCGCCTTTTATTTCAGGCGATGGATCGTCCGGAGTCTTTGACAAAGGGAATTCGAGTTCAGAGACCAGGGTTAAGAAGGATCGCTTCTGCTGTATATAATTTTGAGAACCGGATGCTTCACGGTGTAGGATCAGCTGACGTGAACGGGACTCCGAAAATTATGCGCCGGGCGGTTTTTGAGATGCTTAGTCCTCTCGAAAGAGGGGACTTGATTGATCTTGAGTTGCTGGCTAACTGCGCAAAACTCGGTATTAATGTGATAGAGGCGCCAGTTGATTCCGAGAAACGATTTGGAGGTCGCTCGACTACGAGTGTTGCTTCGGCTGCGCGCATGTACCTCGGCTCTTTTAAGTATTGGATTAGGAGATGCACGGAAAAATGAACCTAGAAGAGCAATGGCAGGCCGATCATCTGGAATTTCGTAACCCCCAGCAGGTGATCAGCCAGTGGTATGAGGGGAGCGAGGTATCTTCGGAACAGCTCGAGTTTACAACTGAAGGTGATTTTTTCGATCTTTTGCAGGAAATGCAGACGACTCTGATCATCAGCAGAGAATATGAGCATTTTCTCATAGCTCTAACTGTTCACGGTGGATGTCCTCTCATTACGTTTCTCAGGTTGCCACATCCATCTGGAATTGCGGTTTCGCCCGACGGAAAAGAAATTGTTGTGGCGTCTACACGAAATCCTAATCAGCTTATTTTTTATAAGCCGGTTGAACGAATTGTTGAACGAAAGGATATCGCGGCGTTTGGGCTGGGAGATTATCGACCGCTAGTGCCCTATCGGTCACTTTTTTTATCGGGTTCTCATTATTTGCATGACTTGGCTTATATTGGAGAAGTGTTGCACGCGAACTCTGTGGGGCAAAATGGGATAATTAAAGTGACGAAGGATGGCTCATCAATGTTGGCTTGGTGGCCTAAGGCGGCCGAGCGTGAAGGAAAGCTCGAATCTGGAGTGAACTATCTCCAGCTTAATTCCATTGCAGCCGGCGATTCTATTGAGGATTCTTTCTTTTCAGCATCGACAGACAAGCTGTGTGACCCTCGCCCAGGCCACCCCGAATTTCTTGCGGATCGCGCAGGGGTTTTGTTTAGCGGAAAAACTAGAGAGGTGATCGCGCAGGGGTTGACTCGGCCACACTCGGCCCGGCTTTTCGGTGGCAAAGTCTGGATCGACAATAGCGGGTATGGTGAAGTGGGCTACATCGATGGCGACCGCTTTCAGTCTACAAACAGGCTGCCTGGCTGGACGCGAGGACTACTGATCCGCGATAAGTACATGATCGTAGGAACATCCGTAATTATTCCGCGGTTTGCTTCTTACGCGCCAGGTCTTGAGTCTTCGAAGTGCCGTTGTGGAATTCATATCATTGATCGGCTAAGTAGTCAGGTGCTCGCAAGTTTGTATTGGCCACAAGGTAACCAAATTTTCGCTATTGAAGCCGCGACTAATCAGATGACAACGGGTTTTCCCTATGCCTATATTGGGGGGCGCAAAGTAGAGCTAATTCCAGCGGATAGCTTGTTTTACAGCTATCTAACTTAGGTGATGGTTTTAGTGATTTACAAGAGCCCTGAATTTGAATTTTAAAATGGAGTTCACCGGTATGGAAAAATTTCGATTTGTGATGATTGGTGCCATGTATGAAAACGGTGGAAATACGACTCAGAGGTTTCTAGATGGTCATCCTGAGCTTTTTGTTTATCCATATGAATCTCAGGTGGGAACCAAGTTCGTTCAGGATTCCTTGAGTTCGGCTTTCCCGTTAAAGTATCGATGGCCAGTCTTTCCGACTGATGCTTCAAGTGGCGACTGTTATGACATGATCATTGACGAGGAATTGAAAGTTCGCACTAAAACACCGTTGGTCAGCAAATTTCGCAATGAGCCGTTGGAACTCTCGGATGGCGAAAGAAAAGTTCGTTTCGTCAAAATGCTGGAAGGCGCAGTGAGGTTGGACGCCGCTACCGTGATGGCCTGTTTCTTTAAATCCACTTTTGCATCGTGGAAAGATTTTAAGGGTTCCGGAAAAAATCATACTTACGTTGGTTACAGCCCGGTTATCACAGTCGATGCCGATAAGATTCTGTCTGCAAATCCAGATTCTCATTTCATCCATGTAGTGCGCAACCCGTTCTCTGCCTATTCGGATACCAAGAAGCGCCCGGTTCCTCTTTCCTTGAAGAATTATATGACAAATTGGGTGATCAACCAGCACTTTGCGAATTTTTACTCCAAGATTTACGGCTCCAGGTTCCACATCGTTAGGTTCGAAGATTTGATTCAGGATGGGCAGCGTGCTCTTGCTCCTGTCTGCGAGGCTGTTGGGATCGATTCGACTGATGGCGCGCTTCGGTATCCTTCATGGAATAGTAAAAGGTTGGAGGAGGTTTACCCTTGGGGTACCATCAAGCTGCCGACTCTTGAGGCCAATTTGAGTACCGCACGCGAGCTTTTGAAGTCTGAGATCCAGGAAATTATTCAAAGAACCGAGCCTTATCTTTCTTTGTTCGAGTATCAGCATTTTGTTGATTCGAGCTGGGTAACATGAATGGATTCTAGACTCTGTATCTCTGCGCGAAAACGGCTTTTAAAACTTCATTACGAAGCAGGGGTCGGACATTTAGGTGGCAATCTTTCTTGTCTTGATCTCCTTTTGTGTATTCATCACTGTGCTCTTGGTGTGGCGGATATGTTTATTCTTTCCAAGGGCCATTCTGCGGGTGCGTTATATATAACTCTTTGGACGCTGGGAAAAATTCCTGAAGGCATCCTTTCCACATTTCATGGAGAGGGTACGCAACTCTCGGGGCATCCTGCGGCCGACTTTCTTCCGGAAATTCCTTTCTCAACTGGAAGCCTTGGTCACGGACTAGGTCTAGCCGCAGGCGTAGCACTGGCTTTTAAGTTGAAGAAGCAGTTAGGCCGAGTTTATTGTTTGATCTCAGACGGTGAGATCAATGAAGGTTCCATTTGGGAAGCGTTGTTATTCATCGCTCACCATAAACTGAACGTCTGTGTAATAGTGGATAAAAATGGACTACAAGGGTTTGGGAAAACTTCTGAAGTCTTAAATAGCGATCCCCTGCGCGATAAATTTGAAGCTCTTGGATACGCGGTCTCGGAGATTGATGGGCATGACTTCGAGGCAATCGCTGGTGTCTTGAAGACCTCTCCAGGTCTCGCAAGAGTCGTTATTGCAAATACGATCAAGGGAAAAGGAGTGCCACTGATCGAAGATCAGATGAAGTCACATTATCTTCCATTGGAAGAAGGCCAATATCAAGAAGCAATGAAAATATTAGAGGATTTGTGAGAAAGGAATTTTGCAGACAAATGCTTGGGTTAGCTCAGGATCCCCGGTTCATCTTTATTTCCGGTGATCTGGGCTTTAATTCATTCGAGTCCCTTCAGCAAATACTCGGGCATCGGTTTATCAATGCAGGAGTCGCTGAACAGAATATGGTCTCAGTAGCGGCGGGCTTAGCGAGTCAAGGTTTTCGGCCTTGGGTGTATAGCATTGCTCCGTTTATCTACGCCCGGGCATTCGAACAAATTAGGAATGACATTTGTCACCATCGGTTGCCGGTAACATTGGTCGGCAACGGTGCTGGGTATGGATATGGCGTAATGGGCCCGACGCATCATGCATTAGAGGACTACGGAGTGCTTTCGACTCTTGGTTTTTTGTGTATCTATCTTCCGATGAACTCTGGTGACCTGGGATCGGTTTGTATTGCAGCGCAGGATAGGTGCGCACCTGCTTACGTTCGTTTGGGAATTAACGAGGATTTAGCTTTTTGTTCTCAGATTCCTTATGGTTCTTTTCGTAAGCTCGTGGAAGGTCAAGGAAGTGTTGTCGTTTCTACTGGGACCATTGCTGCAGTCATGGCTTCAAAATTTCGCGCATTACCCGAAGAAACCCGACCAGAAGTGTGGGTCATTTCCGAGCTACCTATTCTTCCCGAGTGTTTGCCTGTCGAGTTCTTATCTTCATTGAAGCGGAAAACGCTTTTAGTGATTGAAGAGCACTCGCCGAACGGAGGGATAGGCCAGCAGCTTCTATATCAGCTCGCTATGAAGGGAGTCATGCCAATGAAGTTCATACATCGCGCGGCCTTGGGCTATCCTTCAAAGACCTATGGATCTCAATTTTTCCATCAAAAGGAGTGCGGGCTAGATCCGGATTCGTTGCTCCAGTTTGTTCTCGATTCTTTTCCGTGGCGGGAAAACCATTGAAAATCGAAGACCTTATTTCGCAGCTTGAGCCGCCTATTTTGGTTCTCGGGGCAAGCGGGTTTATTGGATCAAATCTTTTTCGTGCCATCTATTCTCAGAGGAAAGATGTTTATGGGACGGCTCAAACTCTTCCTGCGTGGCGCCTTTCAGGAATACCGGGAGCCCAGGTTTTGATCCTTGATCTCCTTAATCCTACCTCGCTCGATTGGATATTCAGGGAAATCCAGCCTAAGACCGTCTTCAATCTTGTAGCTTTTGGGGCGTATAGCTTTGAGACTTCTCCTGAGCAGATTCATTTGACAAATTACAATTTCGTGCAAAGACTTTTGGAAGTCAGCCTAAAGAATCGAGTTAACCGGCTGGTCCATGCTGGAAGCTCTTCTGAATATGGTTTGAATTCCAATCGGCCTACTGAGGATACTCTTCCGCTCCCCAATAGTCATTACGCAGTCTCAAAATTTGCGGCTTCACAGCTCATTTATCATTACGGGAAACAGAAGTGTCTTCCTTGCGCCAATCTGCGTCTTTATTCGGTCTATGGCCCATTCGAGGATTCTTCCAGGCTGGTCCCGAATCTCGTTAAGGAGGCGATGAAAGGATGTTTTCCTCCGCTCGTTAACTCAAGCACTTGCCGTGACTTCCTCTATGTCGACGATGCGGTGAAAGCTTTTTTAAGTACTGCCGTGATGCTGCCGAAGTCGTACTATGGTGAGTCATTTAATATCGGTACAGGAAAAGGGACCACAATCGGCGAGCTTGCATCTGTTGCAGCTAGAGTATTCCGCCTAAGCGGCCGCCCAACAATAACTTAACAGAACTAGGTCTTAAAACATCGATTCAGCGAGACACAGAGCAGCCGTTCGCTCCTTCAAATATGTCAACTTAATGGCATATTTTGGCCACGACGCAATATAG
>JBBCAV010000045.1:0-37694 GCA_051382305.1 Bdellovibrionota bacterium FG-2
GTAAGCATTCAGTAAACCCGCGTTAGGTTTTTCTGATGATTCCGAAATAAGAGCTGGACACACCAAAGAGTCCGCGATAATGTTTCTGTAGCGCATGTGCTACTCATCCTCGCCGAGCAATCATACTAACCAAAGCATCTTGCTTCAGATCGAGGTGAATAAGCTTCGAGCCGAGGTGGGGTAGTCTGGTACTGCCAATGATCTTTTGAGCAAATTGAACTCAATCGGTTCAAATTATCACAATTCTTGGACGCGACCACTGAGTCCCAAGGTTCTTTCAGATAACCTAAGAAGGCTTGCTCCCAATCTTAGAAAAGTAGGTGTAGAAATAGAATGGCGAAGAAGCGCGGGAGATCATTCTCGGCGAATTATCTCTTTTAGAAAAAGTCCCCAAACTTGCGACGCAACCGACGCACCGACGCCTCCAATTCAACTCGAAGGGATGGGGAGCGACGCAAAGGACGCACGCGCCTCAGAAATGCGTGAGTGTTCCAGTGCTACCTTAGTCGATTCACATCCGACGTACGATGACAGGCGGGTCCCATGACTCTCCCTGAACGTAACCCCGGAGTAATTCCTGTTAAACCCCTCACCCCTCATGAGCTTGCGGCCTTCTATACCGTCACCGTGAACACAGTATATTTTTGGGTATCGCGCCCCAGCTTCCCTAGGATCAAGGTGGGAAAACACCTCCGATTCGACCTGGATAGGGTGCAGAGGTATTTCGACGAGCAGCGTGAGGAGTCTTGCCATGGCCCCTCCTTCTCGGTAAGACGAAAGCCTTCAAACCGCTCTTTGACAACCGGGGTAAACGCGAGCCGTGCCGATCCTTTAAAAGAAAGGGGTTAGGTATGGCGATAAATAGACGTGAAGGAAAAAATGGCCTGAGCTATCAGGTCAAAATCAAAGGTTCAGACGGAAGTTGGGTAACAGAGACTTTTGACCGAAAAGCTGATGCCGACAAGAGAAAGGCTGAACTCAGGATTCAAAAAACAAGCGGAAGTGTTGTTTCCAATTGGAATCGTGGTTTAACGCTCGATGATTACTTTCCCGTATGGGACAGCGAAACAAGAGGTACGGGGGCTTCTCCGGGCTGGAGGGGCAGTCAAATCCAAATGTACCGGGACCACATCGGCCCTATCATTGGTGGGATGAAGCTTCAACAAATCACCCCCGCCAATATTTCCAAAGTAATTAGTGCTGCCTCTGAAAAAGGACTTGGCCCTTCTATGAGAAAGCACGTTTACGTTTTACTGCGAAAAATCTTTGGTGACGCTGTGGAGATGTTTCATGTGCTTCCCAAAAACCCAGTACTGCGAAAATTTCAACCCAAGCTTCCAAAAAAGGAGGCGAAATACCTTGAACCCGAAGACACGAAACAGCTTCTTCAATTAGTCCGAGGGCGACCTTATGAAGTAGCCGTGTGGCTAGGTGTATTGGCGGGACGAAGGATTGGAGAGATTCAATCGCTCAAGTGGGATGCAGTCGATTTGGACAAGGGTTTGATCTTTATCAGATCGACCTATGTGCGGAAGGAGAACCTATTTAGAACTTATCCCAAGGGCAGACGGTGGCAAACAATCCAAATGCCTCCTGAACTCTTGGAGCTGATGAAACGCGAAAAACTACTTTCCAAAAGTGAGTTTGTCGTAACCGCAGCGAATGGCGACTTCCTCCCCTACCACATCTATACCGTGGCTTTGAAACGCTACTGCCGCGAGGCGGGGGTTAAATCTCTTAGCAGTCATGGGTTGAGACATTCGTGTTCAGAAATCTACATGGCAAACGGGGCAAGCCGCGATGACATGCGGATTCTTCTGAACCATTCAACAAGTACGGTCACGGATGGCTACGTTCACGATAAGGGCGAGCGGGTCGGGAGAGTGGCCCAAGTGATCCAGATGTTTCCCAAAAGTTTCCCAAATCTAAAAAACGGATAAATGGTAAGCTTCAGGACACTTTTAAAATCAGCAGCAAGTCGTTGGTTTTTTAGGGAATTTTTGGTGGCTCCGGAGAGAATCGAACTCTCACACCCTTACGGAATACACGATTTTGAGTCGTGCGCGTCTACCAATTCCGCCACAGAGCCACTTTGAGGAAGGTTTAATTTGTTTAGCTTAAAGAGATCAAAAAATCCACTCCCACTTCTTAAACTCGAACACTCCCGAGCGGGCCAACCGATACCTCCCCCCCATCGGCAAGGGGAACTTCTCTGGCCCGTGCCCCACAGGCAACCCCTGCGCTACTGGGGCCCCCAAATCCCGGCCCAGTTCTGAAAAAATATCTGATATCGTTGACTTAGGCTCAAGTTTTTGCCGAAGCGGCTGAAGTTCCGTGGGCTTCGGAGCTGTGACCATTCGCTCAAACCCTTGCGAACTAGGCGATCGAACAAGCACCGATGCCACCGGGTCGTAGCAATTGGAGAAATTCCCTAAAACGATCGCCCGCGCTCCCTTGAGCACTCCTGAAAGCATGAGCTGGGTCACGATCCGATCCAGGCGATACAACGGCTCATCGGTATCCTCAAAAAACACGATCTTGCCACGCGCACGCGGTACATAAGGCGTCCCGATCAGTGTTGAAAAAACGGCTAAATTCCCACCGATTAAAGGCGCTTCAATATCTGTTTTCGGCCGCGGCGTAAGCCAATTCAATTTTAACTTCGGCACACCCCAGGGTTGCGCAGGCACTTCGCCCCTAATCCAACTCGCCAAAGAGGACCACTCGAGATCCCCAAGTAGCGCGAACTTACGCAATCCCGGCATCGGAGCATGCAGCACACTCCAACCCCACTTCGTCTGCACAAACTCAATCAATGCTGTGGCATCCGAAAATCCGACGAGGAGTTTCGCCGGGGGCTTACCTCGCTTTCGAGATTCGGCCGCAAGAATCGGCAACAACCGCGCCGCACCATACCCTCCGCGTGCACACCAAAGAACATCCGACTTGAGGCTATAGGCTGCCGCTAAAAAAGCCTGGGCGCGATCGGCATCCGTGCCTGCAAAAAACCGAAACTCTTTTTTACATTGAGGGTGAACTTCGAAATCAAAACCCTGCGCCCCAAGACGCTGTAGGCCCAGCTCAAACTCGATTTGAGGAACCACCGATGAGGGCGCAATAATCTGAATCCGAGGAACGCGCATTTTTCCCATACGCTAAAGAATGAGCACCAAGCTCCGAAGCCCCAAGACTGAACCAAAAATCACGGACCAGCAAAAGGTCAGACACAGAAGCAAGACCCCGATTCCCAGCCAAAAACCCACACGCTGAGAGTCTTTAGATCCCCAGCCCACAAATGCTTTGCCCAACACCGCTGACGTCAAAACCATCAACACAAACTCGATGGCGGCCGCCCCACTCAAACTCGCCCCAATGCTTGCCCCAGAACCTACCAAAAAACCTGAAAGCCCTGCCAGCCCCATATCAGACCCCCTCCTTAAGAACCTGCGTTAGTTCCTTGATGCCATCTCCAGTGACCGACGAAACCCAGTGCACCTGAGAGGGATCATAACCCATTTCAAGCACAATCTGGGAGGCTTCTTTTTTCCGCTTGGCGCGTTCCGACTGAGTCTTCAGCAAATCCGCTTTCGCAAATACAATGATCACCGGCACGTTCTCTGATTGCATAAACTTCAAGGCATCTATGTCTTGTTCACTCGGCCCATGCCTGGCATCAAGCAAAAGCAAAGCGCGCTCCAAAAACTCATCCTTATCAAGGTAATCTGACAGAAAACCCGCCCAGCGTTCCCGCTCTTCTTTTGAAACTTTCGCAAAACCATACCCGGGAAGATCAACGAGAATTTTCCCCGTGCCCTCCCAGGTGTAAAAATGCATCGCCCGGGTTTTGCCCGGCGTTTTACTCGTAAAAGCGATCTTGGCCCCCACAAGCCTGTTAATCAGCGAACTTTTGCCCGCGTTGGATCGCCCGACAAACGCAATTCGGGTACCCGTGTGCCCTTTAATGAACTTGCCCTTAATTGCGCCGTCAATGGATTCTGGCCCGGCAAGCGTGATGATAAATTTTCCAGCCATGTTCCACCTGTTTCGTTTTCGGACCCTTTTTCTCAAACCGCTTTGTTGAAATCACACACAAAAACCTCTGGCACACCGATTGCTCTCTGCGGCAGTGACTCGCAACACACTAACCCTAACAGGAGGAATGTTATGTTCTGGCAAATCAGGATTCAAGCACCATCAGGAGAAACTCGCACTCTACCCCTAAAAGGCTCCGCCACTTTAGGCCGAAGCGAAGAATGCTCCATCGTACTCAAAGACCCCACCATCCCCCAAGAAGCCGCTCTGCTTTGGGCAGCCAGTGAACCCAGCACTTTAGGCGAGACAAACGCGTCCCCCTTTTGGATTCGGGTTAACGAAGAAAGCCCCGACAAATGTAGCCTCACACTGGGCGACCTGCATATTCGAGAGGCCCACGTTCCCTCTCAAGTCCCCTTTCAGTTGGGCGAAACCCTTTTCTCCATCGAACCAGCCGACACCCAAACTTCTCAACCTCCGCAACCCTTAGGCATTCGCCACTGGAAAACCCAGGGAGAAGAAGGCTCTCGAGTTTTGTGGATGGCGAAAAAGGCGGCTGCCACTCCACTTTCGATCTACTTAGCCGGAGAAACAGGCACTGGAAAAGAAGTCTTGGCTCACCTCATTCACGCCTGGAGCGAGCGCGCAAGCGGCCCCTTTATCCCCATTAACTGCGGTGCGCTCACGCTTTCGCTGGCCGAGAGCGAACTCTTTGGTCACGTCAAGGGCGCATTTACCGGGGCCGTCATCCACCGCCCCGGCGCGCTGATGCAGGCCCATAACGGAACGCTGTTTCTTGATGAAGTCGCGGATCTTTCGCTAGATATTCAAGTAAAACTCCTGCGTTTTTTGGAAAACGGAGAAATTCGTCCCGTCGGCGCTGACCGATTCTCTCGAGCCGATGTCAGACTTCTGTGTGCCACCCACCAGCCGTTAAAAAAACTCGTTGAGGAAGGGAAATTCCGTCGCGACCTTTACTATCGTATCGCCTCCGTCACGATCGAAATCCCCCCTCTTCGCACCCGCCCCAAGGACATCGAGCTTTTGGCCCGAGAGTTTGGACAGGAACTGGATCGCTCACTCTCCCCACGCGCCATGCAACGACTGCAGGCCCACGCCTGGCCGGGTAATGTCCGAGAGCTTCGCCACGCCATTGAACGCGCCAGCGGATTGGCGGGGCCGTTTAGCAA
This sequence comes from Bdellovibrionota bacterium FG-2, assembly GCA_051382305.1. Classification (GTDB taxonomy): domain Bacteria; phylum Bdellovibrionota; class UBA1018; order UBA1018; family UBA1018; genus CAIRTR01. Next base: position 5,223 of record JBBCAV010000045.1, read on the forward strand.
ACTCTTGCACGAAGACGCCTTTGAATTTCTCATAAGCTCAGACTCCTTGAGCCACACTCCGGAACTGGAACTGGGCTGTTCGGTACTTAAACTCTCGGAAATGGAGCGAGTCCTAATCCTCAAAGCCCTGAAAATCAGCGATGGCAACCGCCGCAAGGCTGCTAAAATCCTGGGCGTCGCCCGGAGCACGCTTTTCGAAATGCTCAAGCGACACCAAATCCAAGGACCCAGGCACGACGCGCTTAAGTTTGCGTCTTAACCCAAACCCCGGCTATAATGGTGAAGATATGGCGACAAACCCCGTAGATCCTCTTGCCCCCCCAGAAGTCGCAGAATCGCAAGGAGATTTGAGCGATGATCTTACCGCGCAATTCGAGGCGGAGATTACGGGCACGGCTGCAGATGCCAAGGAAGGCAAAGAAGGCGAGACACTCGGCGCAGCTTTAGCGACCCCGGGAGAAAAACCTGCGGAAAAACCTGCGGGAAAAACCGCAAAATCCAAGGGCAAGAAAAAGAAAAAGAAGAAGGGACAGGGAAACGCCTATCTCGAAAGCTTCTTAGAGACGACGAAGAGCCTTGCAACTCTCTTCAAAGAGGCCGCGACAGGTATCCTATCAAAAGACAGACTCACCCGCCGTATGGCGTTCTTCTTTTGGATAAGCTCCCTGGGTTATCTTGGGGTTTGTGGCATGGGCTTCAAATACCATTGTGCGGCCACCTCAAGAGAGCGGCAATCCGAAAGAAGAATTCACGAAGAAAAACAAAATCTGAGCATTTTTATCAAAAAACAGGCAGACGACGCAAGGCGCAAGGCTGCAACCCTGACCCTAGGCACGTTCTGGGTTGAACTCAACTCCGACTTTGAAGGAAAAACACCCTTCGGTTTGGTCAACATGGCTGAAATTCAAATCATCCTAGAGTGTGATAGCAAGGAAACCCGCGTTTTCCTTGAAACCAACCTCGTCGTGGTTCGCGACAAATTTGCCACCCTCTTTACAGCCATGGATCGTGACGAGATCATGAGTCGAGAAGGAAAACGCTCGGTTAAGCGTAAACTGCTCGAAAAGATCAATACATGGCTCCCCTCTGGCAAGGTCGAAGAAATCTACTTCTCTAAGCTGCACTTTAGCTAAAATTTAGCCAAGATTTAGCCAAGATTTTCGCCTAAAGTTTTCTGGGCCCCTTTCGATAAGAAAGATAGAGGGCTTGGAGGCCTCACTATGTGATTGCACGGGTTCCCAGGACGGTTCTCTTTTTCGGAGTACTCATTCTAAGCTTCAGTCTCGGCGGCTGTGCCGCGCTCCGCGCCGGCCTTTTCGAGGATGATGAATCCATGGATTCGATGGCCCCTTTTGAAGATCCATTTAACCCCATTTTTGGCGGCCACAATCCAGCCTCGGCCACGGGCTTTGAAACCCCCGCGGCGATCCCTCGCTTGAGCTTTACCGAAGAAAGCCGTTCCCCGGCCCAGGCGCGCTATCTTCAAGAAATCGAAGAACAACCCGAAATGTCCCTCTCTCGTGCCTTTGAACGTGGCGAAATCATCGTCGGTATGGGCATGCACGAAGTAAAGTTTATTTGGGGAGACCCCAAGGAGGTTGAAGTCGCCGGCAGTTCCTACGACGGAAACCAGCGCTGGATCTACTACGCCGGGCTCTCGGCGCGAAAAGCCATCGAAGCCGCAACGGCCAAAATCGTGTATTTCGAAGAAGGGCGCGTCGTGGGGTGGGAAATCCCCTAAATCCATGTTAGCCTGAGATTCTCCATGGAATCTCCGCTAGAATTCGAAAAGCCAATCTCTACCCTCGAAAAAAAGTTACTCGAATTACGAGAACTCGCCAAAATCGAGAACGCCGACTTCTCTTCCGAAATCACCGCCCTGGAAGAAAAGATTAAAAATTTGACGCAAGTGACCTTCTCCAAGCTCTCCGCCTGGCAAAGAGTCCAACTCTCGCGCCATCCCAGTCGCCCCTATATGAAGGATTACGTCTCCACCCTTTTCCCAGATTTCTTGGAGCTACACGGAGACCGCACCTTCGGCGAAGATCCTGCAATTACGGGGGGCCTGGCGAGCTGGCCGCAAACCGGTACACCCATTGTTATTATCGGACATCAAAAGGGGCGCACGACCAAACAGAAAATTCAGCAGAACTTTGGAATGCCCAAACCCGAAGGCTATCGCAAAGCCGTTCGCCTCATGGAGATGGCAAATCGTTTTCAACTTCCGCTCCTCACGCTCATCGACACTCCGGGCGCCTATCCCGGAATCGAAGCCGAGGAGCGCGGGCAATCTGAAGCTATTGCCCAAAGTCTCCTCACCATGTTTGATCTCGAAATACCCGTCATGGCTGTCGTTATTGGAGAAGGGGGATCCGGCGGAGCGCTGGCGCTCTCGGTGGCAGACAAAATCCTTATGCAAGAATACAGTATCTATGCCGTGATTTCGCCTGAGAGCTGCGCCTCGATTCTCTGGAGTGACCCTAGCCTTGCCGAGCAGGCCAGCGAAAAGCTCAAGCTCAGTCCACAAGAACTGCTAAAACTCAAGATTATTGACGGCATCATCCCGGAGCCTCTGGGCGGCGCCCACCGGAACTGGGAGCAAGCGACCGCCCTCTTGTGGAAATCTTTACAGAAACATTTTGGCCCGATGATTCAGGGAACCACTCTGACAAAAAACAAGAAACTTGCGAAAAAAAGAATTGAAAGGTTTCGCAGTCTCGGAAACGATTGCCTTGTAAAGATTCCATCATGAACAAAATCGCCAACAAACTCATTGTCATCTCCGCGCCCTCCGGCGGGGGAAAAACCACTCTTTGCATGCACCTCCTTCGTGATTTTCCGGAGCTCACCCTTTCAATTTCGTGTACGACTCGGGCGCCACGAGGCCAAGAAAAAAACGGTCAGGAGTATTTCTTTATCTCCCGAGCTGAATTTGAAGCAAAAATAGCCCAAGGGGATTTTGCAGAATGGGCTGAAGTCCATGGGAACTACTACGGCACCTCCAAGGCGGTTTTTGAAAAAACTTTGGCTTCCCATCGCTCAGTGCTTCTCGACATTGACGTCCAAGGAGCTTCGTCCCTGAAAAAGTCCTATGGCGACCGTTGTGCCACGGTCTTTATCGCTCCGCCCAATATCCAAGAACTCGAAAAAAGACTTCGCAATAGAGAAACCGACTCCGAAGAAACCATTCAAAAGCGCTTGAAAAATGCGCGCATTGAATTAGATCGACAAAGCGAGTTCGACTATCGCATTGTCAACGACACTTTAGAGCGCGCCTACACCGAGCTTAACGGACTTGTCGAGAAACTCCTCCATGGCCCCGGGAGTACTCTTGGCTAAAGCCCCACAAGCATCCCTACAAACGCTGACCAATCTCATTACGAGCTACTATCCTGACGCTAAGCTCGATCTTCTTCGCAAAGCCTACGAATTTGCGGAACGCGCCCATCATGGACAGCTGCGCTCCAGTGGCGAACCCTACATGAATCATCCCGCCAATGTTGCGCAAAGTTTGGCGGAGTTGCGATTGGATCTTGCCAGCATCGCAACCGGACTTTTGCACGACACCGTTGAAGATACTCACGCGACGCTTGAGGAAATCGAAAAAGAATTTGGCAAAGACATCGCGGAACTCGTAGATGGGGTCACGAAACTCTCCCAGATTACCTTCAAAACCTCCGAAGAAAAGCAGGCGGAGAATTTTCGTAAAATGATTCTAGCGATGGCTAAAGACATTCGTGTGATCCTCGTTAAACTCTGCGACCGGCTTGACAACATGCGCACCTTGGAGCACAAGTCGCTTTTAAAGCAATCCACGATTGCGCAAGAGACTTTGGACATTTACGCCCCCATTGCGAATCGCTTGGGGATCGGAAAACTCAAAATAGAACTCGAAGACCTCTGCCTTCGCTATCTTCACCCCGACGTCTATTACAAACTCGCCCAAAGAGTTTCCAAAAAGAAGACGGAACGCGATGATTATACGGATGAGGTTTCCGATATCTTAAACGAGAAACTCAAAGAGTACGACATCCACGGACAGGTGTTAGGGCGCGCAAAACATTTCTATTCTATTTTTAAGAAGATGGAGCGCCGACAAGTGGACTTCGAGCAAGTCTACGATATTATCGCTTTTCGCATCGTCGTCGACAACATCACGGAGTGCTACAAATCCCTGGGCGTAATTCACGCGACCTATAAACCCGTCCCGGGCCGATTCAAAGACTACATCGCCATGCCCAAGGCCAATGGCTACCAATCCCTTCACACGACCGTGATTGGGCCGCACGGTGAGCGTGTCGAAATTCAAATACGCACGCAAGACATGCATCAAACTGCAGAAGGCGGAATTGCCGCTCATTGGAAATACAAAGAAGGAAAATTCGACACCCGTTCCGAAAATGTCGAGTGGGTCAATCGGCTTCTCGAGTGGCATCAAGATCTTTCAGACCCCAATGAGTTCTTAGAAACTGTAAAAATTGACCTTTTTGCCGAAGACGTTTTTGTTTTCACGCCCAAGGGTGAGGTTAAACAGTTACCCCACGGAGCGACCCCCCTGGACTTTGCCTATTCGGTTCATACTGACGTCGGCAATAAATGCGTCGGAGCCAAGGCCAACGGCCGGATCGTCCCCCTGAAGCACCGCCTCAAATCTGGGGACACCGTCGAAGTGATTACCTCGCCCACCCAACAACCTTCAAAAGACTGGCTCAAGATTGTGCGAAGCTCGCGCGCCAAAGCCAAAATCCGGGCTTTTATCAAGACAGAGGAGCGCGTAAAAGGAAGAGACCTGGGCAAAGAACTCTTAGATCGAGCATTAAGAGGATATTCTACGACTTGTTCTCGCCTTGAAAAATCGGGGGACCTCCAAAAAGCCGGCCAAGAACACTTTGGTTGCCGCACGGTGGATGAATTCCTGGTGGCCATTGGCTACGGACGAATTGCGCCCGAGGATGTGGTGGAAAAAGTTATTCCTAAGGACGTTTTCAACAAGAAGACACCCGAAGAAAAAAGTCAGGGTGCTCAAGATGACGAAACCTTTCTCAAGCGGGTCTTCAACGTCGCAAAAAAGAAGAGCGAGTCCCGCAACGCCATTACGGTGGCTGATCTTGACGATGTCCTTATTCGTTTTGGACGCTGCTGCAGCCCCGTCCCCGGCGATAGCATCGTGGGTTTCATTACCCGCGGCCGTGGCGTGACCGTTCACACTTCGACCTGCACCAAAGCGATAGATAACGATCAGGAACGGCGCGTAGACGTACAGTGGAACATCACCAACATGGCCAATATCCGACGTCATGTGAGGCTCAGAGTCCTCTCGCTAGATGAGCCGGGCTTGCTCGCGATCATGTCGCAATCGATCACCGCGTGTGGCGTGAACATCACTTCTGCCCATATTCGCACCACGAAAGATAAAAAAGCCATCGCCCTCTTTGAGATCGAAGTCAGCGATATTAGCCAAATTCAAAAGATCTCAAGTGCGCTGGAGAGCAAAAGAGGGGTCATCGCAGTCGAGAGAATGAAGTCGTAAAGGGTCCACTGGACCCTTATCACCGCTTCACATCTGGCCACAAAGTGACCGGAGGCCGTTCCCGACGATCCAGAAAGTCTCTAAATTCCCTAACTCGATCCTGCTGTTCTTCTTTGAGGGATCGCAATTTTACATCGAGTTCACTCCCACGACTCGCACGCTCGTCGGAAAGAATTTTCATAAACATCTTACGCCGATCCAGGAACTCCGTTATGTAAGCCCGTCGTTCCGGGCCTTTGGTGTGATCCAAGAAAAACTTATGACGATCCTCGCGTTCCTTCTTTTCCCACTCTCGCTGACGGGCCGCCTGCGAGGCTTTGAGTTCCCGCAACTCAAATTTCTGACGATGCTCAAAGGCACGAACTTCGGCTATTTGGGCTCGCTGAAATTCCCGCAAAAGGCGCTGAATCTCTTCCGTAGAAAGGGCTGCGGGCTTGAGGGCGGGCACCGGCGAAGGAATGCAATAGGGCGGAGAAGCCGGGGGCGGAGAGGGCGGAGAGGACTCCGTCCGCATCGGATTAAAATCCGATGCAAGACCAAGCCCCCCCGCAAAAAACACAATACTACCTAACCAGAAAAGCGTTATTGATTTCAATAGATTACCTGAATCTTATCGACCTTAAATCCCCAAGCAAAGTAAATGGAGTCGGTTTTCAGACGGATCACGGCCGAATCGCCCTTGATCGCCTCAGAATATACCCCTTCTGCTTTGCCCGTAAATTCTGATTCCACCCCACCCAATTGAGATTCAACCGTCACCTTATCATAACCCTGCTCGACATCGATCTTTTCAAAATGGACGCGAATATACTTTGCGCCAGCTACTTGAACCGGGAAAGTGATATTCGAACTGTTAGCATAGGGATGAACCGACTCAACGACCTGATCAACATCCTTCCAGGCGGTAGGATCTGGCTCATCCGAGGGCGGGATGATTCCGTAATAAGCGTTTGCGGCATTGACTCGCCCCTTAGCAAGAACTTTACGTTTAAGACCCGCGACCGGAGTGCTGGTCGTAATCAAACGCTGCTTGACGTCAGCAAAAGTCCAATCCGGATTTGCAGATAGTAGTAAAGCCGAGATCCCCGCAACATGGGGACACGCCATCGACGTGCCACTGAGGGCCTCATATTTGCCGCCGAAGGTGGTGCTATAAACCTTCACGCCTGGAGCTGCGACATGAACCGCTTTTGCCCCATAATTTGAAAATTTCGCGAGCTTATCTTGGTTATCAGTCGCGGCGACTGAAACGACATTTTCAACTTCATAACTTGCAGGATAGGAGGGCGTCGTATCATTGTTCGACGAATCGTTCCCTGCGGCGGCAACAAAGAGAATCCCTGCGTCACGAGCGGCCACGATCGAATCCTTCATCGTCTCCGAGAAACCCCCACCGCCCCAGCTGTTACTCATGACTTGCACTTTCATGAGACGCGCATAATTAATGGACTCCACTGCCGCCTCAAGTGTACCGCTTCCCGAAGCCGTGAGAAACTTCACGGGGAGCATCGTCACTTCCCAATTCACGCCAGCCACCCCGACACCGTTATTACCCGAAGCGCCAATCGTGCCGGCGCAATGGGATCCGTGTTTGTTGTCATCCGAGGAGTTCGCCGTCTTATCAGCAAAGTTCCAACCATGAACGTCGTCAATGAAACCATTGCCGTCGTCATCCAAACCATTGCCTGCGATTTCGCCGGGGTTTGTGTAGAGGTTGCCCACGAGATCGGGATGCGTCCAATCAATCCCAGTATCAATGATCGCGACCAACGTGCGTTTTGCGCCCGTAATCCCTTTGAGCCAAAGCGGTATCACATTGATGTCAGAGCCCGCAAGTCCGACCTGGCCGGCGGAATCGGTTTGACCCGTGTTGCTAAGGCCCCAAGTCTTGATAAAATCCGGATCATTGGGGGCGCCTAAAGGCAAGCTCGGGACCGTGCCCGGAACACCATCATCTAACGCATAATAAAGATAATTGGGTTCCGTGTACTGAACCGCTCCATCAGATTCTAAGAACTGCATCGCACGGCTTACATCTTGGTCTTTTGCCAAGCGGACAACTTTTAGCGAAGAATCCGTCTTCAACGTCCGCGCATCCACCACTGAATTTGCACCTAATTTTTTTTCAAGAGCTATAAGCATCGCGCCCATCGCTTGGGGGCCAACCGCATGAGAACGCATCTTGACGATGAATTCCCCGTCAACACGAGCTTTCCCCTTTTGAATGGAGGTCGCTGCCTGGGCGGATTGCAGTTGAAAGGAAACAATCGATAACAACAGTAAAAGTACACGGGCCTGCGCGAAAATCTTTCTCATTTGTCCTCCTTGAACAAAGCGAAAACGAGACACAATCATCTCGTCGTGAGCAATCCATGCCCAAAAGTTTTATTTAGAAGTCGTGTGCAAGTCTGGAACCCATTTTATAGACGTTCGCTAGAGAGTCAAGTTTGCTGTTTTCGCCAATCACGAACGCGAAGCGTTGGGGTCACCTTACCCCTGAAACGATTCAACTCCGGAACCCCCGCCCAGGCAGACACCGAGCCCAAGTCAGAGGTAAGATCCAGATCTCTGCGATCCATCGCATGAAACCAAATCGCTTCCAGAGGGGCCAAAAGAGGGGCACCTTGAAAGAGTTCCATTTTTAGATGGCGCTCCTTTAAAACCCGATGGTTTCTTGCGACAGCATCAATTGAAAAAACGGGCTCAGGGTTCCCAGGACCAAAAGGCCCCAGACGCTCAAGCTCCTCAAGTGTCTTAAGATCAAGATCCGAAACTCCACACGCTCCATCGGTTAAAAGCGGCTCGGCTTCATTAACTTCTGCGCCGGCAAGCGCACTAGCAAGTGCGTCGTCGAAAGCTTGAGCAAACACCTCAATTTTGTCTGCATGAACCGTAAGTCCCGCCGCATGTCGGTGACCGCCAAACCCTAGTAAGTGCCCTGCCCCGAGTCGAAGCGCCCCCAAAATATCTTTGCCACCGTAACTCCGCACGCTCCCCTTACCCACACCGTCTTCTCGCAAAGCAACGACCGCAGCGGGCTTGTGAAAAGTCTCTGTCACCCGAGTCGCGACAATCCCGACCACGCCCTCGTGCCAGCGCGAATCCGCAACCACAACTGCGTTTTGAAATTTCCCTACTTCCAAACCCGCTTCGACCTTTTCCTTAACTTCTTTCCAAATTCGGTCCTGAACTTCGGCTCTCTCAGTATTGAGTTTCTCAAGCTCAGCAGCAAGCACCGTTGCCCGACCGGAATCTCTCGTCGACAATAACTCAAAAGCCAGATTCGCGTTTTGCATCCGTCCTGAAGCATTAATTCTGGGCCCCAGCACAAAGCCCAGATGCCCAGGACTCACGTTCTCTGCACTGATCCCTGCGCCATGCAATAACGCGCGAACGCCCGGTTTCTTCGTGTTCTTCAGAACCTCAAGTCCATGTCGAACCAAAATGTGATTGTCCCCAAGCAAAGGCACCATATCCGCAGCGGTCGCAATGACCACGAGATCCAGATGCTGTTTGAGATTAGGCATCTTATCGGGCTCAAACCACTTCTCATCACGCGCGTGGGAGCGCAATGCAAGCGCCAAGTAAAAAGCAAGGCCACAACCACAAAGCTGCTTTAGCCCACTTTCGCAATCGGGACGATGAGGATCCAAAACCGCAAAGGCCGGTGGAATCCCCTTTTCTGGGTCCGGCTGATGATGATCCACTACAATGAGATCCACGCCTAGCGCTTTGGCGCGCTCTGCTGCCTCAAAACTCGTAATCCCACAATCCACAGTTACTAAGACCTTCACACCACTGGCTGCCGCATCTTCAACGGCCCCGACATTAAGCCCATAGCCGTCTTTAAATCGATCGGGTTGCCTGACCTCAAATGAAATTCCAAAATCGCGAAACACCCAAGCCAAAAGAGCTGCAGCGGTGGTACCATCCACATCATAGTCCCCAAAAACCCGGACACACTCCCCTTGCGCACGCGCAAGTGCGAGCCGTCCCACAGCCCGATCCATGTCTTTGATGGTCATGGGACTCGTCAGCGATTCGAGTTTGGGAAACAAAAATGAGCGAATAGCCTCACCACTGGTCAAACCCCTGAGGATACATACCCGCAAAGTCAGAGGCGAAAACCCGGTTTCACTACAAAGCTGCTCAATGAGTTCCGAGGAGTACTCAGCGCGCTGTTTCCAGGGTCTGGGCCCCGCTAAGCCTTTTCGTCTAAATCCCATCAAGAATTTGCTTTTGGCTCAGGCCTCGGAACAAAACCCATCTTCTTGGGTATTCCGCCGCCTTGAGCTTTCAATTTCGCCAAGCGCTTATCGTGATAATTCGAAATCCAAATCACGAGCGAACTTGCGATAAAGATCGAAGAATAGGTTCCGACCACAATCCCGACCATCAAGGTAAAAGCAAAATCTTCAATCACCTTACCCCCAAAAATCCAAAGGGCAAAAACGGTCAGAAAAGTACAGGCGGAAGTCAGGATCGTTCGTCCCAAAGTTTCATTCACCGCACGATTCACGGCTTGATCAATGGGTAACTCCGGATGCTGATGGATCGTCTCACGCACGCGATCATACACGATAATCGTATCGTTGTTTGAGTAACCAATGAGCGCAAGCAAAGCGGCCAAGATCTGAAGGTCAAATTGCTTTTGCGTAAGAATAAACACACCCAGCGTAATCACGCTGTCATGAAAAAGCGCAAGCACGGCTCCCGGAGAATAACGATAATCGAAGCGAATCGTCACGTAGACCAAAATGCAAAGCAGGGCATAGAACATGGATAAGAACCCACTCATCCGCAGCGAGCTGCCGGCAGCAGGACCGACGACATCCACGCGCTGCATTTCATAATCTCCTTGTTTTAGAGTCTTCAAAAAAACGCCCTCTACCTGTTGGGAAATCTTATTCAACGAACTTTCGTCCCCCTGAGCTTTGATTAGAAACTGACGGGCATCGACTTCCCCAATCTGCTGAACTTTAAGACCTTTGATTCCACCGGTTTCCATCTCCGCTCGAAGTTTAGCAATATCCCACCCCGCAGGAACCTTGACCTGCACTTCAGCGCCACCGGTGAAATCAATTCCGTAATTCAGGCCCTTCGTAAAAAGCAACGCAAAGGTTGCGATCACCGCGACGATGGAAACGCCAATCCAGATGCGGCGTTTCCCGACAAAATCAATCTTAGTCCCTGGTCGAATAAGTTCAAACATGGTGGGTCACCTCTCAAATGCTAATGGACCGAGCAGAGCGGCCCTCGTTAATTTTAAGATAAGCATCAAACACGAGCTTACACACAAAGATGGCCGTAAACAGGGTCGTCACAATCCCGATCAGAAGCGTCACCGCAAATCCCTTGATCGGTCCTGTGCCGTACATCAAAAGTACAACGGCGGCTGCGGCGTTGGTCACGTTGGCATCCAAAATCGTGCGAAAGGCCTTCTGAAAGCCTCCCTCAATTGCTCCTGCAGCGAGCTTGCCTAGCCGGAGCTCCTCACGAATTCGCTCATAGATAACGACGTTCGAGTCGACCGCGATCCCGACTGTCAAGGCGATCCCTGCAATACCGGGCAAAGTAAGAGTGGCTTCCATTCCCACAAGTGTCGCAAGCACAAACAACACATTGAGAAGCAGCGAAAATACTGCGATCAGGCCGCTAACTTGATAGTAGATACTTACAAAAACAAAAACGGCAAGTGATCCAATGATACTGGCAATCGCCCCTTTACGAATCGAGTCTTGACCCAGCGAAGGGCCCACCACTCGTTGCTCTAAGAAATCCAATTGCGCGGGCAGGGCGCCGGCGCGAAGGACGATGGCTAAATCTTTAGCCTCCTTCATAATATCTTCTTGGTTGCCCCGACCCAATGTAATCTGACCTCGGCCTCCGCCGATCTTCGATTGGATCACAGGTGCGGAGTGAACAATATTATCAAGCACAATTGCCAAGCGCTGACCGATGCTCTCGCCCGTTGCCTTTTCAAACAACGTCGCCCCGCGCGGGTTCAAAGAGAATCCTACGTTTGGATTGCGGGTTTCTGAATCAATCTGCACATTGGCGTCTTGAAGATCTTCACCGGTTACGACCACTTTTGAGTGAAGGAGAAAAGCAATCCGAGGTCCTTCAGGTTGCCCCGGAACGGGTTTGGAGCGCTCAAAAGCGATCTCGTCATCAGCCGGAATTTTTCCTTTGGCTAACGTATTGAGTTTAATAACGTACTCAGAAAACTTCTGACCCTCTTTATAAGAAAAGTTATTGGTTTTCTCGAGGTCTGCAATCAAGGCAGCAACCTGCCCAGGATTCATGGCCTTGTCATCCACCATTTTGAATTCGAGCTTGGCCGTACGCCCAATCAAATCCTTAGCGCGATCCACTTCGCGAACACCGGGGAGCTCTACCACCACGCGATCCGTGCCTTGGCTGGTAATCGAAGGCTCCGAAACACCGAACTCGTCGATTCGGTTTCGAATCACCTCAATACTCTGACTCAAGGTTCGTTCACGAACTTCAAGACGATACTCTTTAGCAAGCCCCACCTCAAGTTGTCCGGGCTTTTCATTGGAAAGCCGCAAGTTCCAATATTCTTTTTTGAGAAGCTGATACACTTCTTCGCGTTTGGAGGGCTCAAAATCCAAAACCACGCGAGGATCATCCACAGGAAATCCGTCACGAACGGCTTTGACAGAAGTGACGGGAAGCGCTTTTTCTTTGACGCGCTCTTGAAGGCTTACCGCCTGCCTGTCCACGACGTCGCGGAAGACTTTATTGAAGTCCACGCCCAGCACCAGATACAAACCACCCTGAAGATCGAGACCGAGGTTGATCTTTTGCTTGAAAGGGAACTTGGTTTTTTCCAAATCCAGGTTTGCAACCGATGGATAAACATAGACGACAGACATTCCGACAACAAACAACAGGAGCAGGCACTTCGCCCACCAGCCTCGACTCATAATCAACCCCCTCAGGAAAAAAACTCTATAACTATCCTAAGTCAGATCTTTGATCTGACCCTTAATCACTTGCGAAACCTGACTCTTTAGGATTTTCATCCTGACGTTGTCAGCCACTTCAACTGTTACTACTTTATCCGTGATTCCAGTAATATTACCCAGAATTCCGGATGTCGTCACTACTTCATCTCCATGTTTCAGTGCCCCGAGCATACTTTGTTGATCTTTCATCTTCTTTTGCTGAGGTCTGATCATGAGGAAATAGATTACGGCAAACATTGCCAAGAAAGGAAGTAACATTCCTGCCAAACCCGGCTGCGCAGGCGCTCCAGCCGGAACGCCAGCCGCACCCGCAGGAGCGCCACCTGCGGCAGGAAGCGCTGGGCCATCAGCAAGCACAAGCGTCAGATTTCCGAGAAAAAATAGTCCAGATACCAAAATAGATTTCATCATATTGTAAGACTCCTAAAAAACTCCATGGGGGGTTAAGACTTAAAGCTATTGAATTTTATATAGAAAGTTTTCGCCCAATCGTCAAACCGATTCTCTAAAATCGCCTCCCGCATCGCCTTCATGAGACGAATGTAGAACGTCAAATTGTGGATCGTGTTCAACCGAGAAGAGAGAATTTCACCTGCCACAAAAATATGCCGCAGGTACGCTCTCGAATAATGAGTACACGTTTCACAAGGGCACTCGGGATCCAAAGGGAGTGGATCGTCGGCATATTTTGCATTTTTGATGTTCACTTTACCATGCGAGGTAAAAAGCTGCCCATTGCGTGCGTTTCTTGTGGGCATCACACAATCAAAAATATCAATTCCCGCTCGAACCCCCTCAACCAAATCCTCGGGCCGCCCCACCCCCATCAAATACCGCGGCTTATCGCGAGGGAGAAGTGGAGCGGTATAATACGCCATCTTCTGCATCAACTCAGGTGTTTCGCCAATGGATAAGCCTCCGATCGCAAAACCATCATAAGGCAGAGTCTTCATCTCCTCTGCTGAGCAGCGTCTTAAATGCTCATACAGTCCACCTTGAATAATTCCAAAGCGGGCCTGATGGGGTTTTAAGGGGAATGCCAACCCCCGCTTCGCCCACGCAAACGTTCGCCGCATCGCCGCTCTCACCGTGTCTTCATCGGCGGGATAAGGCGGGCATTGATCAAAGGCCATCACAATGTCACTGCCGAGCGCGGCTTGAATTTCCATGGACAATTCAGGAGTGAAACGATGAGTGCTGCCATCAATGTGCGATTGAAACGTAACGCCTTCGTCATCAATCTTATTAAGCCCCGCCAGCGAGAAAACTTGAAACCCCCCACTATCGGTCAAGATCGGCCCTTGCCAGGCCATGAATTTGGCAAGCCCCCCAAAGCGCTCCACGCGCTTGTGTCCCGGTCGCAGATAGAGGTGGTAGGTATTACCCAAAATAATTTGAGCGCCCATTGAAGAATACAACTCATGGGTTGTCACGGCCTTCACGCTGCCTTGGGTTCCCACGGGCATGAACATGGGCGTGAGGATCTCATGATTCTGCCCTTGCGATCCTTTGAGCGTAATTTTGCACGCACGCGCGCGTTCTACCCCGTCGGAACCGGTGAGCGCCTTGTGCACTTCAAAGCTTAGAGGTGCGGGTGTTTCGGCGCCGTCAGACACTGAACTTAGAATCCGAACTGAATTCCAGCCAGGGCCTGAAAATCGCGGGTGTTCAGCTTTACGTCAGGACTGGCGCTCGTGTCAGCAAGTCCATACAAGTATCGGGCATCCACAATGAGTCCAAAGAGCGGGAGAATGGGAAGACGAAAACGGGCATTGCCTTCTAAGCCATAGTCACTGGTTTTTAAGCCCACTTCGGCAAAAGTGGCTGGAACTGGAAGGGGAACACCTCCCACAGTCTCCGTCACATTGCCAGTGCCCATCGCGTAATACCCTCCTGCGCCAAAGGACAAAAAGGGCAACGCCGTGAAGCGCAAAAGAAGAGGAAACTGATAAGTGTTATAACTCATATCACCACTAAAGGTTTGAGAGACGCCGTTAATCGTGAGCGTCGTGCTTGCGGTGAGTTTTCGGTTGGCGAGAAAAGCACCGATTTCCATTCCGATGCCTGTCGCAAGACCGTAATCAAAAAAGGCTCCGAGCGCATAGCTGTTGCCTGCCCCAAAAGTAAAAGTAGCAGGGGTGGGGGTTGAGTTCGTGTGATTGAGACCACCGACCACTCCTAGTTCCAGCGCGTGCGCGGGTTGCGCAGCCGTGATGCTGAGAATTGCCATGATCCCTGCTGTGATAATTTTCTGTTTCATAAGTCTTCGGTCTCCTTGTTCATGAAAAAGTACGACGATTTTTGAAAAGCCGCCAGTGGGAAATGTTTTAATTTTCAAGAGGTTCGAGAGGGGGGGGGGCGCGGACTTTTGGCTGGGGGTCTTCATTTGTTACTCCACCGCAGTTGGTTTTATCGGCGGTTGTGGAAAAACAGTAGCGGCTCCCGATCCGGCAGCAGCCGCATCGCCAAGTCCCGGCCCCTTTATTGCCTCGGATTCGTTTAACCGAGCGACCTTTGGAACGACAACTGACGCACTTGTTACAGGGGCAACCACAAGTGACGGGGCCAGCACCGCAACTTATATAACTGATGGCGGCGTCTTTGCGACTGAGACAAGTACAGTAGTCAAAGCAAGTACAATCAGTGGGACCGCAATTACCTTCACGGGGCTTGGCGCTCCTATAGATGTGGCCTCCGC
Organism: Bdellovibrionota bacterium FG-2; assembly: GCA_051382305.1. Lineage (GTDB taxonomy): Bacteria > Bdellovibrionota > UBA1018 > UBA1018 > UBA1018 > CAIRTR01. Next base: position 20,443 of record JBBCAV010000045.1, read on the forward strand.
GAGAATTGACACAGGGAAGGCAGACTGTGCTGCTCAGATTAAGGTCATCTCTGACAACGGCCTGTTTCTGATGTTCAGAGTTCAAGATGCCCAAAACTCTTGGGCGATAGCCGGAATCAGCGGATCGATTAGCCTTTGGAAAGTTGCTGCGGGAACAGGCAACCCAGTCGGAGGCACAATCGCATATGATAATCCCATTTCAATGGCCAATCGAATACTCAAGGTCATTACCTCAGGGAGCACGATTGTGATGCAGGCCTTTGAGTCCGATGGCATCACCGCCGTGGGAACCCCGGTGATTAATACAAGCCAGACCTCTTTTCAGACCGCGACAGGCTTTGGATTTGCAATAACTAATACAGCTTCACAGCTAAATAATTTCATCGTCAATTGCCCTTAAGAGCGCTTTTTACGAGAGATGAGCGGAATCGCAGGGTTATAGCGGCGCAAACCCTGCCGCTCTGAGCGAACTCAAGACTTTGCCCAGAATTGCGGCATCGATTCCGCGCGCGACTCCAAAAGTCTCTAAGAAATTGGTGGTGAAATAATTTGCGAGCGCCCGAAACTCCCGCCCCCAGGTCACAAGCCTAGAATAAAGAAGCTTATCCCAAAAGCCTTCGTCCGTTTTCGGATCACGAAAAGCCTCGCCCTTTTTGGTGCCAGTAATCTGAAAAGCGATTTCGCCAGAAAGGCGTCTAAGAAAAGCGTGAAACTCCTGTTTGGCAATCGTGTATTGTTTTGTTTCAGTTTTCACGAGTAAGTGCAGGTGATTGCCAACGTTGACTTGGCGATAGACTTTGATGTGGTAGGTTCTTGCGCAGTTTTCAAGGACACGCTTCACCCGAGCTTGGTTCTTATCCGTGAGAAAAGACCAGACGCCCTTAGCGTGCGATGACCTCAGAACAAGATGCATTGCATGTTTATGAGAGAAAGGACGCGCTTCTTTGCGTTTTCCTTTTCGGATTTCGCCGCCGTGGTCAATGCGAAGTTTTGGGAGAAAAGAAAGCTGTTTCACAGAAACTGACCCTAGCGCGATCGAATAGGCCAGGGCAAGTGACGCCTTTGAGATTTGCAGGCACCTCAGTCTGACCTGCTTGATCCGCGCCCCAACAGCGCACTCCTTCATCGTTAAGTGCACAAGTATAATCAGCGCCCGACGAGATTTGAGTTACTCCTTGAAGCCCCAGAGGCACATCCAGAGCGTCGTCTAGGTTTCGGCCCCAGCACTGAACAGTCCCATTCTTTTTGAGGGCACAGGCGTGTGCTAAGCCGACTCCCACTTGAATGACATCTTCGAGATCATCGGGTACAAAATTAAGGCCATACTGATTAGAGCCCCAGCAGCGCACTTTCCCCGCACTAATGGCACAAGTGTTGCCATAACCTCCTGCGATTTGATCCACAGTTTGGTTACTTGCGGGTATATCCAGCTGACCCAGTTTGTTGTCGCCCCAACAAAAGAGTTCTTGCGCATTCAGGAGGCAAGCGTGGTTCATCCCCAAAACGAGTTGAGAGTTTGGCGCAGCAATTGCGGCCTGAAAACTTCCCGTCACTATTAGAATTCCCAAAAGTCTTCTGAGCATGATTCTATCTCCTTAGCTCAGGAAACTAACCCACTAAGTTCTTGATGCAACAAATTTCAGCGCCGTTTTGGACCCACCTAAAATCAAAACTGGGGACAACAGGGCACCACGGTTCACGATGCGCCCACGTCGATTTCGCGATTGAGTTTTATAACGCACCACAGTTAAGGGCGGTTTTCATGGGCTTTTTTACCATTTTCCAAAACGAATCAATGCGTGCCAACGCGTTGGCCCCGCACTTGCTCTAGTGCCGAACCGTTCGTAGTAATAAAAAGTTCTCAAACAAAAGGGAGTATTTATGAAAGCACGAAACGTCTTATTGATCGCAAGTCTCACATTGACCACACTCATGGCAGCGGCACCTTCTTCGGCGCTCGCTGATGACATATGGCTTGGCAATCCTGCCTACGGTGGAACCGGTTGTCCTAACGGCACGGCCTCGGTCTCAATCAGCCCTGACGGAAAGGATCTCAGCATTCTGTTTGACAACTATGTAACAGAAGCGGGAGCCATGACCGGAAAAACACTGGATCGCAAGACCTGTAACGTTGCGATTCCGGTACATGTCCCACAAGGAATGAGCGTTTCGGTGTTTTCTATCGACTACCGTGGATTTAATTCACTCCCCAAAGGAGCCTTCTCCACTTTTGGCGTAGAATACTTCTTCGCCGGAATGCAAGGCCCCCGTTATCAGAAAACTTTTGTAGGCCCACAGAACCAAGACTACACCTTGAGCAACATCCTTCAGGCTCAGTCCATTGTTTGGTCAAAATGCGGAACCGACGTTATTTTGCGGACCAACACCTCCATGATGACTCGCACCAACAACAAGATGGATCAAGCGATGTCCACGGTGGATAGCGCCGATATTTCGGCCGGGTTGATCTACCATCTCGAATGGAAACCTTGCTACTAGAGTTCCAACCTAAGCTAACTTAAAAACGACAGACAATACAAATCCCCCGGCTTCAGAAATTCTGGAGACCGGGGGATCTGAATTTAGGCAACCTAAACTTAAGCCGCAATCCCAAGCGCATCTTCAACTAGAGCCCTGCACTGTTTGGGATAAAAAGGCTTCTGCAAAAACCGCGGGACGACTTTTCCATTAATAAGTTTTCGAAACACATCCGGCTCCAAACCCGAAACCATCACAAAAGGCATTTTGGGAACTTCATTCTGGCAATGCCGCCAAAGATCCAAACCGTTACTCTCTCCGAGTAGAAAATAATCAGCAATGACCAGCGAAAACGCACCCTCAGCTAGCGCGACTCGAGCCTCATCCACACTCACAGCCCAGTAGACTTTTATAGTCGCATCCATCGATTGGAGAATCCGAATCAAAATCGGTTTCATAAAAAGATCATCTTCAACGACGAGAACTGACAACCCCTTGGTTCTTCCCGCCGCCGCCAGGTAAAAAGTCCATAAACTTGTATCCAACATTGGAAAACCCTCCTTCGCACCTATGCTTCAATGATAGGCCTTTAGTTTCTGAACAATGTAAAAAAGATGTCAAAGAATCTCCTTCAATTGTCGATCCACCTCAGCCGCCCAGTTTTTATTGGCTTTGGGGCTGGCGGGCGAAGGATGCAAAATCCTGTGGATCCTGACGTGACTAAGATCTTTACAGCCCTCAAGCGCTTCATGGGCCCTCGTTTCAGCAAAGGCACCGACGCCGATCAAAACTTCGGCATTCATCGCGCGAACCATTTCAACCAAAGCTTCATCGCAAACGCTGAATAAGGCCTGCTGCTCGGCTTTGGGTAAATGATCAGGAGTAAAGTTTTTGCCACTAGCTTCCATGAAGACAAGCGGGCAATAATTGGCGACAAAAAATTCGGAAAAAAATTTCTCAGGGGTGTGAAATTTATCTTTGGCCCAACCCCAGAGTCTTTTGCCACTCACCTCACTCCGAGTGCAGGCAAATCCCTCAACAGGCCGCTGCGGATGCTCTTTAGAGGGCTTGCCCACAGGGGCTTCAATCCCTAGCCAATCACGAACCATGGAGATCTCGCCAAAGGGAATTCCGGTTTGGGCCATCCCAAAAGGGCCAGGATTCATGCCAAGCAGAATCACTCTCCGCGGGGAGCTTCCGAAGCGCGCGACATATTCGTCCCAGGGCTTGCGGGCATATTCGAGAGGATTATAAACGAATGCCACGGGAGCCTTGAAGCGAAGCGGTTTAAGCTTTCGCAGCCATTCATCCGTGGCACTCGTTAAAGCATCAGATACTTTTTTAGCGATCACTTACACCAATTCAAAAAACAGATCTAGACACGTGTGAGTAGCCTTCTTCCCGGTCAAAAAACGCGCCCGCACTTTATCGCCGATCTTGATGGGCTGGCGATTGATCAGATAACTCTTCACAATCGTTTCAACCCCCTCCAAGCGAACATCGATCTGGTAATAAGGCGTTTCAATCTCAAGGCCCGTTCCACCCCGCTCGACATACGAATAGGTATAGATGTAGCCCTTGGGATCTGTGATTTCCTTCCATTTCATCGGGGCATGACAATCCGGACAATCTGGACGAGGAGGAAGCCAAACCGTGCCCTGCCCATGAGAGATCGGACACTCCGGGTTCGTACACATCGTCCCCATCAGTTTGCCTTCGGTCAAGCCCTTAAAATAAGGGGTCAACATCCCCAACGCATGATAGTGCATGCCTTCTTCGCCAAATCTTGGATTTTCAATAATCCAAGAATCCCCAACGACATTGATCTTGGAAGGCTTCGTGTTCAAAGAGACGATAGCTCTTGGCGCCTTTTGTTTAACCGCCTTTTTCACGGGCTTCTTCGTCACCTTCCTCGTCACCTTCTTCGTCACCTTCCTCGTCACCTTCTGGGCGACTTTTTTCGCAGATTTTTTTACGGGTTTCTTTTTAGCTTTTTGGACTACTTTTTTCTTGGCCATAAGTTTCTCCTTACCAAGCCTTTTCAAGAATTGAACACGTGACATGAGAGCCCACACCGGCGTGTGAAATCGCAAGCCCACGGCGAGGATCCCTCACCTGCAAGCTCTGCCAGTCTGCGGGCTTCTTCTTGCCATAGCGCGACCACATCTTAGGATCGCCATGGAACTTGTCGTATTTACCTTGAAGTTGCCAGAACACTTCATTGCACTGGAAAATTCCGGTTGCGCCGACAGAGTGCATGGTTCCCAACAATCCCCCAGAGAGGTTGGCAGGACACTTGCCTTGCTTACCCGTCACTGGGTTCTCAAGATAGCACTCTCCCGAAGTCACGTAGTTTTGTTCTTCACCATAATAAGTCAAACCTACATCGCCGTAGGTCTGAAGATCAGAAATCGTGAACGCATCATGAGTCTCAACAAGATCGAGATCTTCGATTGGATTTTTGATACCTGCCATCCCATAAGCGAGGTAAGCTGCAAAACGAGCCGCCGCAAAGCTTTCGAAGCCCGGCCAACGACCATCCATCTTTTCCATATCCTTATAGAGTTGCTTATAAGTATCTTCGGTTTCATTCGGAAGAAGCGGAATCTTCATCGGACGACGATCGCCGCAACGAAGCGTGTGCGAACCGCCGGCGCCGTAAAGCCTGACGGGCTTATCAGAAAGCTTATACGCCATTTCTTCGGAACAAATGAGAGCAGCTGAAGCCCCCACACTCATCGCGCAGCACTCCAAAAAGCGCAGCGGATCAGAAACAATCGCGCCCGCTAGGACTTCTTCAACCGTATGCTTGCCCGGCTGTTGCGCGAACGGAGAGTGATATGCATAGCCACGGTTCTTGACCGCAATCGCCGCGCGAACTCTTTCATCCACACCATAGGCGTGTTGAAAACGACGCGCCATCGGAGCGTAATAACTCGTATAGATTCGACCCAAACGAGTTTCGAAATCCTTACAGGCCGCCGTGGCGATGTAATAATTTCCGGTCCAAGTCTTCACTTCGTCCATTCGCTCCCAGCCTAAAACCAACGTACAATCGGCCAAGCCGCTTGCAACAGTTGACATCCCCGTGAGCATGGCAGAACCACCGGTTGCACCCCCGGTTTTGATTCCGAGGTTATAGAGGGGATCTAGGCCCAAATAGTCATGAACTTTGGATTCACACAAAAGCTGATCTTGAAAATGATCGGCAAACTCGCCGTAGCATGCAAAATTAATCAGCCCTTTGACGGCCAGCGGATCCATCTTGAGATCGTTTTCTTCAAGCATCATCTTGAAGGCCATCATTGCGAGTTCTTCAGTCTTCTTTTCAGGATATTTTTTTCGAAAATCCGTCGTACCAGCGGCCACCATATATACGGGACGCGTCCATTTAGGAATTCTTAGGTTTCCAGGCGCAAACTCGATCATGCAGTCCTCCAATTTTTACCACTTTATTATGTTGCTGTTCGTATAACCTCGTATAACGACGAATGAATACAAATTCTACAAAAAATACCGTGCCGCACCCCGTCTAAGCAATAAACCCTGGCCTCGTCATTGCTACGCTTTTGAATCTATAAGAACTTAAAAGGAGCCCCCCCATGTATAAGGAAACACTTCAAGGCCGTTTCATGAACCACCCGCTTCACCCGCTGTTCGTTCATCTCCCGGTAGGCGCATGGCTTGCGAGCCTCATTTGTGATGCCTTCTCGGTGCTCACCGACAATTCACTGCTTGCTTCGACTTCGTATTACTGCATCCTTATTGGCTGCGTAGGCGCGCTCATCGCAGTCATCCCAGGACTTGCGGATTTCGTCGAACTCCCCAAAGATTCGGTGACCCGGCGAATCGCAACAGCCCACATGCTTTTGAATGTTTCAGTGACCATCCTCTTTTTCGTTAACTTCTTTGTTCGACGAAGTGGCGCAGGAGGCCCCCCCCTCTTCGTCACCATAGGAGATCTCGCGATGACGATCATTTGCTGTGCACTTCTTGGTGCGTCGGGCTACTTAGGTGGACTCCTGGTCTATGACTATGGGGTGGGTCAAAAGCCGCAGAAGAGATCTGAAGAAGCATCAAAAGACAAACCAAGTCTTAAGAGCGTGGCCTAAACACCCACGATTCAAAGGAGCGGGCTAAAAAGATGGGCCGTTGCTTCCATCACCCGCTCCCAAACGTGGCGACGTTCAAGTGCGTGCAACGTCAGTTCTCGGCTCAAAGCAAGGTCAGCCAAAAAGGTCTTCGCCAGCGCCGCATTGAGTTCACAGTTTTCGATCAGGACACTCACTTCAAAGTTCACCCTAAAGCTTCGGAAATCTAAATTTGCGCTCCCCAAAATGGAAAGCTGATCATCCAACACTACCGCTTTGGCATGAAGAACGGCCGGTTCATATTCATAGATGCGAACGCCTGCCTCCAAAAGCTCGGGAAAATAGCAGCGCGAGGCCAATCTCGCGACAGGCACATCCGAATCAAGCGGTAACAACAATCTCACATCGACACCTCTGCGAACTGCCGTTTCAAGCGCAACAATCACGGCCTCATCCGGAATAAAGTAAGGCGTCGTCAACCAAACGCGCGCGCGCGCTTCGTTAATGGCCGTAAAAAGCGCATTGCGGGTCGAGTTGCGCCAAAGGTCCGGGCCATCGGCAATAAGACGACAGTGGATGTGCGACCCACCCTTCGCCGCGAGATTCTCCGACAAATCCAACCTCGATCTTCCGAAGTAACGATCATTGAAAAGATCCTCACCCGTTGAAAACAACCAATCCGCGGCAAAGGTGGATTGAAGCTGATCCACGAGATCCCCTTGAACCTTTAGCCCCACATCGTGCCACTGATAACGATATTCATCTCCAATGTTGAAACTCCCCAGAAAGGCGGTTTTGCCATCAACCAAAACAATTTTTCGATGGTTTCTCGAGTTGAACATGCTAAAGAAAAGCGGAAACCGTTGAGGACTAAACCACCCGCTAAGGCCACCCGCTCGCTTTAGTTTCGATAAGAACCCTCCCCGAAGCGCGGGGCTCCCCAAGCGATCACACAAAAGCCTGACTTCTACGCCCTGCTGGGCTTTTTCAATAAGCAGGTCTCGAAACGCCCGCCCTGTTTTATCCCCCCTCCAAATATAGAACAGGAGATGAATCGAATGCCGAGCGTTTTTAATTGCAGTTTCTAGGGCACGATGAATTTGTTCGCCATCGATGAGGAGCTCAACTCGCGAGGATTCAGCATCGGCGCCATTCTTAAGTTTCGCCAGCTGAGCTTCGGCATAATGCAAGATTTGGAGTCGTCTTTTTCGCACTCCACCCAGCGGGTTTCGCCCCCAAAGCCACCAGGCCATCACTCCGCCAATAGGGATAAATACCATCGCAAGCAGCCAACCAATTGCCGAAAGAGGGCGTCCTCTTTTTTCAAGCAGTACAGAGGGGGCAGCAAAAACAACAAGCAGATAAGAAATAAGATTAAAGCCACTCCAGAGGTCCATTCCCCCTTAACCCTGCATGGAGTAAACCGACGAACGGTCTACCACATCAAGTCGCGAGCAGCATCTAACACGAGCGGTTGGGACGCCCCGTTTGCGGAAATCAAAGGGAACCGCGTCGCACTCACGACAGCAAGCCGCTCAAATTGAAAATGCTGAGTGAGAAGGAAGATTGGAAATTCCAGCCGGCGCCATCCGAGCATCCAAGGGAACCGAACCATCCGGATTTTGCATATAGATCGCAGGAGCATCGACTTTTGTCACCACCAAAACCATGTTATTGAATACTGAAAATCCTAAGCGAGGCAATGCGCGAGCCGGAATCACAACCTGACCACTCGAATCAATGCTCACACGGATGGGCGCCGCTTGAATTTGTCTCACCGACAGACTTCGTCCTTCGACACCCAAAGTCGCCTGACGACCAGAAACATAAAATACGTTCAACGCCAAGCCTGAGAGATGCCTGAGATTCACGATTCGCACCTCGTTGACGATAGGCTCGGCAGCCATCGCGCCCAAGGAAACAATTAAAAACAGTGAGACAAGAAATAAAATTCGCTTTTTCATTGCTTCTGACCTCCGTACTCTAAATAGAGCACAATATAACCACTCGAATCCGACTGCAGACTCTGAAGGGAAAGGGGAATCCCTGCAACCTCAGAAGGGATTGCAACGTCTTTTGCAAGCGCCATGGGATTAGACTTATAACCCACGTTGGCCCGGCGAATCTTCTTCTTCACAGATTTCTCAATCATCGAATGAAGGAAACCAAGTTTCACGGACTCGCGCTTCACCTTCACCGTGGACTCATCAATGCGATCGACCAACAAGCTGATGCGACTCGATGCGCCCTTCACCCCCGGCGTCACCACAAGTCTTACATTCATATCAAAGCTAAAAAGCAGCGGGTTTTCGACAAAGAATTTTTCAATCCCTTGGGGCTTCTTTGCAACTTGAAGGCGCAAAATAGCGCGGTCTTTTGCAAGTGCACCCGTCAATACGAGTTCAGGGGCCACCGTCATGGCAAGCGATTCACCTGCGTCACCATAAGGGACCTTCTCAAAATAGCCTCGCGCAAAACTGAGACCTAGAATCTGGTTAACCAAATCCTGATTCAGCGAAAGAGCCAAATCATAATCCGCAGGATGCGCGCCACTAAAAGTGGGCATCGAACGCATGCTATCTTCTGCGCAGCTCCAATCTGTACCCAAGGCCTCCACCGAGGACTTAGCAGGATCTCGAACAGAAGCGGCCAAGCCCAAAAACAGCATATGAGACTCTTGCCTAAGTTCTTGAGGGGACATCCACCATTTAAATTTTGTTTGAAAGGCGGCGCCCATCACAGGTGCACCCGGGGCGGCCATTTCGTTGCCTTCCACAAGATTCTGAGGAAGGTAAGCCTGAATCAAATTATTCAGCTTTTGCGGAAGTTGCTCTTCCGCAAAACGATCCAAAAGAACCTGCAACATCTCTAGATAACGATCCTTAAGCTTAAGCAATTCCCGCTCAAGAGCAGCCTGATTTAGAGCAATGGGGTGGCCATCGATCAAAACCTCAACTCGCGGCAAAACAAGCGGTCGATCAAATCCCATCTTTAGATCCACCTGATCCAAGGAGGTGTGAATGCCCAGAATATTGAACTCCACATTGCCCGTTTCCTTGATTCGCACGCCAATCGGGATTTGAATTTCAAGCGGTTTACTCTCCCCGGAGAGTTCCGTAAAAAGGCCACGCACTCCAAACGTCTTCAAGGAAGAGTTATTGAGATTCTTCCCCATCACACTCGCCGCAGAAAGCCTGAGACTTGGAATCTGAGCTTCCAACACAAAAACCGCAGAATTAGCGCCGGTGAATTCTCTCACGGGAGACGTCTGTAAGCTAAACCCCAAACGATCAATTTGGGCGGAGTAACGAATATCCTTCACCTCCACTCGAATCAGCGGATCGTTAAAAGAAAATCCCAGCAACCAAGATTTGAGAATCGATCGAATCTTACCCAAGGTGCCCGAAAACTTTTGGAAGTGAATCGGTAGTTGATCCAATTTGAGCGGCTTCTCCGCATTAAGCACAAACGAATCAATCTGGCCTTCGCTGAGCGAAATACCATTGGCGAACAAAACATCAGCAAAATGCTCGACAAAATATTTCTGCCCTCGCTCGGTCAATCCCAAACCCACGGCACGCCCGATGCCGCAGGCCGGTTTTTCTTTTGCCTGAACACCTGCCAGAGCAACACCGGAGGTCACCACAGCCAGGCCAAGAGCCATCACGCCAATCCGTAAAATTTTCATCGTCATTCTTATCGTCATTTTCGTGGTCATTCTCATGGCCTCATAAAGTTAATGTAGGTTACAATGAAACCCGCTGGATCAATCTGCACATCCTGGACTTCTAGCGCCATTCCCATGAGTTGAGAAGGAATCGGAAGCTTATCCGCGAGCGTAAGCCCTTTTTTCACGTGAAACTTGAGATTCTCTTTTTTCAAAACCTTCAACGCTTCGTGATGCACAATCTCTCGGGTCGTTTGATCAAAAAAGCCATTTTTCCTGATATAACGATCTTCAATGCTAATGAAGTTTTCGTTCAGCACTTCCATATTCAACTGCACGACCCCATCCTCGATTAGGACCCTCGTTTTCCCTTCAACAGCAACCTGAAATGGATCCAAAAGCACAAGACTTTCGGTGACACTAGGAGTTCGGATGAGACGAAGCTGCAAATCCATGAACTTGAGTCTGCCGTCATCCGCTACAAATCGCGGGGACTCAGCAAAATGCAGATAGGTTCCATCACTATTGAGCATATTTTCAAAGTTTCCCCGATCAAAGCCCATTTGAACTAAGCGATTGACATACTTAAGACTAATAGCCAAAGCAAAGTCATATTGACCAGGATCATGAGACAAGTAGGGTCTACGCTCTGCTGGATTAAAACCATAATAGGCGCGACTCGCCTCTGGATCTTCAAGCTTTCCGACAAAAGAAAGATCCACAAGTCCGTCTCGCATATTCACATCCTGGGGCCGCATGGAGTATTTGAGTTTAGCGTTGCGCGCTCCTTTAGGTTCTCCCGGAGCCTTCATTGCACCACTAAATTCAAACCCTTTTTTCACCGCCTGATTGAGCACGAGATTCAATTGCCCGGGGAGCTTCTTTTGCGCAAACTCATCAAAGTAGCGCACGAGCGCCTCCATCATCTGAGGCTGTTTAGATTCGATGAGTTTACGGACTTTATCGTGAGAAAGCGTTGAAACTTGATCGCCAATTCTGACTTGAAGTTTCGGCATCACGAGCGGCGCCTCAAAACCAGAGGCCAAACGCACTTGAGCGAGATTGGTGATCACTTTTAGAACTTCAATCTTAAAAGTTCCAGACTCCTTGACCGAGATCTTCACGGGGATTTCTAAAGTGAGCGGACCACTTGCCGGGTCCAAGCCCAGCCAGACGAAGTTCGCGCCAAACACACCCAAAATTGAATTATTCACATCTTTCGCTCGAAGGCGCGAAATTTTAAATTTAAAATTTGGGATCTTGGCTTTCAAGCGCATGAAAACAGTATTTTCGAGACAAGCATTCTCCATGTCGTAATCGACATCGATATCAAAATCCTCAAGCCCAACCTGATAACGAATTCCTTCAGCCTCAACCAAAGGTTGGGGATCGTTTAACCGAAATCCCACCAGCCATTTCCTGATTGTCTTTCTCACTTCCCTGACCGTTTTTCCGAAGCGCTCGTAGCCGGGAGGAAGTTTTGCAAGTTCAATAGGTTTATCTTCGCGATACTGAAAATCGGGCAAATCGCGTTCGAGCAAATTCAAATCTTTGTTAGAAAGCATTTGGACGATTTGCGCCTGTACGGCGGCCTGCCCTTTTCGCGAAAGCGACACCACCACCGAATCTTTCAGGTTAAAGCCATCATCAGCTATCGCAGCCCACGAGACTGCTGTCGTTAACCCTAGAAGCGCACCTACTAAAATCATTCTCATGCTGCGAAACCTCCAGCGCATATTGATCTGCGCAGGGAAGTTTTACACTAGTTGATTAAATTGGTCAACTCTTTAATGATATAACGCCATCAAAACCTGTTAAATATACAATATCAAAAGAGTTAATTCAAAATCAATTCAATCCAACAATCCCATGCCTGGATCGAATCCTCCCAAAACAATGCCCGAAGCCTCACTCTCCCCGCAAAACGCATTGCCATCACTCAAAGTTGCTGCCAAAATCTTTGAGTGCCTCGGGCAATACCCCCGAAAGGAAAACTCGCTTATGAAAAATCTCACAATCCCGACCGTGTTGATCACCGCCATGGGCTTTGGCGCTTGTACTCAAAACTCCGTCAAACCTACCCCGACCGACACATTCGATAGCGACTCCAGTCGTGGGCCCGCCGCGGCCGCAAAAGAAAACCGCGGCTCGCCTGCCGAGTACGATCCAGGCCCCCCAAAAAACTCAGAGTGGCCAGACATTTTTGCGGAAACCCCCAACTACCGCGCTTACGGCAAAGCGGTTTACAGAGCCGCCGCCGCGGCAGCGAAAATCAAAGACGATGGGCAAGAGAAATTCCGCTGGAAAGTGGGCCCTATGTGGTACCGGGGCCGCCTCGCCCCCAATAGCGTTAAAGTGTTTGTCATCGGTCAAGAAGGAGCGCAAGACGAGAACACCTCCAACCGAACCTTCACGGGCTCCACCGGCACGAAGATGCAAAACTTCATCAACTACTTCGGAATTAATCAAAGCTACCTCTTCATGAATACCTTCATCTACACCATTACAGGACAATACGGAGAGAGAGCCGAACCCACAGATACGCCCGAAGTGAAAAAGGAAAAGGAAGTCCGCTCAAAAACCTTGTTTTGGCTTGCGCAAAATCCCGCTAGCGTGATTGTGCAACACCGTCACCGCATGTTTGATTATATGCTCAAACAAAACACCGGCACCCTCGCTCTGGTCATTGGCGTAGGAAGCGCTGGAAAAGACAGCCTTGCCACTTGGATCAAGTCTCACGGCGGAAAATGCACCTCCGCCCAACTCAGCAGAACCTTCTGCGACGCAAGCGTCTTGGGTAAGGGCGTAATGGCCATCGGGGTCATGCACCCAGGTGCCGCAAGTGCACGAAACGGGGGAGCAGACGCCGCTGGCGGGCTTCGTGGCGAGTTCAACAAAAAGGCGCAGACCGTCGCCCAGTGGATTTCGCAAGATCCGAACTGGCTTAAACCGGACTCCGGAATGCGCAACGATGTTTCGTACAACTATTTTTACAAAGACGCAGCCATTCCCTACCGTGACTTTGCCTTCGGAACCAACTGGCGAATGGGCAAAGACGGAACCACAACCAATCGCCGTGGGGCCGATGGAATTCAAATCTATTCCGACGGAGGCTGTTACAACAACGTCGCCAGATTAGAAGATGGCAAATGCGACCGAAACCCTACAAGCCCGAAAACGCTTAAAGTACTCTATCAAGAACCTAAAGATCTCCCCTGCAGCTTTAAACTCAGCCCCCAAGATGTCCCTTACGAAAGTCCAAAAAGCACCGAAGGCAGACGCCTCTACGACGAGGGCCCCGGGGAATTTGCCGACGAACTCATGGGCGTCGCAGGAGATCATTGGCCTGACTTTACCTCTTTAGGGGTCACTCAACACGCCTCATTTGGAACCGGCGCGATCTATCGCGGCAATCTTAAAAACCCCAAGATCTTGGTTCTCGCCGACCAGGAGTCCAATGACGACCTTTTCTCCACGCGCGCCTACACCGGAACCGGAGGACAACAACTCCAAACGTTCCTGGGCGCTCTCGGCGCTAAAAACAACTATGCCATCATTCGCACGCTCCCCGTGGACACTTCGGACCTCACCGCAAACGAAGTCAAGGATGTTGCCTTTCAACCCGACGTTGTTCGCGCTCGAAATCGGATTCTGGATGCAATCCTTAAACAAGGAACCACCGGACTCATTGTCACAATTGGGGACTCTGCAGCTGCAATCATGGCCGCACAGCACTCAAAAATTCCGGTCATCGCTCTTGAACATCCCAGCTCAAAAACTCATATGAGCCAATGGCAAAAGGCCCTAGCAAGCATTGCCGCATTAAAAATTGCCGGGATTAACGCCAAGGGCAAATACACGGGCCTTCTCACGGCCATCCCGAGAGAGGACCTCCCGGCTCACACAAGGTGGTGGATGGGAACAAGCGGAACTCGCGCCTCCCGCGCCTACACCCTAGAAGGAAAGACGACAGTCTGGAACGGGGATTACTACAAATTTGATGCCCCGGCCTGGGTAAACTCGAAGAACTACCCCGCACCCGCGACCGACCTCAACGCGACCGAAAAACAATCTTTTGAGAGCTTTCGCACCAACACAATTGAAATCTTTTCGGAAAACCTGCAAGACCCGATCGAACAAAACTAGCAATCCAATTCACAGAAGGAAAAATCATGTCTCAACTTGACGTCAAGTTCTTCAAACCCTTTGTCGACGGCACTATTCACACCCTCAAGATTCAATGTTCTCTTGAAGCGAAACATGACAAACCTTTTGTCAAAGGCCAGAAAGAACAACCCCCCTTTGAGATTGCAGGCGTCATAGGCCTCACCTCTCAAGCCTTCACGGGTTCGATCACGATTTGTTTTCCTGAAAAAGTCTATCTTACAATGATGAGCAACATGCTGGGGGAAACCTTCACGGCGATTACGAAGGACCTCCAAGATGGCGCCGCGGAACTCCTCAACATCATTTTCGGCCAGGCCAAGAGCGTTTTGAACCAACAAGGCTACACCATTCAAAAAGCAATCCCGACCGTGGTGCGTGGAACAAATCTCACGACCACGCAACTCGGCGGCGGCCCTGTGATCGTGCTCCCTTTCTTGACATCCGTGGGGGAGTTTCACATCGAAATTTGCACCGAAGCCGCGATGAAGTAAAAAAGCACGCCGCCCTCTTAGGAATTTTCTTGCTAGAGAGAACGAGATTTGATTTATCTCGTCCCACAGTAAGGAATAAAAAATGAAAAAACTTAAGTTTAGAAACCTAAACCTGTCTCTTGTTGTATTCGCAGCCACATTGACCCTAAGTTCACCCCTTAGCGCAAAGGAACTCAATGGGGTCACAATGCCCGATCAGATGACGGTGGCTGGAAAGAATTTGACTCTCAACGGACTTGGCATGCGTTTGGCTCTTTTTATCAAAGTAAAAGTCTATGTGGGCGGGCTATATCTCGAAACTCCTTCTAAGAATCCCGAAGAGATTCTGGCCTCCCCGCAAATTAAGCACGTCGAAATGAAGTTTCTACGCGATGTCGGCGCTGGAAAAATGGTAAGCGCCTGGAATGAGAGCTTGGAGAAGAATTGCAAAACCGATTGCGCCACACTGAAACCCATGATCGACAAACTGAACAGTGCGATGGTTGACATGAAAGAAGGCGACACGATGAGCTTCACCTTTCTTGCTGACGGCGTCGATGTAACGGTCAAACAGAAAAAGGATAAGCTGGAGGGCGCGGCGCTCTCCAAACTTCTCCTGACGACTTGGCTTGGACCTAACCCTCCAAACAATGAGCTCAAAGACGGAATGCTCGGCAAGAAATAAGCCGACCCCGTGGGGCCCGCTTCTATTTTGCTCTAAAGCGATTCACTTCTTCGGCAAGACCTCTTAGGGCTGAGTTCCGCTCGCGAGTTTTTGTCTGCGCAACAGTGAGCGGCGCGGTCGTCTGCGCCGGTTCCACAGGGGGAGAGTCAATTTGCATATGGCGATAGATCTTCGCAAGTTTGCTATCGATCCTCGAATCCTCCCCAATTCCAGCTAAGAAGGTCCGGGTCGAATTCGAATCTTTAAGCCAGCTTGCATAGGTCAGCAATTGCTCTACGTTTAGGCCGTCGGTTTTCGCGCTCCATTTAAAGAGCAACATCCCCACCTTTGTAAAAAACCCAGGAATCCCCAAAAAACCCTTATGGGTAATATTGAAAACCTTGGACAGGGTCATCGCGGCGAGAAAATTTGCCCGAGATTGCAGAAGATAGATTGCAAGCTTTTCACGCTTGAGAACCTCCCCACGCGCGCCCACTTCCCGTCGCTCCCCAAGCGCCTCTTCGATCAATGACAATATCGAAACCTCGGGCAGCCCCAAGCTCATCGCCAGGTTGCGCGCATTGGGGTTGACCTGCCTAAGTGCCACGACCAAAGCATTGAGATTCATATCCTTTTGCGCACTCGAACCGGGATTGGGTAGAAAGTCTTTGTCTGCATAATTCACGACGGTAAGGAGGAACTCCTTGAGACCTTCTTCGTAGAGCTGCTGACGCCGCTCTTGCGAGACCTCTTCTTTAACGAGTTGAAACTCCATCGCATCAAAATAACGTTCAGCTTGAGCGATTTTCCCTTCCATCTCTGGAGAACGCTCCATCGCCTGTATACATCCCTGCCGGGTCGCAATAGAAGACGTTTGCCGGTCATCCGTATAATGATCGTCCGTCACGTTCTCCACCTTGTCGATTTTCCCTGCAATGTGCTCCTCGGTCTTCGCCACTTCCTTAGTTACAGCCAGATCCTCTTTCGTCGTAGCGGCCACACCTGTAATCACTTCATCCGTATGCTCGGCGTTCTCGGCGATCTTCTTAGATACGACGACAGTCTCCCTCGTCGAAACGGCAAGGTCTGTCATCGTTTCATCCATATGCTCCGACGTCCTCGCTACTTCTTTACTCGCAACCAACGTCTCTTTTGTCGTGCCGGCCATACTGTCAGTTGTCCTCGCCATGTCAGTGGTCGTCTTGGCCATTTCCGAAGTGGTCTTGCTCATGTCTTTCGTCGAATCATGCATCTCATCGAGATTGCTTTTCAATGAACAGGCATTCAAACAAAGGCTCACAATTGACGCCCCGCACGCTAAGTAGTTGATTTTTTTCATTTTCGATTTCCTTTTTTCGTTCAAACCTCATAAACTCACTCCAACGCACCATGGCGCCGCAGCTAGAACCGAGAGGTAGCGCGGAACTGATTAACTCATTTGATGCATGGTGTCAAATTTTCTTTCTCCAAACAAGATTGTTTTGACTCATCGCGTTTTTCGTGCGATGAACAGGGAGCTAATTCTTTATGGATAAAAAAAGAGCCTCTCTCAAACTTAAGCGGACCCCATTCTCCTTCACTTTAGGGATGAGATTTTTTTGTGTCTGTCTTGTTTTCATTTCTGCTGGATTGGGCTGCGGGAGCAAAGAAGAAACCTCTCCAACGACCTTGATCAGCACACAAACCGCCCCCCCAGATCCCGCGAAGGATGAAAA
>JBBCAV010000046.1:0-1894 GCA_051382305.1 Bdellovibrionota bacterium FG-2
GGAAAAAAGGTCCGCATTTCCTCAAACGTGAGAAGGTGCCGATAAAACTCTTCGATCACGGGAGTGGCGTACTCGCGGGCAAACGGTGCAAGTTTCACTAATCGCGCAACGTCCACATCTGTAAAATCCAAAATGCGCTTGCGCTGATTCAACTCTTCTTCGTCAATTCCTAGTTCTTCCGCTAATTCGAAGTGGCGAGGCTTTTCTGTGTTTTGCTGCTTGGCAATTCGGGTCACTTTATTCATGTCCGCCATATTCCACTTTGCGGTTGCA
Source organism: Bdellovibrionota bacterium FG-2 (assembly GCA_051382305.1). GTDB lineage: Bacteria > Bdellovibrionota > UBA1018 > UBA1018 > UBA1018 > CAIRTR01. Next base: position 274 of record JBBCAV010000046.1, read on the forward strand.
TGGGGGGTGCCAATACTAAACGCTGTCAGGATATACCTGCATTAAGCAATAGATTGCGCTATGACGCGCTGAGTTAATCTTAGGCTTGCGTTCGCGTGCTTGTCGCGCGACGGGGCGTGGTTTCAAAAAAGTCGCACTTTGGTTACAAAATTATTGCGTTGATGCCTGCTCGCTGTTACTGCTCGCCTCAACATGAAACCCGTGAAGGCCCCACACTCATCAAACGTTTACCACTATGCTAGCGCCCCCGCGTTTCTCCGGGAGCGCTGGGAAGAGAAACGAAAACGCAATCCGGGCTTTTCGCTGAGGGCTTGGTCCCGGCAGATGGGCTGCGAAAGCCACGCGCCGCTACATCTGATGATTGCGGGCAAAAGGCTCATTCCGAAAAAGTATATTCCGTTTTTTGTTTCGACGCTCAAGCTTACGCCCAAAGAAGGGCTGTATTTTGAGACCTTGGTGGATTTGAGCCGCGCCAAGGGAGTCGAGCAAAAGACGCTCTACCTAGATCGATTAAAAGGACTGGCGCCTCAAACGAAGGTTCGGATGCATGAGGTGGATTCGTTTCGTTGCCTGGGCGATCCGCTCCACACGATTTTGCTCGAGATGAGTGTTTTGGCGGGTTTCAAATCTGACCCGCATTGGATTCAATCCAGGCTCTCGGTTAAAACGTCGATCCCTAGGATTCAAGAAGCTATTGAGCGATTGCTCTCGCTTGGGCTCCTCAAGAGACGCGAAGACGGCGAGCTGATTAAGACGAATCAGCATTTAACAAATCGTCCCGACGTGGCCGATCTTGGTTCCCAAGAATATCACCGCAAGGTTTCTGGGCTTGCGGCTGACGCCGTTACCACGCAAAAAATCGAGGAGCGGGAATTTAACGGCTACGCTTTCAACATCAAAAAGCGTGACTTGCCTAGGGCCAAGCAAATGATGCGGGAGTTTGCCCAGAAGTTTATCCAAGCCATTGAAGCGCCTTCGCAAGAAGGTGAAGAAAGTTATCAGCTTAATTTACAGTTTTTCAAATTGACCACTAATAATGAGGAGAAAAAGATATGAAACATTTAGCCGTTACTCTTTTGTTTAGCGCGTTGCTTGCCGCGGCGCCTGCGTTTGCAGCTAGTGGATCCGGTAATGGGGGCGGCGGAATTGTATGCCGAAACCCCGTCAACAATCAACTCATCACCTCCGTGGAGCTTTATGATCTTTGGGAAGGGCGCAACGCTTATGGTTTGACTATCCCACCCAGCAGTGAGGGAAGCGAGATGCAACTCTCGCAAGCGATCGCGCGTTTGGAGAAACTCCATAGCTTTTTTGCAGGCGATGTTCGCGAGACGCTTGAGGGCGTGAAGAAACGAATCGCCGAGGATCTGGCATCTGGGCCGACCAACGTCTATATTCCGATCACGAACGACTCCAATCACAGACTGATGCCAAAATTCTGTCCGAAGGCGCCTGAAGTAAGGCCTAATTTTGAGCAGATTGTGAATTACACGGACGAGGGGACCTTGTTCTTGGATAAAGAGCTTATTGGATTGTTGAGCGCCCAAGAATTTGCGGCGCTTGAACTGCACGCAGCAAGCTACAAGGCGCTTCGGATACGACAAGATGAGCCGGATTCATT
>JBBCAV010000047.1:0-4735 GCA_051382305.1 Bdellovibrionota bacterium FG-2
AGGATCTGTAAGGTTCTGGATCGCTTTGCGGAGAAGTTCGCCTCGGATTTCGTCGCGTGGGAGTTGGGCCCAGGAGTCCATGGCGTACATCCAGCGCCTCAGCAAAACGAGCGCCGGAATTTCAAGCACCGCGCCTTTTTCCAGCTGTTCAAGCACTTCTGTTGGATCCCCAAGTTCTTGAAGGGGGCTCCACAGCGCGTCTTTGTCTAAAAGTGGGAGCAGTTCTAGGGTTTCTTGCTGCAGGTGTTTTGCGGCGCTGAGATTCGGGGCCCAGTGTTCGGGGGCGATGAGTTTTTCGGTCTCGGATTTGGCAAGCGCGGATTTGGCTTCACCTTTACAAAGATCAACAAGTCGGTCCCATTCTAAAACGGCTGCCGCGGTGTGTGGTCTGGACATTACCAGCAGCCGCCATCGGGAAGAAGGCAAGGAAACTTCAATATTCTTTTCCCGTCCACGACCACCCGCGAATTTTCGCTTTGTCGCACGTTCAATATGACGTTTCCTTGGATGTGACCAAGCATGAGGTTGGCCACTGCTGTGAGGTCCGCCGCAAAGCGTCCGCCTAGATCCGAACGCGTGTCGAGCTCATCGCCAATGACATTGGCTTCGCGCCCCCCTCCGGTGAGGCTGATAGCGCTCATCACTTTAAGAATCCGCGTGGTGCCTTGGGGTGGGATGACAAGGGAAAGTTCTTTTGGAGTAATTCCCTGGATGTGGGCATTGCCCAGCCACTCGAGGTGAAGGATGGAAAAATACTCAGGAGGAACGATGAGCGTAAAGGTCCGAAGGCAAAGCCCGTGAAAGGCCGTTAGGTGTCCGCTTGGGTCATAGGTTTCATTACATGATGGGGTAGGGAAACGAATCCAGGGTGCTTTTCCGTCTAAGGTTGAGAGTGAGGCGGTTTGGGTTTGAAAGTCTTGGATGAGTTCCTCAGCACCTTCTTTTTGAAGATCAAGGTTTGCGACGAGTTTCAGTGTGGAGCCATTTTCTCCTGGCAGTGCTGAAAATCCTTGAGGAAAAGTGATGTTGAGTCGGTCCAGCTGTAAGGCATCGGTAGGGGACCAGCTCAATTCGAGTGTATGAGAAGTGTAGAGCTTTTCAGGAGGAGTTTGAACGCTATGGTGAAGGGAGGGGCATCCTGTAAGAAGCAAACACCCAAAAAACGGTCCAAGCCAAAGCGATTTTTCCATTCGATTCTTCCTCCGCTCAAAGGTATATCATGAACTCAGGAGTTCTCCGAAATGCAAAAGCCGTCTCTATCAGAACTTTTTAGCAAGCTCAACGAGCTTCATTTTGATGGCTTTTTGGACGAACCCGTCCTGTGTTGGAACACGAGGCTGCGCGTAAGCGCGGGGCGTTTTATCCCGGGGAGTCGCAAGTTTTTTCGTGAACGACCGGTCAAGATTGAAGTGGCATCGTACCTTTTGGAAGAAGAGCAATCGCTGAAGCTTGTTGAGGACACGATGGCCCACGAAATGATCCACTACTGGCTTTGGGTCTTGCGAAGACCTTATGGGCATACGGACCAGTTTTTGATTAAGATGAAGGCCATGGGCGCGACTCGTTATAACTCGGTGCCTAGGCGCCGGAATTTTCTTTATATTTATCGATGTCCCAGTTGCCTCAAAGATTATCCGGCTCGCCGTAAGCTTGGGGATCTTGCCTGTCTAGGGTGTTGTAAGATTCATGCAGGCGGTCGGTTTGATCGCCGTTTTCGTTTGCTGTTTCAGGCCGCGTTTCCTGAAAAAAGTTCAGGGACTGCGACAGAAGTCCTCCAGGCCCCGAATCAAGGCCTGTGAGTCTTCCGAGAACTTTAAATTAAAGAAGGTCAGGGCATTCAGCGTCAGCGTGTGCGTGATGTCGCCCCTTCGAATCGCATCGGGGATGTCTGCAATGGGGAGTTCAACGACTTCAATCATTTCTCCAGGGTCAAGATTCTGGGCTGAGGATTTGATCACCGGACCGACGACGAAGAAATGAGCCCGGTTATTCAAGATGGCGGGGTTGGGGTGACAGCTTCCAATAGGAAGGCAACGGGCGTTTGGCGCGGGAGCGTAGCCTGTTTCTTCGGTAAGTTCTCGAAGCGCAGACCCGAGCGCATGATTGTCGGTGGCGTCGGTAATTCCGCCGGGGATTTCAAGTGTGTGGGCTTCGATTCCCACTCGATACTGCTTGACCAAGACGATTTTGCCGTCCGTCGTAATGGGGATGATGTTGCACCAATCCCTGGAGGTGAGGACGTAAAAGGGGTGGGGCCGCTGGTCTTCGCTCGAGCGACAATCGCGTTGGATCAAATCCATAATGGGCGTGTGGAAGATGATTTTTTCATTTTCCGTAATCCAAGAAAACCTTTTGGGGATTTGGGCGGGCGTGAGGTTTTTCATGGCTTGAGTTCCCTTTCCAATTCGTAGAGTTTTGCTTTTGCAAGCACCATGTCCCGATCCATTCGAGCGAGTTTGCAGATTTTTCCGATGTCACCCTTCAAGAGGCGAAACAGCTCCAGGAGGTAGTACCGCTCAAAGCCTTCGCGAGTTGCCCGAAAGTCGATCCTGGGATCGGTGAGTTCCGGAAGGTCTTTGGCTTCGATTTGATCCCCGCGAGCACTGAGGATAGCGATGCGCAGAACGTTGCGAAGTTCCCTGATGTTTCCGGGCCAACGATGGGCTCTCAAGACTTGCCAGGCTTTGGGCGAAAGACTGCGCAGGTGTTCTCGGTGCAGTTCACGTGTGATTTCATGGACGAGCGCAAGGGCGATATCATCAAACTCTTCTGCTCGCTCCCAGAGTTCAGGCATCTTGATTTGCAGGGGCTTGAGCTTTTGCAGGAGCTCTTCGCTAAAAAGTCCGGCTGCCGCGCGGCCTTCAAGGTTATGGCTTGTAGTGGCGATAATCCGGGTATGAAAGAGGTGATCTAGGTTTTGCGTCTCAGTTGATTTGAGGCTGTGACTTTTAAGAAAATGAAGCAGAGTTTGTTGCTCAGAGAGGGGAAACTCGCTGATTTCGTGAGCGACAAGAGTTCCGCCTTGAGTGAGTGTGATTTGTTCTGCAAGGGGGGCGCCGTGGTGAGATTCGAGCAGAGGGAGTGCAGCGCGAGAGCTATGGTGATGAATCCAGCGCGCAATTCCACCTTTTCCCGAACCACTGGAGCCTTCAATGAGGACGGGCAGTGTGTCGCTTTGCGCAGCCAAAAGGGTCAATCGACGCTGTTGGGGGGGGATGAAGTGTACAACATTCATGAATGTCTGACTCACAGCAATGGAGTTAAATCCTTGTACTATGTTTGTCAATGCTTGAGAATGGTTGGCAATTGGAGCATCCGATGAAGAAACTTTTTTCAAGCAGGGCTGGCTGGGTGAGTTTGTTCTTTTTCTTGGCTTTAGGGGCACATGCAAAGGACTATAAAGTTGGTCTCATCCTGGACAAAGGTGGCAAGGACGATAAATCTTTTAACTCGGCGGCTTTCCGAGGCGCGACGCGCGCCAGAGATGAGATTAAAGATGAGATTAAAGGCGAGCCTAAGATTTTTCTCAAATATGTTGAAGCAACCGATGACAATGCGTTTGAGTCTCTGACTCGTTCCTTTGCCCAAAAAGATTTTGATCTGATTATTGGGATTGGGGTTTCTCAAGCCGAGGCGATTAAAAAAGTTTCTGCACAGTTTCCAGGGAAAAAATTTGCAATCGTCGATGCAGAGGTCAAGGCTCCAAACGTTCGCGCGCTCTTGTTTGAAGAACATGAAGGCTCGTATCTCGTTGGGGCGATTGCCGCGATGGTGACGCAGAGTGGAACTTTGGGATTTATCGGAGGGATGGATATTCCGCTTATTCGTCGCTTTGAAATGGGATATGTGGCCGGTGCCAAGAAAGTTAATCCCAAGATTAAGGTGATTTCAAATTTTGTGGGAATTTCTGGAGATTCTTGGAACAATCCGGCCAAAGGCAAAGAGCTTGCGGTTTCTCAGTTTGGAGCTGGAGCGGATATTATTTTCGCGCCGGCAGGGGCGTCAAATTTGGGTGTGTTCGATGCGGCCGAGGAGAAGAGCACAAAGGAAAAGAAGAAATTCGCGATGGGTGTGGATTCCAATCAAAATTGGATCAAACCCGGGTACATCCTCACGAGCATGCTTAAGCGCGTGGACCAGGCGGTGTTTGCGGCCATTGAAGATGGCGTGAAGGGTAAGTTTACAGCAGGAACCCAGCGCTTTGGTCTTGCGAATCAGGGGATTGACTATGCAGTTGATCAGTATAACGAAAAACTTCTGTCTCCCAAAGTGAAGGCCGAAGCTGAGCGGATTAAGGCAGAGATAGTGGCGGGAAAGATAAAAATGCCTGATTTTTATCTCAAGAAGTAAAAAGGCGGAAGTAAGGCCGTGATAGAGCTCAAAGCACTCCGCAAAGTATTTGGCTCGGTGGTCGCTAATTCGGGCGTATCGCTTCAGATTGCGCCCGCCAGTATTCACGCCATTATCGGTGAAAATGGCGCGGGAAAATCCACAGCTATGAAAATGCTGTATGGGATCTACCCCCCGGACGCAGGCGAAATTTTTGTTGGGGGGCGCCCTCGCTACTGGAGTTCTCCCCGGGATGCCATTGAAGCTGGGATCGGCATGGTCCATCAGCATTTTATGTTGGCCGCGCCTCACACGGTTTTTGAAAACATCGTTTTAGGGGTTGAGCCTTTGTGGCCGGCCCAGCGTCGGACTTTCGAGTTGGGTGACGCTCTATTTGCTGCAGAAC
>JBBCAV010000048.1:0-2167 GCA_051382305.1 Bdellovibrionota bacterium FG-2
TGGAGTCAGATCCGACGTATTCTGATTTTCAAAGGGTAGAAGTTACTAAAGAAGATGATTCCAAGCCCTGGAAGCCACCAGTCGAGGTGAGGGTTACGCTTGCTGATGGCGCGGTGAAGGAGGGGGTGAAAGCTGAAACGCCTTTTTATACACTGCATTCATCGGATGGAAAATTAGACTTGATCGTTTCCGCGGCTGCGTCGGGTCACATTGACGCGCTCCATATCAAGGGTACCGAGCCCGGTAGTCTGTTTGACTACCCAAGCCTTGACTCATTGATGGAGGATGTATCCAAAAAGATAAAACCGGAAATGTTCGTTGGCCCAGGGCCATCTGCTTTTTCCGTTGAGATGGGTCGACCGATGGGCAAAGAAGGGATCGCCTCGCTAGACGAATTGAAAGCCAGGGGGGATATCGATGATGAAGACCTTAAGTCGGTGCTTACCGTTCGTTCCGAAGTTGCGCAATTGAATCTTGCAGGCGCGCTTGAAGCGAAGAAGACTTTTGTGGATAACTTCAAAAAGATGAATCCGGAAAGCAAAATTCAATTTCAAGTGTTGCGAGATACTGTTATTTTGCCTGTGGCAGAGTTGCCGAAGCAGGAGACCACTCAACTTTTCATGGTATTCGGTCCGGATGAGAATCGCCCAGGACAAAAGACGGCTTGGACCATGGCTCCGGGTCGCTGGATGCCAAAGCACCCAAACGCGAGTCAGCATATGGAGAAGCAAGCTGATGGTTCTATGAAATTGAATGAAGTCAGTTTCAAGGAATCCTCCGATGCATGGTTTGACACTGTCATGTTGACGGGGAAATGAGTCTGAGTTTTTTTAATAAAATGCATCCTTAATCACTCTATGTCTATTGAAGGCGTTTCCCAGTCGGTTCAAGCCGAACCTAAGCAATTTGGCCCTGAGTGGCTGAAGTCGCGTAGCACGCTTGAAATTGAGGCGCGTTTTGATGCAGCACCGGTTTTGGAGCGATTGAATGAGCGGTTGGGCACGAAGATGCAGCCTAGTCCGGATGGTTTTCATGTCACTGTTATCGGTCCAACCGAATACGGTTCGATTAAGGATCTTGGTGATGCTGATTTAGAGGAGTTGCATAGAATTAGTGAACGTATTCAAAATGGTGAAGGGGTTATCGTTGCAGGCGTCGGATGCATTGATGGGGCGACCGCCTCTGGGATGCGCGAGGCGGATAAATTAAAGAAAACGTCGTACATTGCTCTAGATATTCCTGAATTGAATGCGTTTCGAGAAAAACATGGATTACCCAAAAAGGATTTTCACGTAACAGTGGGATTTGAGGTGGGAGATATTCACATGCAGGTCGTCGGAACCGAGCCGGGGCCAAAAGGAAAGATGAAGGATATCGTTGCGCCTATTGAGAAGAAAGCGGATCCGGCTTTTGAGGGTCTTATTGAATCTGTTGAGCTCACATTTGGAGAAATTGATGGCCAGGAAAAACAGAAAGCTGCAGAAAAACCAAAAAAAGCGCCGGAAGCGCCAAAGGAATATAGCGAAGACATGTTGCACAGGCTACGCGACAACCTGGGCATTTACGTAAGTGAAGGTGGGATCCCATCGGAATTCGTTGATGATGTTGTTAAGAAAATTTCGAAGGGCGATGTCAAAGCACTGGGGCAGACCTACGGAAAATATATGAAGATTATTCGAGCCGCGATGATCGCGAGCGAGAAAGAGGGCTCGTAATCTTGGGCACTCTATTAGATATCCTTCGCGATGTCCTTCTCCTTGATCTCGTACCTCTTGTTTTTAAAGAAGCGTGAAACGGTGGCGTTGATGACCCAGGTCATGCCCATGAGCAACAAGAAATAGAGGAGTCCGATAGAGGTAAACTTGGGCAAGGCGTCTTTGCCTAGGTATCCGAGAATCGCGGCAACCACGCCGATGGTGGTCACGACTTGCAAGGACGAACACCTCATGCGGGAAATTATTGAATCCCAAATATTCTTCAGGGAATTCAAGACCCAGTTACACCGTTATTTGGACATTCATCGCTCCATTTGGGAAAAAATTAAGGCGATCAAAGAAGGCGGCCATATAAAAGGTACGGACATCGACCGTTTGCGCGGCGAACTCTCTGCCTACCAGAAAACAATCAACCTGATTGGAGCCAGGATCAACCAGATGCCCGCCTATGT
>JBBCAV010000049.1:0-11032 GCA_051382305.1 Bdellovibrionota bacterium FG-2
CCCAAGCCCCCCGCACCCCTGGATGGGTGAAGGGCTGGAAGTCGCCCAACGCATTCCCTATTTTGCGTCTGAATTTGCTGCCGATCTGCTCATCAGTGAACGCGCAAGCTTCCGCTTGAAAAATCCAAGCGCCTTACGGAAAATCACGGACGGGGATCCTTCGATGTTTTCACTTTTTGAGGTACAGCCCCCTGCGGAGCAGCCGGTAGATCAAAACGATGCGTCGGAAACAGCCGCTGAGCTTCCAACAGAAGGTTCTGCGCCCGAGGGCGAGAGTCATTCAATATAAGGTGATGGATCACAACCTCAAAGAGGACCGGATCATAAACCTTCTTGTCGAGGTACTTCAACCCTAGCTTCATAACCGCTAACCCACTCTCGGTCTTGGACCGAATCAATAGATCACAAGCTGCGAAGGTGCCTAACGCCTGATCCTGTGGAGAAAACCGTGCAAGCGTCTTTCGCGCGAGGTCAAACTCTTCGAATTCAACACAAGCTAAGATAATCTCACGAAGTAAATGCGAAAGACCCGCGCACGAAACCGCCGCATCCTGCAAAAATACAATCCCCTTTTTTGGATCAACCCCTCGAAGAAAATATCGTCCCGCCACGATCAGAGCTGAACACATTTGCAGGGTTAAATCTTTCGCGCGAACAGGCAGATTACAAAATGCCTGATAATAATCTTGTAGATCTTCAAACTCCTTTAAGCCGACCGTCAGCCTCAAAATCTGATAGAGTCGCTTTGGATTACTGGGAAAATAGGTCGCAATCTTTCGAACCACGAGATAGGCCTCAGCCTCCCGATTTTGTTTCATCAAGATGTCAAATAGTCCCACGAGACACTTATAATGAATTTTGCAGAACTCCAGGCCTTGGCGAAAATCCTGCTCGGCCGCCGTAAGCGTATTTTGAAGAAGCTTCGTCTGCCCCATGTAGAAGTAAGCTAAGGCGGGTTTTGGGTTCAACTCTATCGCCCCATCAAACAGTTGCAATGCAGTGGTAAAATCACCGACAAAAAGCGCATCTTTTCCCTTCTGGATCAAACTCACATACTCCGAAGGATGAATCTTCGCCATCACCGCCGCCACCAACGCCGAACGCAAACCCTTTAGATTAAAAGGCTTGAGAATATAGGCATCCACTTCTTCTTCGGCAGCCTGAGCGATTGCGGTTTGAGAAGTGTTTCCCGTAATTATAATAAAGAGACCTTCTTTTTCGGCCTGTACCGCCTTGAGGGCCTCACGCTGCAACTCAATCAAAGACAAACCCGAATGCTCGCCCAGATTAAAATCAGAGACCACAATATGCGGGACGACCGAAGGCATCAGTTCTTGCGCTTCTTGCCAAGTGGAAGCCAGGTGAATCAGATCTCCTCGCGCCCCCAACTCATTTAAAGTCTTCGAAAGCATCGCCCGCGTCGTGGCCCCTTCATTTACGATAAGAATCGATCTCTTTTTCAGATACTTTTGAAATGTAATGAGCTCTTTGGGGGTTGTCATCAGAGGATTTACTCCGTTCCTCTCACTTTTTCTAGAAACCGATTAACTTGTTCTTGCTTCTCAGAATAGAGACGAAAAAGCTGATTCCAACATTCCTGATCGCCAGACCGCGGCCCCAAATGCGCCAAGTAAATATTTTCGGAGCCTTGGAGTTTCTTTTCAAAATAGGTCACTTTGCATTGAGATTCGAAATAGAACAGACGCTTCTCACGGGAGTCATCAGAAAACACCGTAACTTTCAAAACCACCTGGTGCCCGAGCGCGCCAAATTGAACAAGCGAACCTAACACAATGTGATCTTCATCAAATTCCAAAATCTCAATCGTCTTAGCCTCTCCGATCGCTAGAGTGTCACTCTCCCGCGGCCCGGGGTGGGCTTCACTTCTTAGAATCTCCGTTGCAGCCGTAAGATTTTTGAGTTCGAGATCCAAGGTGATTGTGGCAAAATCCTTACGATTGAAAATTCTTTGAGCCAAACCCTTATTCTGTCCCACTGAAGGCCCCCATCGTAAAACTCACGCCCAAGGTAATCACATCGGTCACATTGGTCCGATTTCCTAAAACAGTGCCAAAATTAGCTCCTGGCACTTTGCCCAAAAGCGCTTCCTGATAAACCATCATACGATAATCTAGGGTCAGCGAAAACCCCTTATTCAAATGTATTTGTTGGCCCAAGCCTACAAATGGCCCTAGACTCTTGCCTGACTCCGTGCGTGTCTCACCCACTCCGCCTCTAACATGGAGGTCAAAATAGATAATCATCGCGCCAAAAAGACTCAGCTTCCCATAAAGAAAGTCTCCGCTTGCTTGCGCACCACAAAACGAGCGCGGAATATTTGTGTTAGCCGTGTACCCTGATGTCGCTTCAAAGGTCTTGAGGGCAGAGGATCCTGAGGCAAAGTTTTTCCAACAGACAATATGAGTCGAAAAGTATGGACTAAAATAGTAACCCGCTGTTGCCCCTGCGTTGCGCACGAGCAAAAAGGGATCGGTATTAACTGTGCCACCAAAAATCCCAAATTCTAACTTTTTTGCGTTCGCATAGGCGCGGTTTTGTACAACCCCTAATTCGGTTTCGTCCGCCTTGGCCCAGTACTTTTCTTTTATCTTTTCAACCTCAACCACATCAGACTGCTCTTGCGCAGAGGCAAATGGCGGGAGCAGTGACAAAAAGGCACACAACAGGATAAAAAGGCACCTATACATGGAACACCTCCGGCATCGCCACCCAACCCAAAAAACATGTCCATCCATCCACGTCCTTTTCTGCACCCAAGAAAACAACCGCCACCTGAGACACACGCAGTGACGCAACTTCTAATAAGCTTAACGTGAAGCGAGAGTTTATTTTCTTAAGCGTGAGCCGCGACTGAGAATCAACCCGGAAATGGCAGCCCGTTTTTGAAACCTGCGAAACATTTCCAGGCGCGCAATCCCGCCCATCAAAACACACGGCCCTCACCGCCGTTGCCGGAACGCTCAGCCTATGAGCCTCAAGATCGGGCTTCTCAACAGGCTCCGGATCTAAGGGTTTCCAGCCCCTATCCCAAATCCACGAATAGTTTCCCAATTCGCCCGACTCCTTCATTTTGCCAATTCTCGACACTGTGAACGGCCCGCAGATTCGGCCCGATTTTCCCAGAAAGATTAGTTCGTCTTGCTTCATAAACGTTCCTCCTCAGCGCCTTGGCAGCCATCACGAAGGCGGGCTTGTGCAAAACCCACCTCATCCTCCCATAACTCTGCACCCTCAAGCTCCGATGCCCGAACCACCCCCCAAGACCAATTCGAATCCTTCGTCTGTCCATAGGTGCGTTTCCGCAGTTCAATTAAATGATTTTGCTCGGGGTGCGCATTTTTCCAAACCAAATCCCGACTTGCTCCACTATAGATTTCAGTTGCAATCAACTGATTATTCTCGGCGATTTCCTCTAGGAGTGCGAGCATTCTTTCGTTTCTTTCGTGGAAGTGCCCATTGATCAGTGCAATACGGGCTCTCCGCAACTCCGGAAGACCTTTTTCAAACCGCACAAAAGCGTTTCGCCCCGCGGAGAGCCCCTTAAGGTAACGTTGATAGTGCCGCAAGCTTGTTCTGCAGGCTTCTGCCGCGATACCAAACTGCGGCGAGAGTACTTCTCCAGCCGCAAGGCGCACGCGTGCCAACCGGTAGTCTTTTATAAAAGTGGTCAACGCCAAGGTAAGCCCCTTTCTCATCGTCTGTGCCTCCCTCCGCGAATCTGTTGCCAGCTTTTGCCAGCGTATAGGCGCCCCAATGAACTCATTGATTTCTTCTTGGTATGACTGAAACACAGAAGAACGAATCCACTCCGAAAGAACCTTCTCAGGAATTTCTGGACGTCCTCGGAGATAATCTACTGCGGTTTTGTAGAACTCCGACTGCGCTTTCGTGGGTTGCTTAAGCCAGAGATAGACCGGCCCATAGTCCATCTTAAAAAGCTCAAGACTTGCAAGGGCAAAGGGATACTCGCAAAGCTCATTATACGCCATAGCAGACACCATCAGCGATTCAGGCACGAATGTTCGCTTAAGGCAGCCAGAACGCAGTTGATGGGAAACGCCTATGGCCCGACTAAATTGCCCAGACATCAAGTAGGTCCACGCAAGTTCACCGAGTACCTCTGGAAGTTCATTAGAATTCTTACTGACTTTTTGAAACTCCTGAGCCGCTGATTCATACTGCCCCAACGCGTAGTACGAACGAGCAAGCAGCATATGAGAAAGATCCCTTGGCACCGGTGTTGCCTTCAACGTCTGAACCACTGCTCTAGAATCTTTCGCGCTGGATGCAATGAGCGCCCGTGCAAAATCGTAGTGAAACCCTGCGCCGGATCGTCGCTCGGCCGAATCCACAAGCTCACGGAGCTGAGACTGCGACATCCGTTTATTGGATATTACATCCCTCAACCACAAGTCGACAGCCTCGGTATTTTTTCCGCTCATCGCCACCGAATCGCGATTCAAGGCCGTCGGAATTCTTAGTGCAGGAAATCGCTTCTTTATAAACCCAAGACACTGCAACGCTGCTTGCCGTATCGGCGCCGCTTCTGCGGAGTGACCCTTCACAATTATGGAAAATCCAAGGTGGGCGAGATGATCCAAGCGCATCTGGTAAAAGACGCGGGCAATCCAATACTTTGCGAACTCCGTGGCCGCCGCGGGATCTGAAGCCTCTGAGCGCATTGACAACACTTTCAGGAGCGCGACAGCCTCCCCCAATCCCCGCTGGGGAGAGGTTTTGCCGCTTGTGAAACTCCTAAACTCTGAATTCCAGGAGCTAAGCTCACCGCTTTCTAAAATTCCATTAAAACTGCCTGAGAAATTCCAGTCTTCGGTCACTTCGCAAGGTGCTGAGACCTGGATCGATTGTGCCGCCAAGACATGGGCTACAGTCCCCAAAGGTGCAAGATTAGTAATCAACACGAGGATCCAGCTCTTCATAAAACGCCTCACTCTCTTTTTACAGTTTTAAAGAGAAACGGATAAGAAATAGCAACCACGACACCACCGCGTGGCTTCGGAAATTTCCACTCAAGCATTCGACGAACCACACAAGAACCCACGGTCGCATCTGAAAGGGTCGTTTCTTTTTCGTGGGCAGCACCCACGGTTCCCTGGGGAACGACTTTGAAATCAATCACGACCTTGCCTTCAAGATGAGACTGCTTGAGGATTGCAGACTCATAACAATAACGAACCTCGCTGAGATGTGAATGAATCACTCGTGCGACTTCTTCTTTGGTAAGACCCTCTTCCACTTGCGCTTGCTCCGTATTCAAATACACCAAAGATCTTCCCTGCCCACTTACCGAAAGCGCACTGCCCGTGCCTTGCCCATATCCGCTACTGCTGCCGATTTTTTCAACCCCGCCCGCAAGTGGACTTCCGAGGGCGACCATGCGAAGCATTCCACTCCCCCCTCCTGAAAAACTGGAGGACAGACTTTTCGATGAAGCCAATGCCCGCGAAACTGCTATCAACCCTCCACCCACCAGTCGATGCAATGAATGCTGAACACGTAGGCTTCGAATGGCGCGAAGCGCCCGCGAGGAACTGGCGGCATGCGAAGAGCTCGAACTTTTGAGAATCAGTCTTGCAACTTGTGGCGGAATCAACTCCTCATTGTCTGGCACTTTGAACTTAGGCCCCACGGACCCGAAATTAAACCATAGGGCCAGGACTGCCGCCGACAGCCCTAACCCTATTTTAAAGGACTTGTTTTTTGAATCTTCGGAATCCAAAATCGCGTGCCACCTCTTCTTCGCCGCCTGAACTTCAGCCTGCGCCCCTGAGTCCATTCCCAATGTTGTAGGCATCACTTCTTTAGGCCTGTAGAGCTTCGTAACCCTCAACCGCGCTCGCCCATCAGGAGTAGGAACAATAAGGCATTTATGTGCTTGGGCAAGTAAAAGAAGATCTCCTGAGGAGGCCATCCCTTCAGATGACATCATTCTCACGACCACTTTGTTTTCAACTCGCTCAAGATAGAGCCCACGTGCCGGATCGCAAAAAACGGGGGTTACGCCATCCCAGCGCCAGCTGCGCAGGTCCGCGCCATTACAAACATCTTGCATCTGAATGCGGTACTGTTCGACCGAGAGTCTATGATGGGTCCTTTTCATGGAGCGCCCCCAAGCCGCTCCACCAATAATTGGTTTTCAGAATGGAAACTTTTTCTTTTTCGATAGAGATGCTTTCGTTTCGCCCGCTGCTGCTCTTGGGAAACATGATTGAGAGAATCGAGAGGTTGCTTATTGATCCCTTCAATCAACTCTCCGTCGAAATCGATAACTTTATGACTCTGCGATGCGCTTTCAGAAGCTGCCCCACTCGCCAAGGTTAACAAGAGCGATAGGGTAATGACGAATAGAGTTCTCACGACGCCCCCCTCTTCGACAGAATCATCCAACCTTCAGCCCTCGCCTCGGAGGCAATCAGCGCCAAAGCTCGGAGCACTTGCTGAGTGTCTTCGTCAAAGCCGCCATTTGAATTGGCGTGAGTTGCCAATGAAAAAAGCCACGCCGTGTTGTTATCTTTCAAGGCCAACGCCCAAAGGCTTACAAGTCGCTTTTGTTCTGCCGTCTTGAAGGTTCCAGGAGCCACCCAGGCTTCTGGAGAAAGTGTCTCGGAGGTAAGAGAGAAGTCCGAAAAGGCTGCAAACTCCGCCTGCCTTTTTTTGAGTTCTACTAATATCTGCAGGCGCTTGGCCTCAAGCGGAATCAGGATTCTTTTCTGCCCTTCACTCCCAAGACCGTGCCTCAATGCCTCTGTTAAATCTTGATACCCTAGGGCAAGCTGCTCCAAGGCGCTCATTTTTATTCCTTCCCAAGGCAGCTTAAGCACTGAGGTGACAGCCGCCTCCCATTCAGTCATAATCAACATCCGACGCTCCAAAGACGCTTCGTCAAAATGGACCCTGGCAATGGCATGCATCTGCTGGCGGGTTTCTCCCAAGACTCTGGGAATCAGCCGATGAAGCTCACCTGCAAGCGCTAGCTGAACCTCCTGGGGAATGCCGCTCCACTGTTCAGACAGGCGCTTAAGAGCCACCAGCGCATCTTGAAACGGAAGATGCTTGGCGTTCTTCAATGCTGAAAGAGCCCAAAGGGATTTAAAATGAGCCGATCCCTTATAGGCTTTGCGGAAACAAGCCAATGCGTCTTCTTTACGATGATTTGCACCGTATTGAATCGTTCGGAGCGCCGAATAGAGTTCAAAGTCCTCGCCCAATTCCGCTCTAAAACGCTGCAGCACTTGGCCCATCAGATCACTGTTTCCTGAAAGCCAAGCGAGCCTAATCGCCCTTTTTGAAAGTTCGGAACGCATCGAGCTCGACTTCTTAAGCACCGCTAGAAGCCCCTCAACGGCATGGGCAAAATCCCCCTCCTCTTCGTTCATGGCGGCTTTTAAGAGTAAGGCGCTTGATATTTGAACCTCACTCGAGAAAGTTGAATCCAAAACACTTTTTACCTGATGGCGTGCATGCTCAAAGTCCGAAAGCAGATAGGCAGCGCGCGCCTCCAACAAGAGGCAGTCCACCACTTTCGGACTCTGAGAAAATGTTTCGCTGCACTTACGGGCCTCCTCTTGGGCAAGATCCAATTCGGCCTTACTTGCCGATGCCTTAACCCTGCTTTCGATCAACATAATTGAGGCCGAAGCCCCAGCTGCGAGCGCCCGCTTTCTAAATTCTATAGGCCATGAAAATGAGGGCGCCATGGAACGAGTCAAACTCACCACCTCGGCCCACAGTTCTGACTCCACCAGCGTGTCAAGTACCAAGCCCATGGCAGCTGAAGCATAGGGGGAAGTCGGATTATCACTTGCAAAGCGCTTCATTCGCTCCATCGCAGGTTCCACTTGCCCGGAAGAATACAATGCCCGAGCAAGTTCAAATTCAAAATTTTCAAACCCCACGGAGCGGGAGGTGAATCGTTTTTGATGGTCATCAACCCACACGCCCCACTCAAGCAACAGAGTTTCCTTTATTGCGGCGCTACTTGCAGGCTTCCGCATGGCCTGCAGTTTTTCTGGAATCAGACCGCGCACTTTGAGCTCCTGAAATCGACTGGAAATGAGAAGCAGACTCACCCTTTCAAGGAATTCTTGTGACACTGCTTTTTGACCGAGTGTCTCCTCAAAAACGAGGCGATACTCGCGGGTGGCCTGCGACATTTCGCCATTGAGAAAATAGGCTTGGGCTAAATTATATCGTGTCAATACTCTTTTGGGATCGGCGGCGGCTTGCAAAGCCATCAGCGACGTATAAACCTCGATCAGCCCCCGCGCTAACGGCTGAAATTCTGCTGAATTTTTCATCTCTTTGTTTCGAACCACAAGTGCATGAAGCTGCACTGCATGCTTGCTGAGGACCGCAAAAGCCAGGCCTTTTTGCTCCGAATCCGTTTCAAGGGCAAGGGAGACGACGGTTTTCAAATCCTGCTCTACATCCACAAACTTGCGCTGCGAAAGATGTAGATCTAAGACAAACAAGCAGACTTCCATCATAGAGGGAAGTTTCGAACGGAGGTGGACCATCACATCTCTAAACTGCGCTAACTCCACCAAATGCCCATGAGCACCCAAAAGCTTGGCAAAACTCAAGATTAACTTTCCGGCCCGGGGGCCCGGTTGGAGCTCGATAAAATGCTCACAAATCGCCTGAGCATCAAACGGGATAACCTTGCGCTCAAAAGCATCAAGATAGAACAAAGCATAATCACTTAATGAATTATCCATAAAGCCTGAACTAGACCCATCTTGGACTTTAGCAACCTCGGCCTGATACACACGAATATTTTGTGCAAGAACGGAGAGCGCTTGAATGGACTGCCCCAAGTTATAATGCGACCATGCGAGCTTGTGTAACGCCAAAGCCAAATAGGGACTTTCTTTTCTTGAAACAACCGACTGAAGCTGTACAACCGCGGGCAAATGACGATTTGCCGTAATTTCAATTTCTGCAATCGCCATCGAACAAGCATCGCGGTATTGGGAAAGTGGAAACAGCGAGAGAAGTCGCAGGTAGTCTGCCTTCGCGGACTCCGGCACGCCCAACTCTGAAAAACTACGCGCTCGCAAAAAGAGAGTTCGCTCCGTGTCCTCATCCTTCGGAAAACGTGCAAACAACTCTCCCAAAACTTTTATTCCCCGTCTTAAAGTAGCATCATAAACGCTTTGATTCTTCCCATACGAAATCCTAAACAGGAGTTCCGCCTTTTCTAAGTAGAGGTCTGCCAGTCTCGCCAAGTCATGAGGCTCCTCGGAGAATCCTTTCCTTTTTCGGATTTGGGCCGAGAAAATCTCAATTGCCTTATCTTGAGACTGGAGCGCAACTCGATCCACATATCGAGCGCGCAACTCGTCTGGTTCAGCGGCAAGAAGTTCCGCGCTACCCAGGACAAGAAGGAGCGTTAAGAATGGAATAACTTGAATATTCTCCACAGCGTTACTCCTTTAAAACAGCCAGTTTTAGATCTGAAAACCCTTGCTCCGCCGCAACCTTCATCACCGCCCGAAGCGTTCCGTAAGGCACACGTTTGTCAGAGATCAAGAGAAGCCTACCGTTGTTTTCAACCTCGGCATTTGATTCCGCGATGATCTGGCGTCTCGTCCGCTCCTTTTTGAGCGCAGAAGCAAGCGATGATGCGTCAGGGGCGAGCCGAAACTGTTTCAATGGCGTTACGGCGACGCCGCCTACTTGAATGAAACTTTGTGAAATTTCGACCTGCAGCACTATCGCGCCTGAAGCGTATCCCTTAAGCAAAAACACGAGCAAAATTGTAAAAACATCGGCCATCGAGGTGATTTGCAGACTCATTTCACTACTCTGCAAGTTTCCGGACCGAAGTTTTGGTTTTAGAGCAGAGACCATATTAGATTTCTCCAAAGGAAATATCCGGAAAAGACTTTCGGATCTGTTCCATAGACATCACCAACGTTTGATAGGTTACCTCATCCTCAGCTGATAGGACGGCCCGCGCGACATCAGGAAAACTGGTTTTGAGTTGCCGCAACTCCTCTGTCAAACCTCCAAAATCGTAATCGCCTCCTTGCGCCTTAAGTGCGCGCTTCTTCTTCAATTTGCCGCTCACATCGACGATAATGGAGTGCGAATTTTCTAGGACGATCACGACCTCTATCGAAGGCAATACTGCCTCATTCTGAGCGGACGCGGCCGCCTCAGGTGCCTCCGAACTGGCATCAAATACGCCGATAGAGAGGAACGAGGCAGAAGCCAGTAAAAAAGTAATCAGCACCGTGAAGCAGTCAATAATCGAGGTAATGTTCAGTTCAACCTCTTGGGAGTGATGAGAGGATTGCCCAAAGTTTGAACTCATGAGGCCTTCTCCTCGGACTGTGCCGTCGTTTCACTGCGCCTAATAGCATCGATCATCTGAAGCGCCGCTGTCTCGAGCTGTTTAATCAAATAGTTTGAGCGGTTGACCAAAAAGCTGAAGCCCACCATACAAGGAATCGCTACGGCCAGCCCCAGGAGGGTTGCATTCATCGCCGTTGAAATTCCATTGGCTAGAAGCGCTGCTTTCTGTTGGGCATCAGCATGCGCCACGGCCTCAAACGAGGTAATTAAGCCAGCAATCGTCCCAAGAAGCCCTAACAGCGTCGAGACGTTTGCGAGCGTCGCAAGATAGGAGGTCCGTTTTTGTATTCGCTGGGACATTTCCCCAAGGAGGATTTCCATTTTTCCCAGCACAAATTCTTCAGGTTCATGCGCTCTCAAGAGCGCTCCCTTGACAAGTTCCACGAGCGGAACACTCGGGGCTTCGCTGCAAAGCGCGACAGCCTCAGTGAGTTTACCTTGGATTGTAAAATTCGTAATTTGCTCGAGAAACTGCGCGGGATTCTTGAGAGCGTAGGTTCCAAAAAGAGTCTTGTAACGCTCAAGCATGATGGCGGCCGCCAAACAACCCGCAATCAAAATTGGAAGAACATGGAGGAAATTGTTTCGGACAAATTCAAATGACATCATAATGAATCCTATCTACTTTCGG
>JBBCAV010000050.1:0-5207 GCA_051382305.1 Bdellovibrionota bacterium FG-2
AATGCCCCGCAGCTTGGTAGCACTTCTTTCTGAGTCAATACGCAGCTACTTCCCTCATGATTTGCTTTTGAGCTCGTTGAACCCGCTTTAAAAGGGTGTTCGTTTGGAGTTCGGGGGAGGACTTAAACTCGGAAGCGTGATCGTACAGAATATGGCCCTCGACCATTGTCCACCTCAGATGGGGCGTGTTCGTCGAATACACCACGGACGAGGCAATCGCCTCGCTTGAAAGCCGTTGCGCTTCGGGCACTGTGTTGGTGAGCGTATTGAGATCTAGGGCTATCAAATCGGCTTTCTTCCCGAGCTCAATAGAGCCAATATCTTTGTCCCAACTCAGCGCGCGGGCTCCTCCAAGAGTGGCCATATCCAGGACGTCTTGCGCCCGCATCGCTTTTGGGCCTGAGCCCGGTTTGTGGATGAGTGCCGCAAGTCGCATTTCATTAAACATGTTGAGATTATTGTTACAAGGAGCGCCGTCCGCGCCGAGGGCGACGTTGATTCCGAGCTTTAACATTTCTGGAACATGCGCAAGGCCCGAGGCCAGTTTCATATTGGAGCTCGGACAATGCACTACGTGGGTACCGGTCTTTTTCAGGATCTCTTGTTCATTGGGTTTGAGCCACACACAGTGGGCAAGAACAAGCTGAGGGGAGGTGAGTCCCAGCTGGTGCAAGTATTCAACGTTTTCGCAGTTTACGAGTTTTTTGACGAATTGAATTTCTTTCAGATTTTCGCTGGCGTGCGTGTGAACTACCGATTTTCGCTCCTGTGCGAGTCGGGCGACCTCGGTCAAAAGCTTTTCCGTGCACGAAATCACAAATCGGGGAGCGTAGGAAACCCGAATGCGATCACCCTGCGTTCCATTCCACCGACGATAGAGATCTTCGGCTTCATCTAAGGCGTCCCGGGTTGGCTCCTGCAGCGTCACAGGATTATTGGTGGGATGATCCATTAAACATTTGCCCACATTGGCTCGAATTCCGGTTTTTTGAACGGCTTTGAAAATGGAGTCAGTATGCCTCACGGTGCCCATGTCCAAGATACAGGTGGTGCCCGAGGAGAGCAGTTCATGAATTCCAAGTAATGCGCTGGTATAAAGGGTTTCAGGCGTGTGCGCGGCTTCCATGACCCAAATGCGTTTGGAGAGCCAATCCAGCAGCTCCAAATCATCCGCCAGATTGCGAAACAGAGTTTGACAAAGATGAACGTGCGCTTGGACAAAGCCAGGAAGAAGCGTGAGGCCTCTAGCATCAATGGCCTTGCTCCCCCTCGGTAAGCGCGCGGGCTTCTTATTCGTGATCGCAGTGATTCGACCCTCTTGAATTCTCACATGGTTCTGAAGCACGCGGCGGTTTGGGTCCTGAGTATATAGCACCCCGTTCAAAATCCATGTTTCTGCGGCAGAGGGTTTCTTGGGCGTCATGATTATGTTCTTAGGATTTTATGAGATGAGCCGGCGTGAATGCTTGAGGGAGAAGATCGCTGAACTTAAACGAGGTGATCTCCCCTTTGAGGTTTGCGGTATGGACCAGCGTGTGGGGCTCGGTAAACTCTGACATTACCTGCCTGCAGAGGCCGCAGGGTGGCCATGGAGGGGTTGCGTCGGTGACGACCATGACTTCTTTGATCCGCGTCTTGGGATCTTCGGCCAAGGATTGATGAATCGCGACGCGTTCTGCACAAATCGTCGCCCCATAAGAGGAGTTTTCAATATTGCAGCCCCCGAACATTCTTCCGTCTTCGGTGAGAATCGCCGCACCTACTTTGTGGTGGCTGTAGGGACTATAGGAGTTTTCCCGAGTTTTGCAGGCCAAGGCAAAAAGGTTTTTTTGGGTAGTGTTCATGATAGAATTTCTCCTATTATTGGGTGCTCCTTCGAGTCGTGCGTCAAGGGAGGAGCTTGAGTACTGCGTGCGAGTTCAGGAAGAGCTGCTTCAATGAGTGCCTTCATATGAACGGCGCCTTTTTTCGAGTTTTCGATGACTTCACTATGCGTAAGCTTTTGAGGGGACATTCCGGCCGCGTAATTTGTAATACAGCTGATTCCGGCGACCTGCACGCCCAGATGATTGGCGGCAATACTTTCGGGAACCGTGGACATTCCCACGGCATCAGCGCCCAGCGTTCGAAGCATGCGAATCTCGGCGGGCGTTTCATAAGTCGGGCCCATCAGTCCAGCGTAGACCCCTTTTTGAATTTTGAGCCCGATACTTTTTGCAGATCGTTCGAGAATCTGAAGGCAGACCCTATTATACGCCTCCGAAAGATCGGGAAACCGTGGCCCAAGATCTGAGAGTTGAGATCCCTTTAACGGGTTATTACCCATGAGGTTAAGATGATCCTCTACGAGCATGAGATCACATGGCTTGTAGTTTTGATTAACCGCTCCTGCTGCATTGGTGGTGAGCAAGGTTTGAATTCCTAGCCCACAAAGGGTACGAGTCGGGAACACCTCTTGCTCCATCGTGTAGCCTTCATAAGAATGAAAACGTCCATGAAGCAACGCAACGGGCACCCCTTTGAGTAAACCCAAGACAAGCCTGCCAGAGCTCCCCTCAACAGAGGTCGCAAAAAAATGAGGAATCTCCGCATAAGGGATTGTCGTGGGATCTTGCACTTCGTCGGCAATCGATCCCAGACCTGAACCGACGATGATTCCTACTTGCGGTTTGAGTACACATCGCGACTGAATCGCTTCGACGGCATCGCGGATTTGTTGGTAGATCGAGTGACGTTCCATAGCGCCTAGACCATTTGCTCGTAAATGAGTTTTGGGACCGGCTTGCGAGCCCCTGAGATCTCAATCGCTTGTTGAAACTGAGCTTCAAGCTCCGTGAGTTTCACTTTTTCCGGCGCATAAACGGTGACGATAGGTTCACCGGCTTGAACGGCAGCGCCTAACTTTTTGTGAAAGGCCAGACCCACGCCTGGGTTAACTTCATCAGAAGCCTGTTTGCGGCCGCCTCCGAGCTCCACGAGAATGCGCCCGATCGTTTCGGTGTCCATCTTCGAAATATAGCCCTTTTTGCGGGCTTTCCATTTGATTTCTCGGGGAGCTTGCGGAAGTTTCTCTGGGTGGGTGATCTGATCCACGGACCCGCCCTGTTCGGCCACCATATTGACAAACACCTTCCAGGCGCTTCCGTCTTGAAGTTTCAGGTGGGCAAGCTTGCGGCCTTCCGCCAAATTATCCGTGATCTCGCCTAAGACCAGCATATGCGCACAAAGTTGAATCGTCAGTTCCTTGAGATCGCCGGAGCAGAGCGCCGAGGCCTTGTCGTTGCGCAAAATTTCAATGGACTCCACCATTTCGATCGCGTTTCCAACGGCATAGCCCAACGGTTGATCCATGTTGGTGAGCAGGGCTCGGCAAGGAAGTTTCATCTTTTTTGCTACCAGAATAAGGGTTCGCGCGAGTTTTCGGGCGTCCTCTTTATTCTTCATAAAAGCACCCGAGCCAACCTTAACATCTAGGACAAGCCCATCCGCACCCTCGGCGATTTTTTTGGATAAAATCGACGCGACAATCAGCGGGATACACTCCACCGTCCCTGTGACATCTCGGATGGCGTAAAGCTTCTTATCGGCAGGTGCGATCTTTTCGCTCTGACCAATCATCGCACAGCCTACGTGAGAGAGAGCGGATTCAAAACGTGCGCGACTGAGGTGCACATCAAAACCTGAGATCGATTCTAATTTATCGAGTGTCCCGCCGCTGTGCCCTAAGCCCCGACCCGACATCATGGGGACCTTTATGCCACAAGCCGCAGCCAAAGGCGCCAAGATCAGAGAGACTTTATCGCCTACTCCACCGGTCGAATGCTTGTCGATCTTTGGGCCTGAAACATGCCCCAGTTTGTAGTGCTCCCCACTTTTAACCATGGCATGAGTGAGTGCGACGGTTTCATCAAGGTTCATCCCTTGAAAAAATACGGCCATCGCAAATGCACTGGCTTGATAATCGGCAACGGATCCCTCGGTTAGACCTGCAATAAAGGCATGAATGTCTTCTGAAGAGAGTTCTTTTCCATCACGTTTTTGCTGAATGAGCCAAGCGGGGTTCATCTTTAAAGTCCCATTTCTGGTAAGAAGGATTTTCCAATGCCATCGTCGGGTGTCACGCCGGTGAGCGCGTGCACGACGGTGGCGCCTAAATCTGCAAAACTGCCGCGAGTGCCAAGATCGTTGGGCGCCGGGATGTTTTGTGCCGGAGAATAGGCGAGAATAAGCGAATGCTCACGCGTATGGTCCGTTCCGGGAAAGGTGGGGTCATTGCCATGATCGGAGCACAAAATTAAAAGATCGCGAGGGGTCATCTTGCTTTTAATTTTGGGCAGAGCCCGATCGAACTCTTCTAGGGAAGTCGCAAACCCTTCAACATCTCTGCGGTGTCCAAAGAGCATGTCAAAATCGATGAGGTTGCAGTACAAAAGCCCTGCTTTGAACGTATCCAGCTGAGCGATAACTTCACGAATACCATCCGTGTTGCCGTGGGTGTCGATGTTGGAGGTGATCCCCTGCGCGGCATAAATGTTAGAGATTTTGCCAATTCCTCTGACGTGGATTTGCTTCTCAGAAAGCTGATCCAGATAAGTCGGTGCAAAGGGAGGAAGTGCGTAGTCCTTGCGGTTGTAGGTGCGTTTGAATGGCTCGCCTTGTGCGGGATTGCCGACAAAGGGGCGGGCAATCACACGGCCCAGTTGAATTTCATCGCAAAGCTTTCGAGCCGAAAGGCAAATCTTGTAAAGACGATCTAGCCCAAAACTTTCTTCATGGGCCGCGACTTGCCAAACACTGTCAGCGCTCGTGTAGAGAATCGGCTTGCCAGTTGCGACGTGCTCCGCACCCAGTTCCTTGATGATCTCGGTACCGCTGGCGGCCTTGTTTCCCAGAATTCCAGGAAGGTCATTTTCCTTGATCCAGCGGTTGATTAATTCAACGGGAAACCCATCAGGGTAAGTGACAAAGGGTTTTGAAACGACGAGCCCTGCAAACTCCCAGTGCCCCGAACTGGTGTCTTTGCCGCGAGAGAGTTCAATCGCGCGCCCAAAAGCGCCCTCGCCTTTTCCAGTGGCGATCGGAGGAATCTCATCCATCGGGGTAATGTTTCCGAGACCCAAACGCGTGAGATTGGGGAGCGCAAGCGGACGATTCGCTTTTTGAAAATAGCTGCGCGCGAGATTTCCCAGAGTATTAGCTCCGTGATC
>JBBCAV010000051.1:0-1321 GCA_051382305.1 Bdellovibrionota bacterium FG-2
ACCCCTGCGGTGTGATCACCGTGAGTGTGGGTCAGTAAAATCTGTCTAAGAGAAATGCCGTGCTTTTTGAGCGCCTCAAGCGGGGGGGCTAGGTCACTTTGAGGATCGACAATTGCGGCCTCTCGAGATTGCCAATCGATGATCAGATAGATCAGATTGTGGCCATCGCCTATTTCGAATTGCGCAATGGGTTGGTTTTCAATCAGGCCTTGGGCGGACTGACCCGCAAGAGAAGAGGGAAGTGAATTCATGAGCGAGGTCTCCTGCGTCCAACCTAGGACTGGAGCGTGCGCCGGGTCAAGGCGCTTTTTGCTCAGGAGGCGCCATGCCGCGAATCCCCCCGCCAAAAGGAGGATGTACTCGGGACGAATGAATTGCGCGTCTTTTCGAGCTGCGGAAACACCCCTAAAGGTGGCGCTTAGAAACCGGTTTTTTTGTATGGCAAGTTCCTGATCAAGTTGGGCCTTTCTTTCATGAATGAACTGGATTCGTGATGTCATATTTTGAGTTCGCGGTTGCTGATTCTTTGGCCGTTCCAAAAGCACAATCCCGCTGTTCCGCCTAAGAGCACCAAAATGGAGAGAGCCAAAACCCAGGGCGAAACGCCTGCTTCACGCAAGCCTTGCGTGATCCAAAAAAAAGTAAAACCGACAGTCGTCACCGCTAAGACAAAGCCGATGCCCCACCACAGCATTCGTTGAGCTTCGACGCGGGCCCGGAGTTCGGCGCTTAGTGCCATTGATTCGCGTTGCGCTTGAAGCCAGCGCGATGCTGCATCTTTAGCTTCACCAAATAGGGGGATAGGGTTTTGAAACGAGCTGGGATTAGGCGTCACGTGCGACCTCCGTGCTCAGCCAGGCAATGCAAGAAACAGTCCGACACTTTTTATCCGGAGGTCTTGCAAGCGCGCCCCAATCGGTCCGCGATCGCATGCCCTAAACCATGGATTGTGGCGCAAGGTTCCGTAAAGATGACCTGTACGTCAGAGGCGTCCAGGGCTCGCAGTTTGCTAAAAAGCGTGCGCGCGGCTTCATGAAGATCTCCTTGTGAACTCAAGGAAATAGCCGTGATTCGAGGAGGATGCGCTGCCCCACCCGGGATGAGTAAATGGTGGGCAATGAACTCATCGATTTGTGAGTCTTCTTCTTGCTGAAGTAAAAACCCCAGGTGCTGGGCACCCGCTGCGCGCTGGATAATTTCTTCCCAATGTTGAGCTTCAAGATGAGGGATCGTGGCCGGAAGCATAAACATGGGTTTCGAGGGCGCGTAGTGACTGTCCAACATTCCGGGGGCTAACATTCCTGCAGCAATGGGGTTTGAG
>JBBCAV010000052.1:0-3364 GCA_051382305.1 Bdellovibrionota bacterium FG-2
GGGCTTAGACCCAGGCGTTTGGCTTGCGCCTCAATCTTGTAAACTTCCCTGAATTGTTTGATCACATGGGTGCTGGCTTGCTTGAAAGACTTGTGGCTTTTTACAAAATATCGCCTGTCGTGAGTAAGACATAGACCGCTGTGAACTTTATGATTCCCAGGTGTATTCATCGTGCTTGCATCCGACATCTGAATCGGCTCCGGCAGCGAGGCATCGCGCTCGGCCAGTAGCTCTTCCAGGTTTTCTCCTGCATTTTTATGACCCGTGAAAAACAACATGATCTTAACTGAGCCATTTTTGGCCAGAATGCCTGAGGTAAAAATGCCTTTCCTGGGCCCCTTGCCCTTGGGTTTTGGCACATCCTCGGCGCGCAGCGCCCGTTGCTGCTCCCGAATGACGACCATGATCTTATTCTTGGTATCATCGTTGTGGATAACCTCGCCCTGCGCGGCATACAGGCGCATCTCTTTCCAGACCACTAATCCAACTACGATCGGATCCTTCAACATGCTCCAAAGCGCCGATGCGCTCGCCGGGACCTTGAGATAGCCCTGGACTTGAGCCAACCGATAAAATGGCACCCCAACTCCGTACTTCAAAATAGCTACCATTGCTTTGGCGGTGTTGGATTCTCGCGGTCCCTTGGCCTCTTCCGGAAGCGGTGGCGAGAAAATCCAATCACAGGCATTGCAGCGAAGCTTGTGCACATTGTAACGGGTTGCCCGCAGGATCGGGGAACCGACGAGCTTTATGATTTTTCCGACAGCGTTTAGCATGAGATAAAGTTTCCCGCGCCCACACTTCGGACAACGATCTCCGGATTTCAAAGTCGTATGCCTGCAGTCCACGACCTCCGCATCGGGATAGCCCCTGCTCCTCGGAGACCAATCTTCCGGCCCTTTTTGTAGCGACTTTTTCCGGAGCCAATTGGGATTACGTTATCCGGTAGAGAGTTTGCCTCAGGTGAAACACTAAGGGCCGTTGGGCCAGCCTCTTGAGTCGCTTCTTGTATCTTCTCTTGCTCGTCGATCTCTTTTAAAACGTTTCGCGAGCTTTCAGTTTTAGCTCCCCACAACATCTCGCTCAGATTGCGGATCTTAAGGCTCCTTTTGCGGAGCGCCTCAAAGAATCTTGGGGCCAAGCGAACACCAACCAATAAAATCCGTTGATCATCTGGTCTCAGCGCATTCAGCCTGCTTCTCTCTTCCAGTCCCCTGTAATCCAATGTTTTAAAATGATCCCGGAGCTTCAACCGCAAAGCTCCTTCCGAAAGCTGGGGTTTAGCGGGTAAAGCCAGATCGTCTTAATGGGCTGCGCACCCTGATGTTTTGAATCATACCTGCCGCGCCCTTGGGTCTGTCCAACATGAATCCAGTTAGCCGCCTTGTAGCAAGTTCCCAAAAAGCGCTCTTTTTCTACAAAGGTTTCGAGCAAGACTGGACGATATCCATAGCGATCCATCCAGTCATCCGCCAGGCGCTTGGCCGCCATTGAAAGCGCCTTGCTAGCCAGGCTATGGACCTTCACCCACGGCAAAATCAGGAACCGAGCATTATTGACGACTTTTTCTAACGATTTCTCGCGTTGAGCAACGCTCCACCCAACGAATTGATCGCGGGGGGCTGTCTTCCACGCCGCTGCGCTAAAACCCAAGCACCCCAATACTCGATCTTCGGATCGGATCAGATAACGAAGCTGAGCTCCACCCAGCGGAGAGTAACCCAGGTAATGGTAGCGATCGACCAGCTCTGCCCAGAGCTTTTTATCTGCTGGGCTCCTCACAAGATCCAGGTGTAACTCCCGAAGGTCCCCGGCACGGCAAATAAGTTCTTCACCGGGCTCGCCAAGATTCGTTCTCTTGGGCAAACCCCTTCGCTTGCCTTTGAACGGCTTTAAAAGCGGGGGCAGCGTCAAGACCCCGTCCCTTTCCATTTGCAAAAGCGCTACCCGGCAGGCCATCTCTTTCAGGCGGCCATCCGCCATTCGCCAATGTAGATCTTCACAGATCAGTCGAGAGATGCTGGAACGACTCAGCGTTGCATTCGCAGCCAGTATCTCACGCAACTTCTCGACTTCGTCCTGACTGAATTCCCTGCCTCTGTAGCGCATAACACATGAGTGCCACAGGTGAATCGCGGTCGCCAGCTAAAAATGAAAAAAAACTCACGCGGGGGTGAAAAACTGATTTATGTCAGGTTGCGCACGGTCCGAAAAAGGACACACATCATCGGGGCACTTTGCGCTTACTGTCTTTATCCCGGTAAGCCTTCAATCAAACTGGATGCAACTCGTACCGCGTCGCCGGCCCTCATTTTCATCTAAAAATATCAGGCCTTTTGCGCCGAACTGGCGTTAATAGGAAAGCCGTTTTCCGGAACCCAAAAGGCTGGCACTTTTTTGACGACAAACTGCCGGATTAGGAATTCCGCTGGACCAGCCACTCGGTAATCGGCGCAAAGACTTTCGCCTGAGACTCTTTTGAAATAAACAAATCCGCATGCGCAACCTTGAGTTCACGATCCCCTACTCGGATTAGCTTTTTGACCGGAGAACCGGCTTTCTTATACGCAAACTCCGCCGTTTCCCTGGGCACAATTCCATCAGCATTCCCTAAAATACACATAAAAGGCGAAGTCACTTTTCCAAACGCCTGCGAAATATTCACGCCCTCCAGAATCAGATCACGATCCTTAATCCAATGAGCAATCTGCCGATTAATATGTCGATTAGGATCCTCTACCGTCTTGACAAATTGCTGAACCGCCACCGTGTCCGTAATGCTGGGATTCAAATAGAGCGACAACAGCCAAGGAACATTCTTCACCAAATGCGGAAGCGCAAATTCAGCCAAGCGACGTGTGCCCTTGATCCGAACGGCACCCACCAGCATGGGCCAAGCAAAGAGCGCCCGAACAATGGGATTTACAATCTCCCAACGCAAAGGCGCCCCCATTGCGACAAGCGATCCCATCCGATGTTTTTCGTTTAACACCGCTTGCACAAACATCAGCGTCCCGCCCAGACTACAGCCGAGCACATCCGCACGATCCGCGCCCGTTCGCGAATAAAGCAGGGCTGCATCTATGGCCGCGCCTAAATCCGTGAGCGCCAAATCCTCCATCCGGTAATTCTCACCCCCGCCCACGGAAACAGAACCTCCTTGCCCCCGCAAATCCACGCGCCAGACTTCAAAGCCCTCATAGGCCAAATAACTTTCCAATGAAGGCCCCGAAGGATGTACGCTGAAAATACATAGGTGATCGGCATTATTCCCTCCAAATTTCGTAGGGTTACATTTTTTTGTCCCGCGGTTTTCGATCCTTCTCCACTTCGACCACTGCAAGCGCCTGACTCAGTTCGAGGA
>JBBCAV010000053.1:0-34479 GCA_051382305.1 Bdellovibrionota bacterium FG-2
GTCTAACGACGAGCGGGGAATTAACTGCACATTTACCGACATCAAAAATTTCGTTAGACTCACTTTAATGTCCATGATTGAGGAATATAGAAAACAATTGCCGGGGCATCATGTCTCAAACTGCAAAGTCGTTTGTTGCGTAGGGATTCGTGCTCCGTAGCATTCTCTTCTTTTTTCTCGTGGGTAGTCTTGGGCGCTCTTGGTCATGGGGCGCAGCGCTTCAGACGAAAAGGGAGAAATTTGAAATCCCCTCCGGTGCGACCCTTGAGGCCCAGATCCTGGTTTGGCCTTCGGGGGCCGGGAAGGTAAGCCCGAAAAATAAGTCCCCCGCGATCCTAGTCTTTGGAGGGTTTCAAAATGCTGCAAAAGTTTTGGACCTTCTAACGCCCCATCTCGCAAAGCTCGGAATCACTGACGTGGTCCTTGCAAGTTTCGATTACCCCTTCGATCCGCCCCGGAAATTTGAGTTTCCTGGAAGTCTCAAACTTGCCCCGCAGGCCAAACAAATGATTCACCAAACCGTTGATGGCATTGATGCCTTGAGGGTTCATCTCATCAATAAATGGAACGTCGATCCTCATCGAATCACGCTCATTGGCGCGAGTCTCGGCGCGCCCTTTACGGCACTAGCCGCGCAGCCTGGACTTTTCCCAGGACTCGTTTTTGTCCATGGATTTGGTGAGATCCAGAAAACCGCTCAGTTTCAACTTGAGCAATCGTGGCGGCGCGGCTCGTGACTCCTGTAGCATGGCTCTTAAGCGAAGTGGGCGAATGGTATTTCGATGTTCCTCGCCCCGAAGAAGCCGTCAGGCAATTGACGGATGAAACTAAGGTATTCATGATTAGCGCCGAAAATGATCGCTTCATCCCTCAAAGCGCGTCTGAGGCGCTTTGGGATTCTGTCCTGCAATCGAAAACGCGTGTTCGTGAGCGGTGGGTGATGTCCGGAGATCACGTGCAGCCAGGGCCAGGGGGCGAGGCGCAGATTGGCGTGATACTCTTTAAAGTCTGTGCTTGGCTTAAAGCGCAAGGACTGCTTTAATTAAAGAAGGTTTGAAAGCCCAAGGAGGGGATTTCTATGGGGACTGTGATCAAGACGCCGCAAAATACGCCCATGAACACGGACGCGGCTATTCCCAATTTGCCGCATATGCCTAACTTGCCAAATCTTCCGAATAACACGAACCTCGCGCAGGCGCCCGTGCGTACTCCCGAACGCGTGCCTGAGCGCGTGCCTGAGAGGATCAATAACGCCGCGGCTACCCCTGCCCATATTTTTGATGCGATTGAATCGATCTATGTTGCCAATCAGCAGTTGGAAATGGCGTTGAGAAAAGAACAAACGCGCGCGCGCGGCTTGGAAAATGAACTCAATCAGGAGCGCA
The DNA here is from genome assembly GCA_051382305.1 of Bdellovibrionota bacterium FG-2. Lineage (GTDB taxonomy): Bacteria > Bdellovibrionota > UBA1018 > UBA1018 > UBA1018 > CAIRTR01. The sequence continues at coordinate 1,386 of JBBCAV010000053.1, forward strand.
CCCAAAACCACGCACTGATGACCGAAGCGAACCAGAAAATCAGGGATTTTGCGGCGTGGATGGAAAAGCTTAAGTCTGAAGTTGTGCTTCGTCAAACTCGCGAAGAGAAGCTTCAAGAACATGTGAAATCTCTCTCCGGCACGGCTTCTGAAATGCAAAGCGAACTGACGAACACCCGAAACGTTTTGTTTCGCGAGCGTAAGAAAAACGAAACTGAAGTAGAGACGCTGAAGGCTGGGATGGAGCAGGAACAGCGACGGGTCAGAGAACTCGAAGAAGAGCTGCGCCGGTTGCACATGACACATGAGGGCCTTCAAAACGAACTCAAGCGCGATATTCATGGGCTTCAGATGCGAGAGCAAAAACTTAAAGCCGAACTCGAGCAGCAGACGACAAGGCGAGAAAAAAACCATGAAAGATTGGAGCAGGTGAGTTCGGAGCTTTCCGCGGTTAAATCGGAGGCGGATAAAATGCGCCAGCGGTTAGAGGCGGCGGCAGGCGATTTGACGCGTTATAAAGCTGCGTGGAATGAAATGTTGCAGCACGAGCGTAAACTCAAGCAGGTTATTACCGATGATCGCGCAAAAATGGGTAAGATTGGCGAAGATTTGATACGCACGCAAGAGGACAATACTCGTTCGAAACTCGAAGCTCAAAAAGCGCGCGCGGAAACCCGCGAAATTCAAGACGCGATGCAGGCACGTGTCGCTGAGGCGGAGCGTCGTTGCGGGGATCTCTACGATCGTCTATCGACTCTTCAAACCAGTAGTGAAGAGATTCGCTCTAACTCCGTGAAAATCAAAAATAAAAATGAGATGATGGAGAATGCGGCGGACCACACGATGAAAAATCTCGAAGCACCGCGTCCAGCGCCGAAGCTTCCTCCTGCCTCCGAACTCAGACGTGCGCGGATTGCGCTAGAGAAGGTTCCGTTTGATCAATTGGAGCAACAAAAAGGCTCGGAAATGATCGAGCACATTAACTTTGCGTTTGACGAAGAAGGCGCCCTGAGGCGCGTGACTCCTGCCCAAAACGATGCGGGAAAAGAGATCCCGGAATTCCCTCAGTTCTGATTGTTGGTGTTCTTGTTATTCCCCTGTTAGTCCTTGTGATTCAGAGTGAATTGAGTAGAATCCCCTCAAACCGAATAAGGGGAACTTCTGCTTATGAACACATCACAAGGCACTCCACAAAAACGCGCTTGGGCTGAACCGTTTAAAATCAAGATGGTCGAGCTCCTCAAGGTCACGACCCCTGAGGAGCGGAGAGTCGCTCTTAAAGAGGCGGGCCATAACACCTTCTTACTGAAATCTGATGACGTCTACATTGATCTGCTCACCGATAGCGGCACCAATGCCATGAGCGACGTGCAGTGGGCGGGCCTGATGTTGGGCGATGAAGCTTATGCCGGCAGCCGAAACTACTACAATCTCGAAGACAACGTTCGTAAATTCTACGGCTACAAGTATCTCGTGCCCACGCACCAGGGCCGAGGCGCCGAGCATTTGATTTCACAGATCTTGATCAAGCCCGGAGATTTTGTACCGGGTAATATGTATTTTACCACCACGCGCCTTCATCAAGAACTCGCTGGCGGCACATTTGTCGATGTCATTTGCGATGAGGCCCACAATTCTGAGAATTTGAAGCCGTTCAAAGGCAATGTCGATCTGAAAAAGCTCGAAGCCCTGATTGCGAAAGTGGGCGCCAATAAAATTCCATATATTTCGGTAGCCGTCACGGTGAATATGGCAGGCGGTCAGCCCGTTTCGATGGAAAATCTACGGGACGTTCGGGCCCTGTGTAAAAAACACGGCATTCGTGTGATCTTGGATGCGACGCGGGCGATGGAAAATGCTTACTTCATTAAAGTGCGAGAGAAGGGCTTTGCCGATAAATCGATCCCTGAAATCTTGCTTGAAATGTGCTCCTACTCCGATGGTTGCACGATGAGTGGCAAGAAGGATCTTCTCGTAAATATTGGGGGCTTTTTAGCCATCAATGAATGGGAAGTATTTGAAGAAGCGCGAAACCTTGTGGTGGTTTACGAAGGGCTGCATACTTACGGTGGTCTTGCCGGGCGCGATATGGAAGCCATGTCTCGCGGGATTGTGGAAGCCGCAAACTACGATCATCTGCGCGCACGTATTGGGCAGGTGGAGTACGTGGGTGAGGGACTAAAAAAGGCCGAAGTTCCCTTTGTGCTCCCGGTGGGGGGGCATGCGATTTTCTTGGATGCCAAAAAATTCTTGCCACATCTGAAACAAACGCAGTTCCCGGCGCAAGCCTTGGCCGCTGAGCTTTATCTTGAATCCGGAATTCGTGCGATGGAGCGTGGGATTGTTTCCGCAGGTCGTAACAAAGAAACTGGGGATCATTATTATCCAGCGCTTGAACTCGTTCGGCTCACGTTCCCGAGGCGCGTGTACACGCAAGCCCATTGCGATGTGTTGGTTGAGTCCGTGATCGAAGTTTACCGCAATCGAAACAAGATCAAGGGTCTGAACATGGTTTACGAACCCAAATATTTGCGTTTCTTTCAGGCTCGCTTTGAGCCCATCGTTTAGTTAATTGTTAGAAGGAGCTAGAACATGGACATAGCAGGAAGTCGGATTCTCATTCTCGGCGGCCCTGGATTAGTGGGGATGGCCGTCGTACGCAGGTTCTTATTTCACAAGCCTGAGTCGTTGGTCATCACAGCGTTGACGAAAGCCGAAGTCGATAGCGCGCTCAAAGAACTCGAGCCGGTTGCAGGAAAAACCAAGATTACTGGAAAATGGGGCAATGTTTTTGTGCGCTCCGAGTTTAAAGATTTATCGCGCGCCGAGATTCTGGGAAACCCCGCACGACTCAGTCGTTTCGTCTTGGATACGCTGGAGCCGCTAAACGACGAGATTTTGAATGCTTCGACGCTTTATGACTTTGTGAAAGAGTATAAGCCTCATACGATTATTGATTGTATCAACACGGCTACGGCGCTTGCCTATCAAGACGTGTTTGAAACCTCACGGCAGACCTATGCGATGCTCAAAGACTCGACCGTGAGTTCAAGCCCTGAGTTCAAGACAAGGGTTGAAACGTTGTTGGGCACGCAGTATACGCCGCAGTTGATTCGGCATATTCAGATTCTTTGGGAGTCGCTCACGGATGTTGGCGTGCAAACTTATCTTAAAGTGGGAACCACAGGAACCGGCGGAATGGGGCTCAATATTCCCTATACGCATTCTGAGGATAAACCCTCACGCGTATTGTTGGCAAAATCCGCAATCGCGGGCGCGCAGACGATGCTGCTTTTCTTATTAGGCCGTACCGCGCGTGAGCATGGTTCAACCTCGCAATGGTCCCCAGATCGCAACATCAAGGCGGGTTCTCCGATTATTAAAGAGGTCAAACCTGCGGCCGCCATTGGTTGGAAAGAAATCAGCTTTGGCAGAATCAGACGCAAAGGCAAGCCCGTCGAGCTTTTCGATCAAGATCCGAGCTGCGCTTTAGGGGTTGAGGAGATTTTGGCTCCTCGCACTCAAACATGGAAACGCGTGGAGAATGATTATCTGCAAGCCCCTTTCATCGATACGGGCGAAAACGGTATTTTCTCGCGGGGCGAATTTGAAGCCATTACGGATGAAGGGCAGATGGAATTTATTACGCCTGAAGAAATCGCAGAAACCGTGGAAGCCGAAATCATGGGCGGCAATAGCGGCTCTGATTGCGTGAGTGCGTTGGACTCTGTGGTTTTAGGCCCGACTTATCGGGCCGGTTTCCTAAGAGCGCGCGCGGTGGAGAAGTTGCGCCAATTGGAAGACACCAATGGCGTGCCCAGTGTGGCTTTTGAAAACTTGGGCCCTCCAAGGCTTTCGAAATTGTTGTTTGAGCTGCATCTTATTACTCAGGAAATGGGCTTGCTGGAGGCCCCTAAATTTGACGCCGCTGAACTTGGCAAACGCTGTGAGGAGCGAATCTTAAAGAACGCAAAATTGCGAGCGGCGATTCTCTCTGTCGGTATTGCCATTGTATTGAGAAACGGGCGCGTGTTGCGGGGACCAGAGCTTGTGATTCCGAGTCGGTGGGATATTCCGAAGGATGGCGTTGTTGGAGCAAAGCATCTAGACCAGTATGCAGCTCAGGGCTGGCTTGATTTGCGAGAAGCGAATATGAAGTCTTGGCTTACTCGTTTGGCTGCACTTCGAGATGAAGCGATGCGAGCGGATAACGAAAATACCGGCTCGGCTTATGTGCGAAACCGCACCCATTGGGAAACCGTGGCCAAACAGGGGTCGCTAGGGAGCGTCGTGAGTTGGGTCTTCTTGCGTGAAGAAGACGGGGAGCGAGTCAAACGCTAATGCCGGAAAATATGCAAGGCCGCCAGAGTCTGATTCTCCAGGGCAACGAAGCCATCGCGCTTGCTGCAGTTCATGCGGGTGTGAGTTCGGCCTACGCTTATCCAGGCACGCCCTCGACGGAGATCATGGAGTATCTGCTGAAGCTAAAGGCCAAGCAGTGGTTTCCTCATGCCGCGTGGTGCGCCAATGAGAAGACGGCCTACGAGCAAGGACTTGGGGTTTCTCTCGTGGGTAAACGAGCCCTGGTCGCAATGAAGCATGTGGGTCTTAATGTGGCGGCCGATCCGTTCATGAGTTCAACGCTCGTTTCGCTACAAGGGGGGCTGGTGCTTGTAGTCGCCGATGATCCGGGGATGCACAGCTCGCAAAACGAACAAGATACCAGGATTTTCGCGGATTTTGCGCATATTCCGTGTCTTGAGCCCGCGACTCCTCAGCAAGCCTACGACATGACGTTTGAGGCTTTTGATTTGTCGGAGCGTTTCGGGGTGCCGATTCTTCTCAGATTGGTGACCAGACTTTCGCATTCAAGATCGGCCGTGAATGTGCGAGCAGGCGATCCGGGGCGCGAGATTCGTGAAAAAACGCCCAAAAAAGCGGCGAACGCCGCGAACTGGATTCTCATGCCCGCCAATGCAAAACGGCAATGGCATGCACTTTTGGAGAAGCAACGTGAGTTTCAAGAATTCTCAGAGCAGACCCCTTACAATACGCTTGAAAATACGGGTGAGGTTTCGGAGCTGGGCGTGATTACGACGGGGATTGCGCGCGAGTATTTTCTAGAAGAAAAAGCAGAACTCGCCGCGCTTTCGGGGGCACCCGCGCATCTTCATGTTGGGGTTTATCCGTTTCCGGCTGAGAAGATTCGGAAGCTGGCGGCGCGCTCCAAGAGGATTGTGGTTTTAGAAGAAGGTTATCCCTTTGTGGAGCGGTATTTGCGAGGAATCCTTGAACCCGCTGGGGCGCAGTCTCTAACGATTGAGGGAAAACTGTCAGGCCTTTTGCCTATCGAAGGAGAAATGACTCCCGAATTGGCGCGACAAGCTCTGGGATTGCCACCTCGCAAAGGTGCGAGTTTCGAATCTTTCGGCCTATCACTTAAGGGTCGGCCACCTCAGCTTTGCAAGGGTTGCCCTCATGGTGATATGTTCGCGGCCCTTAAGCCAGCACTTGCGGCGTTCCCGCAGAGTTTGGTGACCTCTGATATTGGTTGTTATACTTTGGGGGCCTTGGAGCCCTATTCGGCCATTGAAAGTTGCGTCTGTATGGGGGCATCGATTGGAATGGCTAAGGGCGCTGCCGAAGCTGGGTTTTATCCGGTGGTGGCAGTGCTTGGAGATAGTACATTTTTACATTCCGGGATGACGGGGCTTTTGGACGCCGTGAGCGCGAACACGAATCTGACTCTTGTTATTTTGGATAACGAAGCGGTGGCCATGACAGGGGGGCAGAAGACGTTGATTCCCTCAAAGCGTTTAAAAGATGTCGTCTTAGGCTTAGGGGTTTCGCCTGATCATTTGAAGATCGTCGAGGCGCATCGGACAAAGATTAAGGACAATACCGAAATTTTGCGCAAAGAAATTGAGTATCCTGGAATCTCCGTCGTGATTGCGGTGCGGGAATGCGTGGAGACGGCGGTCAGGAGTAAAAAACAGGCAGTGCAAGGGAGCGCGTTGTGAGGTTTGATCTTGTGCTGGCAAATGTGGGCGGACAAGGCGGGCTTTCGATTGCCGCCGTGGTCGCGGTTGCGGCCCGGATGCAGGGGTTGTTCGTAAAACAGTCTGAAGTGCATGGCATGTCTCAGCGCGGAGGCGCGGTGAGTGCGCATCTTCGTCTCTCAGACCAAGAGGTGGCAAGTCCCTCGATTCCGCTGGGGGCAGCTTCGATGATCGTGAGTTTAGAACCCATGGAGAGTGTTAGATACTTGCAATATTTGTCGTCTCAGGGGCGCGTGGTGAGTGCGATTGCGCCGGTGGTGAATATTCCGGATTATCCACGTATCGAAGAATTGCTTTCAAAGTTAAAACAGTTACCGGGAGCCGTCTTGGTGGATGCCGATCAGTTGGCACGAGTTGCGGGCTCGGCTCGGACCGCAAATATGGTGATGTTGGGCGCGGCCTCAAACTTTTTGCCGCTTAATTCGGAGTCTCTTGAAGCGGCGATCCGGGAAATTTTCTCCTCAAAAGGAGAGGCCGTTGTTGTACAAAACCTCAAAGCCTTTGCGCTGGGGCGTGGAGTGTAGGGTTTGGATCGCCAAAAAATTCAAAGCATTTTTCAAAACGCGCGTGAGCAGGGACGAGAGAGTTTACTCGAAGCTGAAGGGCTTGCTCTTCTTGAAACCCTTGGGATAAAAGTGCCGCATACTTTGTCGCTCGGTGTTTTAGCTAACGAAAGCCTTAAAGGCTTTGGCGAAAAGATTGTTCTTAAGGCCATTTGCCCGGGGCTGATGCACAAGACTGAAGCGGGCGCCGTGAAGATAGTTGCCAATTCTGCAGACGTTTTGAATGCGCAGATGCTCGAGATGCAAAATCGGCTCAAGACCTTGGGGGGTATCGCGCCCTGTGAAGGTTTTCTCATCGAAGAGTTCGTTCCTCATGACGCAGCAATGGGAAGCGAGTGGATGTTTGGCGTGAGTTTTAGTCCCGAATTTGGACCCGTAGTGACGCTGTCTCCAGGGGGGGTGCAAGCCGAATATCTGGCCAAAGTCTTGGATCCCGAAAGACGGTTACAAGCGTTCACGCCGAGTGGAGATGGCGCAAAGCTAGGTGCAAGCGGTTTAGCGGGTTTGGATCTTGTGACCAAACGTTTTCGCGGAAAAGACGCGTTGGTTTCGCTTAGCGAGTTTGTGCGGGTCACCCAGATTCTTCAGGAATTTGCGCAGAATTTCGTTCCTCATGATGTTTTAGAACTCGAAATCAATCCACTCGTCGTGTCCCAAGGCGCACTTGTGGCGGTCGATGTCGTGTGTCGATTGAGTGCGGGTTTGAATCCAGAGGTGGGACAGGCCGTGGCAGAGCTCCCTCAGAAACCGTTAGAGAAAATTCAAGCCTTGCTCCAGCCTTCTTCAATTGCCATTGTCGGTGTTTCGGAGCGCATGAATCCGGGACGGGTGATTCTGCAGAATATTCTGCGAGCGGGTTTTCCTCGGGATAAAGTGCTGCTCATTAAAGAGGGGATCCCTTCACTTGATGGATGTGCTTGCGTTTCGATGCTCAAGCAAAAAGTGGATCTTCTTATCTTGGCGGTTTCGGCAGCTCAAATTCCGGCGATCATTGAAAGCATTATTAAAGAGGATTGGGCTCACGCGATCATGGTGATTCCGGGTGGGTTTGAAGAAAAGCAAGGGGGCGAGCAGGGGAGTCAGCGCATTTGGCGCGCGCTTGGAGAGGTGCGCAAAACTCCGTCAAAAGGGCCCCTTATTAACGGAGGCAATTGCCTAGGAATTCGCTCGCTGCCGGGGCGCTACAACAGCATGTTTATTCCTGAAGAGAAACTGCCCACGTCCCAGGCATTAGAGAGTCCTGTTGCGTTGATCTCTCAGAGCGGGGCTTTTGTAATTTCTCGGATGAATCATCTCGCTCATCTTAATCCCAGGTACTCCATCTCAATTGGAAACCAAATGGATTTGACGGCCGGGGATTATCTTGAAGCGCTTGAGAATGATCCCGCGGTTCAGGTTTTTGGAGTTTATGTCGAAGGGTTTCGCCCGTCAGATGGCCTCAAATTTGTGACGATCGCTAGACGGCTCGTTGCGCAGGGGCGGAGCGTGATTCTGTATCGATCGGGGCGTACCTCGGCCGGTGCGCTTGCGTGTGCCTCTCACACGGCGTCCGTTGCAGGGGATTACCCCTTGATGGCCGCACTTTGTCGTGAGGCGGGAGTTCTTTTGGCCGAGAGTTTTGAGGATTTTGAAGATTTGGTGAGGGTCAAAACCCTTTTGAAGGGTCGGAAGACTCAGGGTGTGCGTTTGGGTGCAATCTCCAATGCTGGATTTGAGTGTGTGGCGTTTGCCGATCATTTTAAGAAGAATTCAGAAATGATCAGTCTCGCAATCTTTTCTGAGCAAACAAATCAAACGCTTGAAGGGGTTCTTGTGAAGGCGGGAGTGTCAAACATTGTCGACATTCATAACCCCTTGGATATCACTCCGATGTGCGGAGATGAAGCGTTTGTAGCGGCGGCGCGCGCGGTGATTTTGGATGAAGGTGTTGATGCGGTCGTGGTGGGGTGTGTGCCGCTGACCCCCGCTCTTTCGACGAACGGAGATTCGGGATTTACCCGCGAATTGATTAAGCTTTGGAATTCGACTACAAAACCTTGGGTTTTGGTTGTTGAGGGCGGCGCAACTTATGAGGGTTTTGTGAGTGCATTGGCGGAGGCGGGGATTCCCGTTTTTCGTAATGCGGATCGTGCGGCGAGGATTTTGAGACTGCTACTGGGAAATTGAATGAACGAGGAGAGAGACGATGGAACGCAAACGCTGTATTTTTGAGCCTTTTAAAATCAAGGTCGTGGAACCCCTCGCAATCAAAACTCGCGAGCAGCGAGAAGTGATTCTAAAAAAGGCGGGCTGTAACTTATTCTTGGTCGCTGCTGAAGATGTCACGTTTGATTTTCTCACGGACTCGGGCACGACCGCGATGAGTGCCAATCAGTGGGGCGCAATGATGGTGGCGGATGAGAGTTACGCGGGCTCTCGCAGTTTTCATCGCTTTGAAAAAGTAGTGCGCGGATTAACGGGGTACACAAGCGTGCTCCCCACCCATCAAGGACGAGCCGCTGAAAGGCTTTTGTTTTCTTACCTTGTGAAACCCGGGATGAAGATTCCTTCTAACAATCATTTTGATACGACGAGGGCGAATATCGAGCAATTGGGAGGTCAAGCCGTAGATCTTGTGATTGCCGAAGGTAAGGATCCGACATCTCGTCATCCTTTCAAGGGCAACATTGATCTCGTGAGGCTTGAATCTTTTTGTCGCGAGAATGTGGGCAAAATTCCTTGTGGAATGATCACGATTACCAATAACACGGGCGGGGGTCAGCCTGTTTCTCTAGAGAATATGAGGGCCGTGGCCGCGATCTATCATCGTTACGGAATTCCTTTTATTATGGATGTTTGCCGTTTTGCGGAAAACAGTTACTTTATTAAGGAACGAGAAGAAGCGCTTTCGGGGCGAAGCGTGCGAGAAATTGCGCAAGAAACTTTTTCGTTGGCTGATGGCTGCATGATGAGCGCGAAGAAAGACGGGCTCGTGAACATCGGGGGCTTTATTGCGTTGAAAGACTCCCAATGGGTGGACGGCCTTCGTAGTTTGCTCATATTGACTGAAGGGTTTCCCACTTACGGCGGGCTTGCGGCACGAGACCTTGAGGCTTTGGCCGTGGGGTTAGAAGAAGTTTTGGATGAGTCTTATCTGAGTTATCGAATTGCCGTGATCCGCTATGTGGCGGAAGGACTCAATCGGATAGGGATTCCGACGGTGCAGCCGCCGGGCGGGCATGCGGTGTATATTGATGCCAAGGCTTTCTTGCCTCATATTGCGCCCGAAAAGTTTCCGGGGCAGGCGTTGGTGTGTGAAATTTATCTGGCCGAAGGCATTCGAAGTTGTGAAATTGGCTCCGTGATGTTTGGGAAAAAGTCGGGTGAAAACATATTTATTCCTTCGGCCATGGAGTTGGTACGTTTGGCGATTCCGAGAAGGGTATACACTCAAAGCCATTTTGATTATATTTTGGAAGGAATGGAGGAGCTTGTCGGGCGCAAAGACAAACTTCGAGGGGTTCGCATGACGTATGAGCCGCCATTCCTCAGGCATTTTACCGCGCGCTTTGAAATGCTGCACTAGAATATCTGAGGTTCAATGGACGATCGGCGTAAAGACCATCGCAAGAAGATTACTTTTCCCGTTTTGGTTTTGGGGGATGGGGTTTCTTCGCCCTTTCGCGTAGAAGTTTTGGATCTGAGTGCTGGGGGGATGGGGCTTCTCTTTAAGAAGTCGGTAGAAAAGGACTCCGTGTTGTAACTCGAGTTTCAGCTCCCCAGTCATGCTGGGCCTTTTCGTGTGGCGGCGATTGTGAGGGGGGTTCGAATGACTTCGGCTGGCGTTGAAGACAACACTCCTCGATTTGCTGTAGGAGTTGAGTTTTTGAAACTCACCGCCGTGCAAAGAGAAGCTTTAGAGGCAGAGGTAGTAGGGTCTCTTTTCATGATTTGAAGATTGGGCTTGATTCCGACCCCTGCTTCTCCTAGCCTAAAAGTCACCATGTCGTCGGAACAAGAAGACAGAGATCGCAGGAGAAAGCCGCGTAAGAACATTACGCTTCCTATTACCGTGTCCGGGCCTACCTTGTCTCGGCCGCTTCGGTGTTCGGCTTTGGATTTAAGCAGCGAGGGCATGCGTTTCCAGAGTGCGGCTCAGTTTGCGGTAGGGACGGTTGTTATCCTCTCATTTTCCGTTCCCCAAGGGGTGCGTCAGTTTCGAATTTCGGCAAGAGTGAATTCGATAGCGCCAGACAAGGGCGCTCGCTCAATGATTGGGGTGAAATTCCTTAATTTACACGAAGATGAGCGTCGTTATCTCGAAGTTCACGTCGTTGGAAAATTGTTCCTTATATAGCCTGATTTGGGCTGGTCGTTTATTGCCTAATTGGCTAGGGTGGTCGCATGTTTGAGGGAGAATTTATGACTCATCGCGCGAATGTTGGACTCTTGGCTTTAAGTGTTTTTGTCGTTTCATTTTCAAGCTGTAAGACGGTCGAGAAGAAAGTCGAATTCAGCATTTTCCATACAAATGACATTCATTCGCAGATGCATGCGCCACGCGGAAGTGAATTGCATCTTGGTGGAATGGCTAAAATGGCGACCCTGCTTAAGACTTTGCGTGCCGCCACTCCATTTTCCCTTACGCTCGATGCGGGAGATTGGTCAGAGGGTTCTTGGTACTACAATCTGGATACCGGGGGCAACATGCTCCGAGTCTTGGATGCCATGGACTACGATACTGTGACGTTAGGGAATCACGATTATTTATCAGGGCCCGCGCGTTTGGCTTCGACCGTGGCCGAGGCCCATCCTCGTTTTCCTATTATAGCTTCCAATATTGATTTTTCATTGGCGCCAGAGCTTGAGTTTGAGTTTCGCAAAAATATTGCGCCTTATACTATTTTGGAACGTTTTGGGGTGAAGGTGGGCTTGATTGGGCTTACGACCGTGGATTACGCTTTTGCGCCGTATTTTAAGCCTCTCGTTGTTACTGATCCTCTGGCTTCAGCGGTCGCAACGGCCAAGCTGGTCAGGCCTCAAGTTGATCTACTATTTTTAATTTCGCATAATATGTTTTCGACCAGTGTCGAATTAGCCAAAGCCGTTCCCGGCGTTGATGCCGTATTTAGTGGGCACTCGCATGTGAAACTTTCCAAGGCGGTGGTGGTCAAGAATGCGGGACGAGAGGTGCCTGTTGTGGAAACAGGCTGTTTCGGTGAGTTTTTAGGAGAGCTTAAAATGGCCTATTCTCCCAACACAAAGAAAATTGATTTTAAGGGCTACGCGCTACATCCGGTGCTCTCCTCTTTGGATGAAGATGTGGGTGTTGCCCAGATTGTGGCGCAGGAAGACCAGAAGATTGCCAATCTTTATGGCAGCGATCCGCAAGCGGTGGTGGCGCAGACTGAATTTAGATTGGAGCGTGCCGATTCGTCGCAAGCGTCTTTGGGGCATCTCGCAACCAAATCTTTTCGCAGGGCAGTGGGCGCTGATTTGTCGATGGATTTGCAGTCACTTTTGGGCTTTCCCATTCCAGTAGGTGGGGTGCGGGTATTTGATATGCACGATGTGGTGCCTCATATCTTCAATCCAAAAACGGGTAAAGATTGGACGGTTCAGATTTGGGAAGCGCGAGCCCAGGATCTTGTGTTCGTGTTAAACGCCTTCTTATCTGTTCCTGATATGTTTATCGAAGGCAAATCGCAATTCTTGGCGGTGGATGGGGCGGAGTTGGTTTTAGATCCTAAGTCTTCGAGCAACCCCGTTTCGAAACTTACAGAGATTAAGATCAATGGCGAGGAAATTGATTTGGCAAAAACCTATCAGGTCGCGCTGACGGATGGGTTGCTGTTGGCTTTGAAACTCGCTAATGAAAAGTTTCACCTTGGAATCGATCTCTCAAGCGTGGTGGATTCTCAAATAGAAGGGTGGAGAGCGGTTTTGGATTATTCGATTCAGGAAAAGACGCTTAACCCCGAGCGCTTGCGGGAAAATGGTCGAGTGTGGACGACGCTTCCCGATCTTGCCGTTTATCCCTTTGGAATTAGTTGGACGGGTACGGCGCTTCGAGTTGAGGTTCAGAACGATGGCAAGGCTGCCGCTCAAGGCGGCAAGGTGGTTTGCGCCAGTGGTAAGGCCAATGACTATTCTGCTGATAAAACTTCGGAGCAGGTCTATACGCCGATTGGAAGTGGTGAGATTTTGTCTCTAAATTCGGGTGAGAAAACGAAGATTGAGATTCCTTGGGTTCCCGCGAAATCTGGTTTTTGGCCGATTCGTTGCGTTGTTGAGTCTCTCACAGAGGATGGCTATCAGGGCAATGATGCGGCGGAGAAGATTATCTGGAATGCAGCTCCCGCTGCTACGCCTTAGTTTTACGGGGCGTGCTGAGGACTTTTTTCTTTAATTCTTCTTTGTATTTTCGGACTCGATTCAGCAGCGTTCCTTTTTCTTCAGCGGCACCTAAAATTTGAGCGGCCAGTAGGCCTGCGTTCCAAGCGCCATTGATCGCAACACAGGCAACCGGAACCCCCTTGGGCATTTGAACCATTGAGAGCAGCGCATCGCTGCCAAAAGGATAGCCCGTCGTGTTTGGTGGTGCGAGGGGCACGCCGATGACGGGGAGTTCGCTTACGGCAGCTAGAAATCCAGCCAGATGGGCCGCCGCCCCAGCCCCCGCGATGAGGACGCGCACGCCGCGTGCACGAGCGTGGCGGGCAAATTCTAGGGTTTCCTCGGGTGTTCGATGGGCAGAAAGGACAAACGTCTCGTGCCGAATTCCAAAAAGGGCAAGGGCGCGAGCGGATTCTTCCATGATGGGGCGATCCGATTCACTGCCCAAAATAATGGCTACCGGGATGGTTCTTTTTTGCATAATGGCTAATCTCCAAAACAAATTCCCAGATCGCGGGCCGTAAGCATGGTGTCGCAATTGGGAGGGACTGTTTTCATTCGTTTGATGGCGTCTTCAAGCGGGACGTATTGCACCGTTGGGGGATCCAGCGCAACCATGATACCTGATTGGCCTTCTTCAATCGCGCGAACAGCGGCAGCGCCAAATCTCAAAGCAATGAGTCGATCAAATGTTGTGGGACTGCCTCCGCGTAAAAGGTGTCCTAGCACGACGAGGCGAGTTTCTTTCCCCGTTTTTTCCTGAAGCAGGGCCGCGACTTTTTCGCCAACACCGCCCAGCCTTTCTGCTTTTCCTGCCTCTTTTTCAATGACAGATCGCGAGCCCTGTTTCGCAATCGCGCCTTCGGCCACGACCACGATCGCATATTTACGCCCGTTTTTTTCGCGGGCTACGAGATCAGCGGCGACCTTGTCCAAATCATAGGGAATCTCGGGAATCAAAATCACGTCCGTTGCTCCAGAAATCCCGGCATTCAGTGCGATCCATCCCGCATAGCGGCCCATGACTTCAACGACCATGAGTCGGTGATGGGAATCTGCGGTGGAATGCAGACGATCCATACATTCTGTAGCAAAAGCCAGGGCCGTGTCGAAACCAAAGGTGATGACGGTTTTTTCCAAATCATTATCGATGGTCTTGGGAACTCCAATGACACGAAGGCCCTTCTTAGAGAGGACGTTGGCTATAGCAAGCGAGCCGTCACCGCCGATGCTAATGAGTGAGTCAATGCCGTAGCGTGCGAAGGCTTCAATAAGCTCGTCGGAGCGATCAACTTCTCGGGTTTTTCCCGCTGCATCCGTGACGGGATATCTGAGCGGACTGCCACGATTTGTCGTTCCCAAGATGGTCCCGCCGAGATGAGTAATCCCCTTTACGTCTTCTCGAGAAAGCGTGAACACCCCGCCGCTGGGGTAGGCGCCAGGATTGAGCATTCCGTTGTAGCCGTCTCGAATTCCTAAGACCTCCCACCCTCGTTTGAGTGCTGAAATAACGACGGCGCGAATCACTGCGTTGAGGCCGGGGGCGTCGCCCCCTCCGGTACTAATGGCAATGCGTTTGATGGTTGCTGGCATAATTTGAGTGTAGCAAATCGCTCGCCAAGGCTCAAGCAGTTGACAGCAGGAGTGTAATCGCATATACATATGTGATTATGAGGTCCGCACCATGATTTCACGCACTGGGTTGCTTGCGCTAAAGGCCCTCACATCACTTGCGGAGCTGGAGCCGCACGAGTTCTTGGGGGCGCGCAGTCTGGCTAAGCAAATCGACGCGCCAGCTAATTATCTGGGTAAGCTTTTGCAGCGCCTCATTCGCGAGCATTTGGTAAAATCCCAAAAAGGGTTGGGCGGCGGTTTTAGATTGGCTAAAGAGCCCTCGAAAGTTTCGCTGTATGAGGTTTTGGCGCCCATTGAAGAACTCGAGCGCTGGAAGGGGTGTTTCTTGGGAAGGAAAAAATGTAGTTCCACAAGCCCATGTAATGCCCATGAAGGTTGGAAAAACGCGCGCGATCCTTTTTTGGAATTTTTGCAGAAAACCATGCTTTTGGATTTGACTGACAAAGCGATTGAAAAAGAAATACCATAACAAAGAAAGGGATTAGTTTATGAAAGCTACTGATATTTTGAGTTCAGAACATCTTGTGATTTTGCAGGTGCTGAGTTGCCTTCAAACCATCGCCGAAGCGGGTGAAAAAGGTGGCAGAATCGCAGGGGGTTCCGCCCTGGATGCGAAAAATGCGATCGCTTTTATTCAGGGGTTTGCCGATAGCTGGCATCATGGAAAAGAAGAAGATGTCCTTTTTAAAATGATGGAAGAGCGTGGATTTTCAGCAGACGCGGGGCCCACTTATGTCATGCGCATGGAGCATGATCAGGGGCGTGCGCTCGTGCGCGCGATGAAAGAAAGCTTAGGGTTGGCCGCTGAAGGAAATTCGACCGCAGTGAAGACTTTTGTGGAGAGCGCGCAGGGTTTTGCCGCCTTGCTTTCTTCTCACATTGAAAAAGAGGACAGCATTCTCTACAAGATGGCAAATCAAGCGTTGAGTGATGAGGACCAGCAGACGACGCTGGATCGTTTTGCCGTGGTTGAGAGCCAAAAAATCACCGAAATGGGCGAGGGCGTGCCGGAGCGATATCTTGCCATTGCCCAAAAACTTGGCGCCCAGTACGGCGTAAAGCTTGAAGGGGTAGAGGACGAGGGAGAAACTGAAGCCTGCGGCGGAGGCTGTTGTTGCGGACACTAAGGCGCGCACTCGATGTTTGCGATTCTTTTTCCAGCACTCTTAAGCACTCTGATTATTGCAGCCCACTTTTTTAGGTTTGGGGAGCCTGGGCTTGTTTGTGTGGCTTTGCTATCGTCTGCGTTACTTTTGTTTAAGCGGCGCTGGGCTTTGCGGAGTTTTCAGTTTCTGCTCGCCGTAGCGGGAGTCGTCTGGATCCATACGCTTTTGCGCCTGGCAACATGGCGCTTTGAAATGGGGGAGCCCTGGATTCGATTATCCCTCATCCTTGGCGGTGTCGCGCTTTTTACGGTCTTTTCCGCCTGGCTCTTGGGGCGAGAAAAATGTTTAGCCCGTTTTCGTTGTGATGGATCTCTATTCGTTCGGGTTTGGACATTTTCCTTAACGGCTGTTTTGCTGGGCGTGGTTCACGTTGCCGCTAATCGCTCTCCGGTGGGGCCGATGTTGCTGGTGGAGCGTTTTTTCCCAACCTGGGGATGGCTTGAAGTCTTTTTCCTGGCAGTTTATGCGGCTTTTATTTCGGGAAACATGCTGCAAGTGCGGGGTGTTTCCGTTTTGAGAAACAAGATTTGGGCTCTGTTTTCTGCCGTATTTTTTGGGCAACTTGTCTTGGGTCTTTGGGGCGTTTTGGGCGAGGTGCCGGAGGCTACGCGTTTTTTAATGACGGGTAATCTCCATCTGCCGATTCCCGCGTTGATTCTCGCCGGCCCACTTTTTCGCGGCGGCGGCTTCTTTATGCTTATTTTGTTTGCGGTGACGATTCTTTTGGTGGGCCCCGCCTGGTGCAGCCATCTTTGCTACATTGGTGCTTGGGATAGTGTGTTGGCGACAAAAATGAAGAGGCCCAAGAAACTTCCGTTATGGCGCGAGTCTTTGAGACGCTGGATTTTACTGGGAGTGGTGGTGCTTGCCTTAGGGCTTCGTTTTATGGGGGTTGAAGGTGTATGGGCGGCCGTGGCTTCAGCTGTGTTCGGCATTGCGGGCGTGGTGCTCATGTTCGTTGGGTCGCGAAAAACGGGGATGATGATTCACTGTACTTCTTATTGTCCGATCGGCGTCATGGCCACGGTTGTGGGGCGAGTTTCACCTTTTCGGTTTAAGATCAATTCAAGCTGTACGGATTGTGGGGCGTGCACTTTGGCTTGTCGTTATGATGCCTTAAAAAGGGAAGACATTCAAAAGAGACGGGCGGGGATCTCCTGCACGCTTTGCGGAGATTGCATGAGCCGTTGCAAGCCGCAATCATTGGAGTATCAGTTTTTCGCACTGAAAGGGCCGCGCGCTCGCGCCCTTTTTATCGTACTCATTGTTTCTTTGCATGCCCTATTTTTGGGAGTGGCGCGGATGTAGAGTGCTTGATCACGCTAAGACGCTAAGGCTCTAGCTTTCTCTCAAACTGGATTTTGACCTCTTTTGCCAGATGATTGCTGCGATACGTGCACTCAAAGGGTAAGAAGGTTTTCTCGAAAGGAAATCCCGTACATTGTAGCAGGAGGTCGAATTTTTCCGAACCTTGAATCATTTGACCGGTTCCATTGAGAGTTTGTGTATCTCGGTCCCACCGGGCCGGATCAAATACCAATGTGATCTCTGAAGGCTTGTGGTTGAGCGTTGCAAGAGTAACCGAAACCTGCAGGTTTCGCTCTGAAGGTGGAAAGAAAAGTTCCGAAATATCTTCGGTACGAGAGCGGGACTGAAAAGTTGCGTTGAGCGTGGCCACAACACTGAGTCCTTCAGGCAGTACGGCTTTCCCCTGGAAGCTTTGAGTTTGGGTTAGCGACAGGGGTGGGTGCAGTACTGAGTCCGGGGGTGTGCTTCCATCGAGTGGGGCGGCGGAGGCTGCCGAAAACTGGCCCTCGGCAATCGAGCCACCTTTGCTGGTAAAATGTTTGCAGTACCAGGAGGCAACCGTGGCGCTTTGATCGCGCTTGCAGTCAACGCGAAGTTCAACCTTTTGCGTTTGAAGAGAATAGCTTCCTGACAGAGTACCAGCTTCGCGATTGTAATGAACGCTTTCCAATAAAATGGGGTAAGATCCGTTTAAGGTAAAGCTTGCGGAAACCGTTTGGTTTGCATTCGGGAAAAATAGCTCCGTTAACAATGACTGCTGGTCTTTGCGCGGATAGAGAATGCGAAAATCTGCCGAACGGGATTCTCCATTTGCAAATTTCAATTGGCCTTTAAAGTTTTCGTCCCGAGAAGCAAGATCGAGTCCATCACCAGGCGCGGTTTCATTGTTTGAGGCGACAACTTTGGTTGTTGCGACCCATCCCATGGCGCCACTAAGGTGTTGGCAGGTCCAGGCAGGGTCAGTTGGAGTAATCCCTTGTTTGCAATCGAGTAGGAGATTGACCTTTTCGGTATCTCTTGTGAGTACCGTTTGCCCCGTTAGGGTTCCGACGCGCTGATCCCATTGTGCGCTTGCGTGAGAAATCACGATGGAGTCGCCATAGTTTAGCCCCACTTCAACTGTTTTTACGGGGTAAAACAGCGATAGGAATTCTTCTTCTGAGGTTCGTCGTGGATCCAAGATGACAAAATTTACCGCAAGCGTCTCACCGCTTTTGAACTCCGTGGTTCCGATGAAAGATCTCTGCCTGAGACTGAGGGCGGAATCCACGGCCTGAGTATTTGAGTCGGGCTTTTGCGCGCCCGCGCTCCCGGCTGGATTTGTACCTCCGCGGGACAATGAAAATGTCCCTCCGAAATCAGGCTGGCCCAAGGCTTCAATCGTACCCGTGAATGAATCCCCTTGGATGTTTCCCGTCAAGGTGAGTTGTTCTGTCGTTCCTGATGAGCGCACAATAGGGATATTCGCCTGAAATTTTCCCGACGTGGGGTCATAATAACTATCCTTGGCTACGGCAACGAGGGTTTGACGTCCCGTGAAGGTAAGGTTTCCCACGAGGACGGGTTGTTCGTCGGCTTTCGATACTCCGGGGGCCGTGCTGACTTGCGTTTTTGCGGCTAGAGAAAACTTCAGATCGCCCAAAACGGACTGATCAATGACCGAAGTCACTTGGCCGACATATTCGCCATCGACGGTTTGGAGCTTTCCTAAGTCCTGCTGGGTTTTTTCGCGTTTCCAATCCTCAAGGGTCCGGTCTTTCGCACAGCCAAGGCCGAAAACGGCTAAAATCATGAATATACCTATTTGTGTTTTCATCTTAGAGAACCTCCATTCGAATTCCTGCTAATATTCCTACACCCTCTAATCCAGACAATCCGCCCACGCGCTGTGGAATGGGAACGACAGCGCCCCCTCCGAGAGTCAAAAAGGATTGAGAAACGCCAACCGCTTGAAGGTTCAAGGGGAGGTTTCCCTGGATTCCGGTCTTAATCATGGCGGAAATTCCAAAATCAGAAGCGGCGGATCCCAAAGCTGAGCTTGCGGCGCTGATCATCGTGGGCTGCAGGCTGGCCGAGGCAAAGCTGCTGAGTCTTTTGTAGCTCAATCTTCTGGGCTTGATCTCTAACCCTACCCCGAGAGAAGTTATGCTGACGTTTTGGCTCACAATCGAGGCGTTTAGCGCCGCCTGGCGTTCCAGGAGAGAATAGGAAACCTCTGCGATCCATCGGAGTTCTTCGGACGAGGTTTTTGAAAGAAGGGGCAGAAGGCTGATTGAAAGTGGTGGCATCGTTGCCGATTGAAAGCTTGTGGTGCCCGCGATTTGCGTCGGCCATACTAATTGGGCGGGGGTAAAGTTTGTTGTCGAAATTTGAACTGCCAAAGTGGCAGCAGTCTGCTCTCGGCGTGGCTTCGAAGCAGACGATAAGTTCAGTTCACTCTTAGGAATAACAAGTTCAGAGGCTGCGAGGCTAGTTTGTGAGATTAGGACTAACAAAATGAGCATTTTCATGAAGGGGCTCCTTGGAGGATGGGGACGAGGTGATCTAGGGAAATTCCGGTCGCGACGCCATACTGTTTGATGGCGTCAATATAGTTAAATTGAGCCTGGTCGAGTGCCGACTGCGCTTGGAGATAGGATTGCTCGACGGAGAGCAGCTGCAAAAAATCAGTCATCGCAAGTTTGTAGTTTCGTTTGGCTTCGTCCAGTGTTTTTTTAGCCAGTTCAAATGAAGTCTTCGCTGTTCCTATTTGTTCCCAGGCAAGATCCAGACTTTTTCGTGCGCGGATTTGCGAAAGCGAGAGCGTGGTCTCTAAATCAGCGCGTTGGGCTGCGATTTGGGCAGTTTGGGAATCGAAGTTTCGCCTTTCATAAACGGAGCTCAAGCCACTAAAAAGGGGAATTGAGAGTTGAACGCCCAGGGTCCAGGTAGTTGCGGTTCCATCAAAAAGTTCGCTCTTTGTATAGGCAGATCGACCCCAGTCGGCGGTTGCGA
This sequence comes from Bdellovibrionota bacterium FG-2, assembly GCA_051382305.1. Lineage (GTDB taxonomy): Bacteria > Bdellovibrionota > UBA1018 > UBA1018 > UBA1018 > CAIRTR01. The sequence continues at coordinate 21,485 of JBBCAV010000053.1, forward strand.
GAAGTTGTGGCAGATGCTTGCCCATGGCGACATTACGTTGCTCATCAACTTTGAGCGCCGAAACGGTGAGTTTTTCAAGCTCTGGGAGGCGAGTGGAAGTCGATTCTAACTGTTTTAGAAGCGCGGGGAGGGCGGGGATCGAAAAGTGAGAGGTCACATCCAAGGTCTCGGCACGCGTCTCGTTGATGAGGGAGGCGAGTTCCGAAACTGCGATTTGTAGCTGGGTGCGCGCACTATCAATGTTGCCGGAGAGCAGGGATAATTGCGTCTTAGCTTGGAGAACATCAAGGAGTTGTCCCCGTCCAATTTGATAGCGCTTTTCAGCCGTAGCTAGGGTCTCTTTTTGAATCACGTTACTTTGATTTAACGTATCGAGCTTTCGCTTTTGAAGAATGAGATTGAAAAAGGCGGTAATGACCGAGGACTTAATCGCGCGCTCCGTAAGCGTGACGTCCAAGGAGGCCAAGTCTCGATCGTCGCGTGCCTGACTAATCGCTGCAAACATTCCTGAATAGTACAGGGGCTGTGCCGCGTGAAGTCCTATAGCATACTGATTATAAGCTTCGCCGTCAAAGCGAGGTGTCCCTACATTTGAGGCATCTTTTTTATAAAGCGAGGACCCTTGCGCCGCAAGGGTCGGTAGGAGCTGTGAATACGGTGCGCCGGCTAGAACCTCGGTCTGAGCCAGTTTTTCCTGTGCTAATTTTAGGGAGGGCAAAGAGCCCAGGGCTCTTGTTATGGCTTGCGTAAGGGTAAGCGGCGCTTCGGCCGGCGCGCCCGAAGGCGCGGCCCAGGCGGTAGGCCCCGAAAAACTCAGTGTAAAATAAATGAGAGCAAGTACGGGGAAAATTTCTCGCAAGGCTCTGAGGCCCTTTTCGAGGGCCTGTTTTTGAGAAGGTGCAATCTGTGAAAAATGAAAATTAAGATTTTGGCAGGCATTTTCTCGAATCATGGTAATTTTAGAAAGGCCGTTCTTGGTGAGTGTGAGATGGTTTTTGCGACGGTCTTTTTTGTCTTGGATTTGAGTCACGAGATCTTGTTTTTTTAAGCCTTCTAAGAGGCGAGAGAGCGTAGGCGTGCTGACTCCGATGTTTTCGGCGAGCTCCGTTTGCGTGAGAGTCTTTTCAGCAAGGTTAGCGAGGAGGCGAAACTGGAGTAGCGTGAGATTTGCGCGCGGAACTTCGCGCATTTTCGAGCGAATAACTGACATTGCCCGCGGAATGGCATCCAAAAACTCTTCGGCAATATTTGAATCTTGCATTGGGTTGTGTATGCAGCATTTTGTTGTGTTTGGCAATGATTAACATTGGTAATCATTGCTTGACGTTTTGCGGGGGGGCCGGTAAAAGGGGCCGGCATGAAAATTCGTTTGAACGCGACACCATTGTTCCTCGGGATAATCTGTGGGCTAATATTTGGGCTTACCTCGGGCTGTCGCCCAAGTGAGGTTTTGCCCCCAGGGTGCGCCCCCGAGGGCATCACGTTGACCTCCGCAGGTGCCTCAAATGAGGCCTCATCGGATGACACTCCTTTTGTTTTGAATCCCGATTCTCTGCGCGATGAAGTTTTGATTAAGAACACAGGCCTCATGCTTGCGGCGAATAACGTGCATCGGGCGAAAGATAGTGTTTCGATCGCGCGGGGGAACTTGCTCCCCTCCCTTAATCTTGGGGCATTGCTTTATTCGACAACGCAGAGGTCTTTTGTGCTTTCCTCAGTCGAGGCGGTTCTTCCTTTTTTGGTTCCTTCTAAATGGTTTGATTATTACAAATCCAAGCATCTGTTGTCGGCGGAAATTGGGAGCTTGGACATTATGCGGGCCAACACTTTTGCCTCAGCCCTTGCTTTGTATTTTACGAGTTTAGGAGACCTGGGATTAAGGGAACTCCTTTTTGAGGAGGCCACTGACCTGGCAGAGATTGAAGATTTTACGGAATTGGCTTTTCAAGCAGGCGTGGGCTCAGAAGAGGACTATTTGCGAGTCAAGGCGCAAAGGGCGATGGCACAGGTTTCGGCTTCGAAGCTTGACGAACTTCTAGGGGCGGAGAAGGCAATGATCCGGCATGCCTTGAGGCTGGGCTCTGAGCGTGAGATTCAAATTGAAGCTTACTCGATGAGTCCCTCTGAATGGGAATTCAAGCCTGTACAGGAGCTGGCTGATCAGGCGCTTCTCCGATCCTTGGAACGGGGTCAACTTGAAGACCTGGAAAAGGCCGCGAAACTTGATCGCTGGAGCAAGATATTTGGTTTTGTGAGTGCGGCAGGGTTAAGGACGGCGCCGGGCACCGGTGGAGCGGCTTCATTTAGTAACGTTTATGCGTCTGAGAGTTTTTCTATCGGATTTGCTAACGTTCCTACGGTTCATCTTTCTCAACGCAATATTGATGAAATCCGTATTCGCGAGACGGAGATTCCGGCCGAACTGTTGGAAGTGAGTGAAACAAATTTAGGGTCCTTAGTGCAAGGGGCGCAACGTGAAGCGCTGGCACGTGAGGCGTGGGATGCTTTATATCATGTTGTTGAGACCAAACGCCTGCAGTTCCTCTCAGGGGTTGGAGGGATTGTGCCGTTCTTACAAGCCCGCTCGCAATTGAGACAGGCGGGCATCGAGGTGTTACGTGCGCAGATTTTGCTCACCCAGGATCGGATTGTATTGCACCGGATTCTTCGGACCGATCTGTTTGAGAAGATTCCGAGTTGCATGCCGTCTAAAGCGGCTGCGACAGCTCATCCTGCTTAAGGCTTGCTAGCGCCTCTTTAAGTTCCTTTTGGTGTTTCGTGCCTTCCAGTCGTGAGAGCAAACTGTAGGCGCAAGGTACGACGATCAAAGTCAGTACCGTCGATAAGATGACTCCACCGATTACGACGATGGCCATGGGGCGCGTGGTTTCAGCCCCAGGGCCCAGGGCAAAGGCGGCGGGCACCGCCGCCGTCACGGTTGCCACTGACGTCATAAGAATGGGGCGCAACCGAAGGGGGCACGCGTGTAGGAGCGCGTCTTTGACGGCCTTCCCCGCCACCCTTTGGTGATTGGTGAAATCCACGAGCAGAATCGAATTCTTCTTTACGATGCCCATCAACAATAGCAGCCCAATCATACTATAGATGTTTAGAGAAATTCCACTCAAGCGCATGGCGATGAAGGCCCCGGTCACACTAAAGGGGAGAGCTAGAAGAATGGTCACCGGTTGGAGGAAACTATTGAATTGTGCGCCTAGGACCATGTAGGCCACAAAAATGCCCAAAACCAGGGCAAGAATGAGACTCTGGAAAGACTCTTTGAAGGCCTGGGAGTTTCCGGAGAGAACGACGTGATAATCTGTGGGGAGAATTTCTTTAGCCGTTTTGTCGATAAATTCCATGGCTTGGGCTTGCGATTTGCCGGGGGTGACGTTGGCAAAAATCGAGACGGCTCGCTCGCGATTATAACGGCTGATGGTGAGCAGTGTGGGCTGCTCTTTAAGCGTGACCACTTCGGAGAGCTGGACCATTTCGCCGTGGTTGTTTCTCACCCAAATTCGGCCGATATCGTCAGGACGGCGGTTGAATTCATCAAGCAGTTTAACTCGGATATCATCTCGGTGGCCGGAGGAATCCGTATAGCGTCCGACGCGTAAACTTCCCATCAGGGCACTAATGGTGTCGGCAATTTTTTGGATCGTGACTCCACGGGCGGCGGCTTTGACGCGATCAGGGACGACGCGCACCTCGGGCATGTTGGGTTTGTAGTCAGTATCCACATCGGTCATCAACCCTGAGCCGTTCATCTTATCCATCATGGATTTGCTGTACTCCGCGATTTTTTCCCAATGGGGTCCTTGAATCGAGAAAGTAACGGGAAATCCGCGTGAAGAAGTGAATCCCGCTAGCGAAAGATCCATAACCGTGGCGCGCTTGACACCTGGGATTTTTGCGAGCAGAGAGCGTGCTACACCCATGAATTCTTGCTGAGTGGGGCGCGTTTTAAAGGGTTCCACAATGGGGCGATTTTTGGGATCCTTGAGATTCACGAACATGTTGCCTGAATTGACGAGCCCCCCTTGAAAACCGCCGATGGCTACAAAGAAACCATCGACTTCAGGTCGGGCTTTCATCAATTTTTCCGCTTCACGAAAGGCGGCATCCGTTGCCTCAAGCGATGAGCCTAGGGGCATTTGCAGCGTGACCAAGAATCTGCTTTGATCTTGGGGCGGGACAAATTCTTTTCGAACATCACCCAAAAGAAAAAGCGATCCACCAAAGAGCGCGCATGAAGCAATGACGATTTTCCATCGATGATTTAGGCAAACGGCAAGAATACGTCGGTAGGTATTTGCCATCCAGCTGAGCAGTCGGTCCATATTGCGGCCCAGAAGTCCCATGTCGCCCTGTTTCGCCGTGCTAAGGAACTGGGAGCAGCGCATGGGGGCTAAGGTCAAGGCTTCAAGAAGTGAGAGCGCGACGGCGACGGACATTGCAATTCCGAATTGATAAAAGAATTTCCCAATGACGCCTTTCATGAAAACGACCGGGACAAAGATTGCAAGAATAGCTAAGGAGGCGGCGGTGGCCGCGCCGGTGATCTCGCGGGCGCCGACCAGAGCCGCTTTTACACGGCTCATTCCTGATTCATGATGACGAACAATGTTTTCCAACACCATGATCGCGTCATCCACGACGATGCCGATGGACAGAGATAGCGCGAGCAACGTGAAGCTGTTGATCGTGAATCCTAGAAAATAGAGCGCGATGAAGGCGCCAATCAAAGAGGTAGGGATGGCTAAGATGACGTTGAACGCTGAACTCCAAGAGCCTAGAAACAGGTAGCACACGACCGAGGTGAGAAGCGCGGATAACCCTAGCGTAAAAAGAAGTTCCTTAGTGGAGTCTTCGATAAATTTGGTGGTATCCACAACGGTGGTGAGTTTCATTCCGCCGGGTAGAAGGTCTTTAAGCTGTTTGATCTTGAGTTTGACTGCTGAGCCGACTGAGACAGCGTTGGAGCCTCGCTGTTTGAGAATACCCAAGCCCACCGCAGGCTCGCTGTTTGAACGGGAAATCCTCCTGATGTCAGCCAATCCTTCTTCGACTTTGCCAAGTTCTCCGATGCGGATGGGCCGCCAGATAGGGGCGCCACTGCGAGCAGGAATCACAAGGTCTCGAACGGCATCCGCGCTGGTGGTTTCGCCCATGACGCGAATATTGGTTTCCTTGGGGCCGTCATTCATGAAACCCGAAGGCGAAAGGATGTTGCCAGTTATAAGCGCACTCGTGACGTCGTCGACGGCGATTTCGCGCTTACGCATTTCGTTGACGTTGAGCCAGATACGCATATTGGGATCGACATAGCCACCGAGTCTGACGTCGCCCACGCCACTGACGGTGGTAATCATGTCTTTAAGACGATCGCGGACGAACAGAGTTTTCTCACGCAAAGTGTTGGGGCCACTGAGCGTGACCCACATGATGGGTTGGTCTTCAGGGTTGGATTTTGTCACTGTGGGTGGGTCAATGTCGGTGGGGAGATTGCGTTGGGCTTGCGCGATTTTGGTTTGAACTTCTTGGACAGCAACATCGATATTGCGGCTGAGTTCAAATTCAATGGAGGTGGAGGAGGAGCCCTCTTGGCAGTTTGAAGTGACGGAGCGAATGCCTTCGATGCTCATCACGGCGTTTTCGATGACATCGGCAACGGCAAGCTCCATGGTTTCTGGGGAGGCGCCGACCCAATTGACAGACACTGTGAGAACGGGAAAATCGACGTCAGGAAGTTGACTAATGCCCATCCGCAGAAAGCTGATTGTGCCAAAGACAATGAGCCCGATCATGAGCATCCAGGCAAAAACGGGTCTTCGAATGGAGATGTCTGAAAGGGTCATTAGTAACGCTAGGAAATCTTCGAATCTGTAGAATTCGAAGCGTATTCCAAATCCCATTTCATAAACGCTTTGACGAAGTCTGCTTCGGTGAGAATTCCGACGAGGGTCTTCCCATCGACCACGGGAAGGCAGCCGTACTTTTGATGAAACATCAGGTCGGCCGCGACTCTTAAGGGCATGTCGGGAGACGCGGATTTTAGATTCTTGCCCATGATCGTGTGAACTTTAACGCTTCGGTAGAGGGCTTCGGCCTCTTCGGCATCAAATGCGGCTAGTCGGGAAATGGCCAGCTTCAGAAAATCACGATGGGTCACTAAGCCCACGAGGCGTCCGGTCGCATTGATGATGGGGATATGTCGGATAGCTTTCCAATTAAAAAGGTCTTCGACGTCTTTGAGGCAATTTTCCTCAGACAGCGTAAGCGGCGCAGGCGTCATGAGGTCTCGAACTAAAGGGGTAAGAGAGGAGAATGTGGGAACTTTTTTTGCTTTATTTGCCACGACGCGCGTCTTTTTCTTCGAGGGTTTGGCCATGTCGACATTATGAGGCGAATCACATGAAAAGCAAGTCGCTAGGCGTCAGTGTTTCACTCGATGTTCCCGCTAGATAGGTGATTTGAGTGGTCATAAAATAGAGCAATGGCCAAGAAAATCCCCATTGTAGATGACTCTCCGTTTCAACGAAAAATGTTAATGCGAGCGCTTGCTTCACTGGGCTTTGAATTTAGGCAGGCAGGGGATGGGAGAGAAGCGTTGACGGCGCTTAAGACTTTTTCTCCCGATCTTGTATTTGCTGATCTGGTGATGCCCAACATGGATGGGATGGCTCTCTTGAGGGATTTAGCCTCCCATGATTTTAAGGTACCCATCGTTGTGTTGACCGCAGACATTCAAGAACCGGTGAAAGCCGAATGTATGAAGTTGGGGGTGAAGGCCTTTTTGAATAAGCCCTTTAATGAGGAGTTACTCTTGGCCACGGTTAAGCAAATCTTGGGTTTATAGAACTATAAAAACATTATGACAATACAACTCACTGAAAAACAAAAAGACGCACTCACCGAGTTAGTGAACATCGGCGTAGGAAAAGCTGCCGATGTTTTGAACCAAATGATTGAACATCGGGTTGAACTCAAAACTCCTGAGGTTAGGCTAATGGATCCTGCTGAGTTTGCGCGGGATTTTTGTTCCGGTTTTTTGACTTTATCGACGGTGTCCATGGATTTCTCTGGCGAACTCAAAGGGATTGCGGCGATTTTATTTCCACCAAAAAGCGCGGCAAATCTGGTTATTACACTTAATGGCGAAGATACGGGCGGGGAGGGGGATATGGACTCCATCCGCGCTAGTACCTTAAGTGAAGTGGGGAATATCGTGAGCAATAGCGTTTTGGGTTCGCTTGCCAATATCGTCAAGAAGCGGATTCAATATTCGGTGCCTTTTTATGAAGAAGCCCAGCTTCGACAATCTGTTTTTGGCAAAAAACTTAATTTTGCGACCACTTGCTTGGTCGCGACGGCACAGTTTTCCGTCAATGGTCTTGACCTCAAAGGTGATCTGCTGCTCGTATTTGAAATTGATTCTATTCAAAAACTTTTGAATGAAATCAATGCGATGTGGGAAGGCCTTGATTAGATGGGCCTGGGGCCTGCGGACCTTCGAGTGCTTGAAAGTTTAGGCGCGCTTCCAGATGGGATTTGCGTTGTGGATTCTGAGTTCCGTGTGGTTTATTGGAACTCTGTTTTGGAGCGATCTTCGGGAGTTCTCAGCGCTGAGATCGTGGGGCAGGAACTCTTTTCCCGCTTTAAGAATCTAAATGTAAGAAAATATCTCGTTCGTTTTAAGGCAGTGATGGATACGGGGGGGCCCGCGATTTTTTCGCCTGATTTGCATCAATATTTAATCCCGTGCCCACTAGCCAATGGGAAGTTTCAGGTGCAGGAGTGTTTTTTTTCGCGCCTCACTTTGAGCAATATTCCGGGGAGCGCTGTTTCTGGGGATTTGGGGGGCTTGACGATTAGGGATGTGACCGCTTCTTACGGGAAGATTCATGAATTAAGAAGGCTAGCTAATCTCAAAGACAAGTTTTTAGCCGTTTGTTCTCATGACTTAAGGGCGCCCCTAAACGTGATCCTGGGTTTTACAGAGATTTTGGGTTTGGATGAGGAGGTCAAAGCCAAGCATACAGAGACCTTGTGCCAGATTCAGGGGGCAGGGGTGTTGCTCCTGAATTTTATTAACGAACTTTTGGACTTAGGACGTCTTCAGTCTAAAGGCACAAAGAGTGTTAAAGGTGCTTTATTTTTGGCGGATGTGGCGAAAACGAGTTATGACCTCATGCGGGTCTTGGCCGCTGGGAAAAATATTCGATTAGTTTTTGAGGACAAAACTAGCAATAGAGGTCCTGTTCGCGGAAACCTTTCTGAGCTCACGCGCATTATTAATAATCTGCTTTCGAATGCGATTAAATTTACGCCGGCGGCGGGCAAGATTGTATTGGGGCTGGAGTTGAATGCTGAGGCTTCCGAAGTGATGTTCAGTGTTCAAGATTCGGGCAGAGGGATTCCGAAAGATAAAGTTCCGGTTCTTTTTGATCGCTATACGACGGCTTCAAGAGCGGGTACGGCCGGCGAAGCCAGTACGGGCATTGGGTTGTCGATCGTAAAGGAACTGGTTGAAGTTCATCATGGTCGGATCGAAGTAGAGAGTGTAGAGGGGCAGGGGAGCTGTTTTCGAGTGATACTTCCGCTGAGAGCGCTTTCGAGTTTAGAGCAAAGCGCTCATGCCGAAGTCCTATTTTTGCAAAAGAAGGATTTGCCTCTCGTGACAGACGAAGTCTCGACGACCAAGCGAATTTTAATCGTCGATGATGATCAGGCCAATCGGCTGCTTCTTCAGGCATATTTGGCAAGGACCTCGCACCTTATTGAGCAAGCGGAGGATGGGGTGTCGGCCTTTGAAAAGTTTACGACGCGCTCCTACGACATGCTTTTGGTCGACAGGATGATGCCAGGAATGGATGGTCCGACTCTCACGAAAAAAATAAGAGCTTGGGAAAAAGAGCGCATGAGGACCCCTGTGCCCGTTGTAGTGATCACGGGGCATACCTCGCCAGAGGAGCTTGAAACCGCTTTGAATGCCGGATGTAATTCGTATCTCAATAAGCCGGTGAGCCGAGCGAAGCTGCTAGAGACGATCAGTCAGTATTAAACCAATCTCAAAAAGCTTCGGGCAGCCCCCATTCTCTGGATGAGGCCGCCCGAAACTAAATGTGAGATCTGAATTTTGGGAATTAATTTAGAACGCCCAAGAGAAGGTCACTCTTGGGATCACATCAGTATCCAAGGTTTCATACTTCACCAATTCTACGTTTGGTGAAATATGGACTTCTTTTGCGGGCTGAAAATCCACGCCCGCAATATAGAGCACAGGCTTCTCCGTTGTCGCCTGCCGAATGTAAGCAGAGTAGCCCATGCCTTTGGAGACCATATCCATCCGGCCAAAGACATTGAGTTTCTCCATGACTTTTGCATCGGCATAGAGTGAGAAGAGGTTGTAACTCAATCTCGTTTTGGTGGTGGAGGAGTATTTGTTGGCGTAAGAGTAAAGGGCTCCAAATTTGACGGGTTCAAACTTGTAGCCGCCAAACACATGCGACATGTAATCGTGGGTGTTGGTCTCATAATCTCCGTATACTTCGAAAATGGAATTCGCAATCGGTTCACTGGATAAAGAGAGGTGCGCTTTGCTGCCCTTATTGATTTCGTTGTTGACGGAAGCGCCAGCGCCTACGGTGAAGTGATAGCTTAGGAGTTTATTAAAGTAGCTGCCCATCGAGCCTACGCCCAAGGTGCGTGCCACGCCAATACCGTTCCAAAGGTCTTCGGGAGTTTTTTCGATAAAGCGATAGCCCCAGTTCTTTTCGACGATGAGAACAGTGGGAACCTCCACAAGACCGAACATCATCGTGCCGTCTGCATATTTGTAGCGCAATGATGCGTCTTTTACGTAAGGAGTCATTGGCAATGCAGTATAAGCGCCGCCTGTGGTTGTTGTAAAATCTGCGTTCGCGGTTTCCAATCTAAAACGGCTCGTGAAATTTTCATCAATCGCGTAATCGTAGTTGAAATTGATTCGTCTGATCCAAAATCCTTGCTGACTTTTGTAGCCCAGGTCCGAGGCTAATCTTGAAGTCGTGTCGTGATTGCTCATGAAATTGTAATAATCCCCGAAAATCACGCCGGAAAATTTGCCTTCGCCGGCAAAGGCCGAGAGGCTAAGGAGCGAAAAAACTAAGAGTGGTAATAATTTGCGAAACATAGATGTCCTCCAATGTATTGGCATTGTTGATACTGTTATTGTTGTTATGATTACTTCCAAGTTCCAGAGCCCACGACCCACTGCTCAGCGGTTGTGCCGACTTTGCAGCCTTTGACCCAGGATTTTTTTGCAGTCGGATCCTTCTCTCCAAACTTGACCCATTTGTAATCCACCCAGGCGCCAGCGGGAACGGCTTTGACGGCTTTAACGAATTCCATGAAAAGTGGCTTGCCGTCGGGGTCTGTGTTCGCGGTGAGGTCGGTGTCATCTAATGCAGGCTTTATGGGGTGCATGACCATCTTAGGTCCCATGTCATTGATCCAGACATAATCGGGCTCGCCGCAGCAGTCATAGCGCATTTCGCGAATCTCATCGAGTGCTCCTTTGCCTTTGGCTTCGACGAGCTTGCAGGCCCAATCAACTTTACCTTTTACAATCGCGTCAGTGCAGACTGCCTTCTTCTTTCCTGCGGTGCAGTTTTCAGCCGCTCCAAATGCCACCTGGCTTAAAGCAAATACTGCGAATGCTGTACTAACAAAGTAACGCATTTCCTTCTCCTTTTGTTGTGGTTTATACTACGTGTTGTCCGATCCTCGAACGATCCCTTTGAGGGATTCGACGACAGTCTTGAGTCGGTGAGATTGAGTAGAGAGTTGGTTGGCCGAGGATGCAATGTCTTGAGAAACTTGGGAATCCTTTTGGGTGGCGCTCTCAAGTTCTCCAACCGCTTTGGTGATTTCACCGACTCCCGAGGATTGTTCGCGGGTGGCCATGGTGATTTCGTTGATCATGTCTTTGACTTTGGCAACCTCACTGACGATGTCTTCAAGAACTTGCGCGGTTTGATTGGCAATTTCGGTGCCCGCTTGGACTTTGGCGACTCCGGTGGAAATAAGTTTTTGAACTTTCGCGTTCGTATCGGTGACGATGTTTTCAACTTTATGGATACTTTGATCCAGCATGCTCCCAATCTCTTGGGCCGCGGTGCCGCTCATGCGCGCAAGATTGCCGACCTCTTCGGCAACGACGGCGAAGCCTTTGCCATGTTCACCAGCGCGGGCCGCTTCGACGGAGGCATTAAAGGATAAAAGTTTGGTTTGAAAAACGATGTCATTAATAACCTTGGTTTTTTCGCCGATGGCCGCGATGACGTGCGTAATCTCGGTGATTTGGCGGTTACTCTCTTCAATTTCGTGCATAATGGCTTGGTTGCTCGCGCTGATTTCGCCAATGGCAGCAATCATTTGCTGGGTTGCAATTTTGCCCTTCTCTGCGACATCGGAACTGGTATTGGAGGCTTCGCCTGATTTTGAGGCATTTTCGGCGCTCTTTGAGATCATGGCCGTCATTTCTTCCATGGAGGCGGCGGTTTGTTGAATCGCTGAAGCTTGTTCGGTGCTTGAGGAGGCGAGTTGTTGTGAGGCCGTCGCGATGGAAGTTGCGGAGCCTTCGGTCTGGTTGCATTCTTGTTCTAGTTGTTCAATTGAAGCCTCAAGGGGTCTTGAAATCGCGCTACTAATGATCCGCATAAGGACGAAACCAAACAGGGAGCCAAAAACAAGGCAGGAGACGACTATGATTGAGCCCACAATGGACACCTTTTGAAGTTTGGCTTCGGCTGCTTTTGCCTGGTCGATATTGAAGGTGTCGCAGGATTTGAGAATGCCATCGAGTTTCTCAAGGAGCGGAGAGTATTCGGCTGAATAGATTTTTAGAACCGTTTCGGGCGTGCTGGTCTTTAGCGCTTGTTTTAGCGTCAAATCTAAGGGGCTTAAGAACTTTTTGTCAAATTTGATGAGCGGTTCAAAAGACTTCTGAAGCTCCTCGGGCATTTGAACTTTTTGAAGGTCTTCAACCTTTTCGCTGATCTTTGTGTCCCATTTCTTCTTGCGACCCCAAACCTCGTCTGAGGGATTGGCTATGTAGTCGGCCATCGCAATGGCTTTAGACCGAAAATTCGTGCCTAATTCTGCAAAAAGTTCGTTGGTGTGTACGGCTTGTTTAAACTGCGCCTGCATGCCGAACATGAGTTTTACCACGGTAAGGTAAATGGCGAGAATGCTCGCGGCACCGATGATCAGGGAAATCGCAAATCCTGTAAGTTTCTTGCTCACGGACCAGTGTTTAAGCGTGTCAATGCCGATCATGCGTTGCTCCTTAATCCTTTATATGTAAGGTGAGTGTAGACCAGGGTTCTAAAATTAACAGAGAATTTTTTATTCGTGGTATAATCTCATAGATTCATGACTATGCAATCGGCAGGATTAGTGTTGGTGTGAATTATAAATCTGATTTCCGATTGGAGAAAATACTTGTGAAGCCCTTAGAGATTCATCGTGTCATGGTAAAAGCGCGTGTTTTGGAAGAACGCCTCGTGCGCATGTACAAGCAAAACGACGGCTATTTTTGGATCGGAGGCCCCGGCGAGGAGGCCTTTAATGTCCCGTTAGGGATGCTCATTCATAAGGGTCAGGGGTTGGACTATGATTTTTTACAGCTGCATTATCGCTCCAGCGCGATCTTGCTTGCGATGGGGGCACAGCCCGTTGATTTTATGCGGCAGATGAAAAACACAGCTTTAGACCCTTTTTCAGGGGGGCGAAACTTTGCGAATCACTCTTCAATCAGAAAATGGAATGTGACTCCGATCACCTCGACGATCGAAACGCAGTATTCAACCGCGATTGGTTCCGGCATTGCCCAGAAGCGTCATCATGAACAGGGGGGAGGAGCGGAGAGTATTCGGCTGAATAGATTTTTAGAACCGTTTCGGGCGTGCTGGTCTTTAGCGCTTGTTTTAGCGTCAAATCTAAGGGGCTTA
>JBBCAV010000054.1:0-8903 GCA_051382305.1 Bdellovibrionota bacterium FG-2
AAACGCCTCTGGAAATCGATCAAACTGAGGTCACTATAGGGCTTTTTCTTCGTATTCACGAGTACTTGATACCACAACCGGAGCTAAGGTCCTAATCATCGCTTATCCGGCTAAAGTCCCTCTTTGGTTCTCATGGTGGTCTCTCTATATATTTCGCCACTATTGCATTGCGTTAAAAAAAGACTAGTCAACGCGCTTTTATTCTGATACAACGCGTCAAGATTAGTATTTTGGGTAACTTGAAGGAGTGAAATTTATGACAATCAGAAAATCCAATTTCCGCATGACAGGCTTAAGTGACATTAGAGTTTTGGTGCTGTGTGCGATGGTTCTTGGTTTGGTGGCAGCGCAAGCACGAGCAGAGCTTGTGTATGAAAACGAACCTCAACGTCAGGCCGCAGTCGCAGCCCGAATTGATGATCGTGAAGCCACAAGGCAAGTTCTTACAAATTCCGAGCGAGCACAGACCGTGAGGGTCGCTCAGCCTCCGACCGTGATTCAGGTTCAGGCACCCACGCCAATTGCGGCGCCACCCGCGGTTCAATACGTTCAACAGCAGCAGCCAGCCCCCATGCAAATGGTGGAAGCTCCTGCCGCAGAAGGCACGCACGCTACGGCATCTGAGCTGACTCGCCGTTCACGCATGAGAGAAGAATTGCGCAATGAAGATATTTTGCAGCAACGCTTAGAAGACCTTCGCTTGAAGGAAGAAAAGCAGCGCACGGATTATTTACTGGGCTTGAAGACGCAAGACCTCCAAAGAGAAGTCCCTGCCAATGGTATTGCTCCTGAACCTCCGAAGGTTGAAGTGATCAACGCTCCGGTTACGGAACAGCGTTTGGCCGATAAGCTGAATCCTCCGGCCCCTCCTGTGGCAGCAGCTCCTGCTACGGATGGCGCCATGAACGCATCCATGAACTCATCCACCGCAAGCGCGAAAGATGGAGAAAAGCTGCAGATCAGCGTTCGCCCCCGATTCGGGTTAATGAATATGTACGGAAGCACGACCTACTCGGTCAAACCGCGGTTTGCCACTGGCGCCGGGTGTGGTCTTGGCATTGCGGATAACCTCGTGGTTGAAGCGGGCTATACTTATGCCGAAATGGGTGTGTCGTTGAACAGCACGAATCCTTACGTGATTGCTTATCAAACTTGGTCCAATAGCATGGGCTATACGAGCTCCTTTGAAAACGTGGCTTTGAAACAAAACGTATTTGATTTCGGAATGAAGTTGTATTTGACGAACGCTGAGTCGCGGCTGCGTCCTTTCCTAGGCGGAGGGGGAGCGTATTCCTTGGGCTACATTAACTACGATTCTAAGATCATCGATTATATGGCGCGCTCGGGCTACGGTTCGATGGCACGTGATTTTGAACTCTCCTCGTACTTAGGGATGCTTTCGGCCGGATTGGATATCCGAGTGACGAAGAACATTTCGATCGGGGCCGATGGGAAATTCTATAAGGTTCTCTCCGCGCGAGAAACACAATCAAGTGCGGCGACGGCAACGGGGGCTCAATATGGCGGCTACACAGGCAGCTACTATCCGGGCTATTATGCCGCAAATCCTTATGCGACCTCTCTCTCACCAGATATGGATAAGCAAAATCTGAGCACCGCGTTTGCACAGATGAGCTTTTACAGTATCATGGCGGCGGTGAGCGTTAGTTTCTAAATCAGTTTTTGGGGCCGCGCCGCTCCATTGGGAGCCCGCGGGTTTTGTCCTCTGGGTCGGAAAAGGCTGTAAGCCCACCAACGAACGCTTCACTCTCGCTTTAATGCAGAATGACGCGGGCGGGCTTGCAGCCTTTTTCTTGTTTGTTGTGTGCGGGTTCCACTGATATGCTGCGCACATGGAAATTCAAAATCTCGATATCTTCAAACTTCAAGAATGTTCTCCCAAACTGTGGAAGCTTGTTATTGATCTTCCCGGTGAGAAGGTCAATAAACTTGGCAGAAAGGCGCTTGAGCAGTTTCAAGCACTTTTGCCCCATCTTGAGGCGCTTCACAAAGAGGGCAAGATCGACGCCCTTGTGATGCTGTCCGGGAAACCCACGGGGTTTATTGCTGGCGCAGATATTTCGATGGTTCAAAATGTGAAGGACGCAGCTGAGGCTGAAGCCCTTTCGCGCGCGGGTCAAGCGTTACTCAATCGCTGGGAAGACCTGCCGTTTCCTACTGTCATGGGCGTTCATGGAGCCGCCTTAGGCGGCGGACTCGAGTTTTGTCTCGCAAGCACCGCGATTGTCGCGTCCAATGATTCTTCGACAAAATTGGGAATGCCTGAAGTCATGCTAGGGTTTATTCCTGGCACGGGGGGATGTCTGCGAATGCCCAGGAAGGTGGGGCTTGCCACCGCTTTGGATATGATTCTGACGGGTAAGTCGCTCTCGGGTGAGCGCGCTTTTCGCGGGGGGCTGGTTGAAGCGTGTTTTCCTAAAGAGAACTTTGAAGAAGCCGTCCTTCATTGGACGAAATCAAATCTTGCGGCACTGCGCTCGGGAAAACGCCTGGCCAAAGAACCAAAATTGGGAGGAATGGGGGGCGCGATCGGGAGCATCATGGAGAAGACGCCGCTGGGTCGAAAAGTGATCTTCAGAAAAGCACGTCAAGGAGTGCTTGCAAAAACGCGCGGTAAATACCCTGCGCCGCTTGAGGCATTGGATGTGATTGAGGCTGCGGATGCAGGGTATGAGCGATTTTTTAGAGGAGCCGCCCGCGATCAAGTGATGGCGAGAGAGGCCAAAGGCTTTGGGCGAGTCGTCGCAACGGATGTTTCAAAAAATCTCGTGCGCTTGTTCTTCATGATGGAAGACACCAAAAAGGCCACCGGCCTCGCAGCGGGCGTAAAAGCGCAAGCTCTTGAAATTAAATCTGCGGCGGTGCTAGGCGCGGGCGTCATGGGCGGCGGTATTGCGCAGCTCTTTGCGGATAAAGGTGTTGTGACCCGTTTGAAGGATCTCAATAACAAGGCCTTGGCGTTAGGAGTTCAAGCCGCAAGCAAATTATTCGCGAAGGCCATGCATCGCAAAAGAATCACAAAGCGCCAGTATCAGCAAAAACTCAATTTGATTGCGCCGGTGCTGGATTACTCTGGGTTTCGCTCAACGGAGCTTGTCGTTGAAGCGATTGTCGAGAACATGGACATCAAACAAAGTGTGCTCAAAGACCTTGAGTCTCATGTGAGTGAGACATGCGTGATTGCCACAAATACGTCATCCTTATCGGTGACAAAGATGGCCGCCCCGCTTGCGCATCCTGAGCGTTTTGTCGGCATGCATTTTTTTAATCCTGTGAGTCGCATGCCTTTGATCGAAGTAATTCGTGGGGAGAAAACCTCGGATGAAGCTGTGACGACGACGTTTCAGTTCTGCAAAAAAATTGGCAAAACGCCGATTGTGGTAAAAGACGCTCCAGGCTTTTTGGTGAACCGACTCCTGATGCCTTACCTTAATGAGGCCACCTATCTTGTGATGGAAGGCGTGCCTATTCCTGAGCTTGATGAAGTGATGCTAGATTTTGGAATGCCGATGGGCCCGATGGAACTCATCGACGAGGTGGGCGTGGATGTGGGCGAGAAGGTCGCACATATTTTGTTTGAGGGCTTTGGTAGTCGCATGGAACCTGCTCCGAATAATGGAAAAATCGTGGCCGCGGGACGCTTGGGTAAGAAAAATGGCAAGGGTCTTTATCAGTATGATAAATCGGGGCGCAACAAAGAGCTTGATCCTAAGATTTACGAAATTTTGGGGGTGACGCCTAAAACGGGCTGTGTATCTAAACAGGAAATTGTGGATCGCTGTGTGCTGCCGATGATCAACGAGGCGGCGCGCTGTCTAGATGAAGCGGTTGTGGCGACTCCCGGCGAAGTGGATCTGGGCATGATTATGGGAACAGGCTTTCCTCCATTTAAAGGGGGCTTGCTCCGCTACGCCGACTCGTTAGGGGTTCAGGAGATCTTGGATCGTCTGAAAAAATACAATAAGCGCTTTGGGGCACGCTTTGAGGCGGCACCGGGACTTTTGCGCCGTTTTGAGCAAAAACAATTGTTTTATAGTAATTAAGTCGTGTTTAAAAAGAATGCGCTCTCAAATCTTTGGCGGAGTCCTTGGACGAGGTGGGTCGGGATGCGCTACCTGCGTTCCAAGAAAAACTCGAAGTTCTTAAGCTTCATCACAATCCTTTCTATCATGGGAGTCGGGGTCGGCGTGACATCCATGATCGTGGTGTTGTCCGTGATGGATGGTTTTGAGTCTGAACTTAAGAAACGCTTGATGGCGACGGATCTGCATATTTTGATTTTGCCCACGCCCGAGATTCCAGGGTTTGATTCGGGCTTTGTTCCCAAGGTGGCGATGGAGCAATCCGGGCTTAAGGAGTATGTCGAAAAAGACAAGCGGATCGTCAGTTTCTGGCCCATTGTCTCGACTGAAGCGATTTTGAAAACAGATCGCAAAGTGACGGGCGTGGTTCTCAAGGGTGTGACGCCTGAACGACTGACTCGAATGAAGTCGCAGATCACCGAATCGGCTGATCCGCGGATGATGGTGGAGCGTGCCGGATCTGAAACCATCCGTTTGCCGGGCGCGTTTTTGGGACAGGAGTTAGCTTACGAAATGGGTTCAATTCCCGGGGATTTTTTGACGATTATCTCGCCCACGGAAACTGAAGGGCCGTTAGAGGCGGTGCCCCGACTCAAGCGTTTTGCGGTCGAAGGGGTTTATCACACGGGTCTGCCCGAGCAGGAGCTGCATACCCTTTTTGCAACCGACGCGGCGGTACGTTCGTTTTTAAGGCGGGCCGATGTCGTGTCGTCTTGGGAAATTACGTTGACTGACTTTGAGCAAGCACCCGCGGTCGCGCGTGAAATTCGAAAAATCTTGCCCAATTATAAGGTCCAGGATTGGGTGGAACTTAACTCCCATCTTTTTGCCTCGCTTAGGCTTGAGCGGATTAGCATGTTCATTATCCTGGCGTTTATCATCATTGTGGCTTCGTTTAATATTCTAACGACCCTGACCCTCATGGTGATGGAGAAGAAAAAAGAAATCGCGATTCTAAAAGCCATGGGCGCGCGCGATGGCGAAGTGGCCGCCGTGTTCTTGGCCGAAGGGCTGCTGATCGGGGCCATCGGAATTTTAGGCGGAGCTTTGGTCGGCTGGGTGATTTGCCAGGCGCTTAAGCGCTATGAATTTATTACGCTGCCTGATGTGTTTTATGATCGCACGCTGCCCGTGACTTTTGCCCCGGGGTATTACGTCGGTGTAGGCGTGTGTGCGTTTCTCATCGTACTTGCGGCGTGTCTGTACCCAAGTCGCAGAGCCGCGAAGTTTAATCCGCTGGATGGCTTTCGCTTTGGTTAAGGGCCTTCATATAGCGTGAGAGTGCAATCAGCGGAAACGCGTAAGGGTAAGAGGGGTAATTCATATAGATGAGACTTGGGTGCCCCGTGCCGACCGTCGAAGGGTCGCTCCATCGTCCCGTTTCTTGGCCTCCTTTATTAAATTCAATCACGAGATAGGATGCCGCTTTTGCAGCCACATCTGTTTGCGCAAGCCCCGCTTCGATGAGGGTGATCAAGGCCCAAGCTGTTTGCGAGGGGGTGCTGATTCCGACTCCTGCAAGTTTTGGATTGTCATAAGAGGCTGAAGTTTCGCCAAATCCGCCATCGGGGTTTTGGTGCGAAATCATAAACTGTGTCGCCTTTTTGAGTGCGGGTGCATCCGGCGATTCGCCTGCTCGAATAAGTCCTGCGATGGCAGCGGACGTTCCGTAAATATAATTGATTCCCCAGCGCCCGTACCAGGCGCCTAAGTTTTCGTCTTGTGACTTGTAGAGATACTGGATCGCGCGGGCAATGGCGGGAGAGTTTTTCGCCGTTAATCCCTGGCCGGCGAGTGCTTCGAGAGTGTGGCCGGTGACATCGGGCGAGCTTTCGTCGAAAAGATCGGCGGAGTCTTCAAAAGATTTTGTGAAGCTACGAAGAAGCGCGTTGCCGGTATTGTTTTTGCTAAAGGCACCCCAGCCGCCGTCTTTGTTCTGCATTTGGATGAGCCAGTTTACGGCCTTTTTGATGGGTTTTTCAAAGCCGGGCGTGGATTCTTTTAGGCGTGAGAGGAAAATCATGATCTCCGCTGTGTCGTCGGTATCGGGCGCATATTCGAAGTCAATTCCGAAGGCGAACCCCCCGTTTGGACTTTGGCGAGAAACGAGGTATTCGCCAGCAGGGCGTAGGTCTTGGATTTGCGATGCGGAAGCGTTTTCGCTAAGCGAGATCCCCATCAGGGCCGTGTCCCAGTACCTACCGTCGTCGAGGACGCCTTTGTAGACGCTTTCGCCGGAGTTAAAGTACATGTCTTCAGTGAAAGACAATCCTGCTTGGATTGCTTTTTTGATCTTGCCTGAGCGCGCGGAGTCGTCATCCGGCATTTGTTTCTGAAAATCCTGCATTGCGATCATGCTCAAGAGGGTCGCAACGGTGTAGCCGCCGAAACTGCCTGCGGGTTGTTGCATGGCCAAAATCTTTTTCATGAGGGAGCTATCGCCTGATAGAAAGTGGGGAAGTTTGCGGCCGCGCGAGCTGGATTTGTAATTCGCGATTTTGTCGGGATGGGTCCAAAGTTCATCACTGTCAAAATCGGGGCCTAAGTCACGGCTTAGTTTCATGCTGCGTAAATAGGCAATGGGCATGAGGTGGGGGCCAATCCATTGACTAAAGTCATTCATGTTGTAAGGGGATTGGTCTAGGAACACGATGTAGGGGATCGAGGGAATTTCGTCCCAAGGATAATTATCAAAAAGGGCCATCACGATTTTGGTAAAAATGGAGGATTTTTCGATACCGCCTCTTGAGAGGATATAGGTGCGGGCTTTGCGAAGCGGATCACTATCCAGCGCCATCCCTTGGGATTTAAGTGCGACGTAATTGAGGATCGTAGCATTCAGGTCACCCAAGGGAGGGTTGGCGCCTAAATTGGCGTCATAGATCGCGTACCAAGATCCATCCGCGAGTTGTTCATTGAGAAGGCGAGAGCGGAGTATTGCTGGGCTTAGGCGCGTTGATTTTTGTCCAAGCCATGAGAGCAGCAGATGGAATTGCGACAAGTAGTGGGTGCCCAAGTAGGAGGGGAGATTCCAAAAATCTTTTCCTGTGGAATCTTGTTCGCGAAGGCTTCGGTTGACCTTTTGTGCCTTTTCGATCACGGCTGCGACGTCGTCCCTAGTGGGGGCGGGTGGGGGCGTGTCGGCGTAAGTTAATGAGAGTGTTGATGAAATTGCGAGGGCGAGGAGGGGTATTGTTTTTCTCATACTGGCTGGAGTGGTATCATTTGTTACGCACCATGTCAATATGGAAAATCCTACAGTTATGCTCTGATTTTTCCGAAACTTAAGCGTGGAACTTGTCCGTCCTTTTTTAGAGAAATCCTTGTCTTTTTTGGCTTTGGCCGTACTTGTGGGCGGGGCCGCGCTTTCCCATGCATGGGCCACGCCCGAAGAAGGGATAAGTCTTCGAGCGTTTCTAGCTGATGCAACCGTTGCAGCAATTCCCGTTGAAACCAAAGTGCAAGCTTCCGAAATGCAGGCCGTCTTTGCCAAACATCCAGACGTCGTACAGTGGGTGGTTGAAGGGCGCAATTTGGATCCCATGCTAATAGACGCGGATCTTGACGGCGCCGTGCCACCGGGAAAGCTGCAAGCGGTTCTTCAATCCGTTACAGAGGCTTTGCAGGCCTCTGGCAATTTTGGGGCAATGATGGTCGCGGGACAGATTAAACGTGATCCCGACGCATTTAGGAATCTGGGTGTCGATAGCCGCGTGGCACTTTTGAAGAAAGTGGGAGATGCTCCATTTTTGCAGGTGGGTTCGGAGGTTAATCAAATGGTCGCGCAGACTCGCCTCTCCAATTCTGCAGCCGTAAAGACCTTGATGGATCCCGCCAATGCTATTGCGATCGCGGACTTTCCGAAAGACAAAGCCGGTCTTTTTAATGAGTTGGTGGTAAAATATTATGATGCGCTCCCCCTGGCTGAGAAACGGCCGATCATTACAGAGCAGCTCAAATTGCCGCCCCATTCGAGTATCGATAAACAGCTCTCTGTGCTCCTCCAAAACTCGGGGCCTGCAATTCAGAAACTTTTTCAGCTCTTTGGAAAAGATGCAAAATCTCAGGTCATCAGAGATGCGATGGCAGAGCTATTTTCCAGTGTGAAGCCCTTTCCAGGGCAACAAGCTGTCGCGCTTTTAGAGGCGCGTTTAGGAAAGCCCATCGGAGACATTTTTTCGGAATTTACTGAGACCCCTATCGCGGCCGCGACAGTGGGACAGGTACATAAGGCGCGCTTGAGGGCGACGGGGGAGCAGGTCGTCGTCAAAATCCTAAGGCCTGGGATTATTGAACGCGGCAAAAAAGACATGGTTGTTTTCAGATCCATCATTAGTGATAGTCCATTTGAAAGAGCACTGGTGACGAATCTCGATGAATCGCTGATGCTTGAGCTTAATTTCCTCCGTGAAGACGCCAATATTACGAGTAGCAAGACTTACATTCGGCCTGAGGAGGGGTTGTCCATTGCCGAGAGGGTGGCGCGGATTCCGGCTTATGATGACGTTTTGGTTTTGAAGGTGGCGCCTGGAACGAACATGTCAAAAACGCTGCGGGGCATTCCGGCTGCGGAACGCGGCCAGGCTATAAATAACCTACTTGCCCGCTGGTACGAAGAGGCGATTTTTGGAAGCGGAAAATTTCATGCCGATTTACATCCAGGCAATTTGTTTTACTGTAATTGGCCAGCCGTCTAATTTATTTTCATAAAAATAAAAAAAGTGTTGACATGTTTTTGTGTGAATTTTCTGTTTTCAAATGTTCAATCGCAACCACGTTGCAAATATGGTTTCGAGCTAA
>JBBCAV010000055.1:0-19763 GCA_051382305.1 Bdellovibrionota bacterium FG-2
CCCCAAAACTCCCCCAACCTAAAGCCGGCCCAGCCTTGGCTTTGGCTGCGGCTTTGGTCGAGCCCCCCCCGCCAGCGTACGAAGATCCAATGGCACCATTACCTTTCGCCATTTCTCGATCCAGGAACTTTTCCATATTCGATGCCAGTTTCGAAACCTCCGGCGACAAACTCGCGAGTGCGGCCATGGCCTGCGAAGGAGAGCTTGATTCCACCTTTCGCACAAAATCCTTTAGATCAACTCCGGAAGCTTTTTTGAAATCACTGCCAAATTTTGTAGGATCAGGAAAAAGTTTCTTAAACAGTTCGCCTTCTTTGCCCGCGATGGCAGAGGCAAGAACGCCAGTCGTAAGGTCGGAACCATCTCCTTTAATCTGATCAGCAACTGAACCCTTCGACTTCGCCCCGTCATTTTTATTTGCGCTGACTTTGCCTGTTACTGGGTTCATTTGTCCCCCGGAACCAAACCCCACACCGGAAGGACCAGTATTATTCGTGTTCGAGAGGCCCATTAAATCTCGTCCATTCAGACTGAGAATACTATTGCAACTCGCATCTTTAGAGGAGTTTTGAGCCCCTACCGATTTAAACTTAAGCACAGAAATTGCGAGAAACGCGCCGGCCGCATAACAAGGCACCTTACTGGCTTTAGTTGCAACAGCAGGCGCTGCCGATCCCGCTGCTGTTCCTGTTCCTGCTACTGCCGTACCTGCTCCAGCCGCCGCAGGCGCCAGCGATGGAATCATTGCGTAGGCCGAGCCGACTGCCATAGCCCCTCCGACCCCAGCTCCGATCTCCCCGCCAGCCGTCTTCATGTAATCCCCGAAAGACTGCCCAAACTTATTAGCTAACACCCCCTCGGCAATCAAATCGCCAACCATGGCCAAGCCACCGCCTACGTAACAGAAAGGAACAACGGCGGGATAGTAACAGGCAATACCACAAGTCACGGCGGCCGCAGCGAAAACACCTGTCGACACCCATTCATAAGTCGCAGCGGTATCTGCCAAATTGAATGATGAACAATAGGACGCCAGATTAGTCGTCTGAGAATGCGTGGATTTTTCACAGTCAACAGGCCTTTGGATGGCCGCAAGCTGTTTCGAGAGCGGGCTATTTTTGCACCGTTCAATCTCTTGCTTAGTAAACACCTCCTGGGCCTTACAGCGACTGTCACATGTATTTTCATCACTATCGCTCACTTCAGCGGTAGGAAGCCGCACGGGCGGAGGTGTGGGCGTGCTCCCCGCACTCACTAACCCCGCCGGCATCACCAAAGAGAAAATTAGAATCATCACCAGAAATTTCATCTTCCTGCCCCCTCCAAACGATCACTCACTCTAGAATATCTAAATTTAACCCGATCAAAAAGGCTTAATGTACGATCCTCAAAGATCGCAGCGGGCGACCGCATGCTCGGATTAAATACGATCTCGGAGCCTCCGCTGATTTTCTTGCCGGCACCGGACTTGGCTCCAAACTGTCCAAATATTCCACTAAGCATTTCCGACATTGATTGATCTGGGCTTGCACCAGCCTTCGCGCTCCCGTCAGCCGCGCCACCCCCGGCATACACGCCGGAGGAATCTGCACCCGGCGCGCTCTCCAGTTCTTTAAGTGCGAGAGCGAGCGTCGATACGCTAGGCGCAGAGAAACTTCCGCTTAGGGCCGTGTTCAGTGCAGAACTTGGATCTTTGAATTTTCCATCAACCCCATCAATTAACTCCGCCACATCCGTTTTCGATACTTTTTTAAAGTCCTCCGCGAATTTCGGATCACTCACCCATTGAGGAAGTTTCCGATCCGCGGCCATCGCGCCGGCGATCATGGCTTGGGATTTTGCGCCGGTTGCGAGCGGCGAAACGGGTTCCGCACTTTGTGGCGCAGCCCCGGCTGGAACTCCGGCGCCGGAGTTCGGACGAGGCACCACGGAGAGAGACGTATTTGGCGCCGTTTGCGCAAATCCTCCACCGGAACTGTCCTTGAATTTTTTTACGGACTCAAGATTCGTGGCCACTGCGGCTTCACTCTCGGTCATTGTTTTATGTTTGGCATAACTTTGGGCTGCGGCAAAAGCAGCGCCCGCGCAAGCGGCCCAGTCTTTTGATTTCGCTGAAGCCCCGGACTCCGTAGCTTTCGTCATCACGGCTCCCGCACCGGCAGCGGTTAGGCCCCCCATCGCGGCGGTGAGATCCTTTTTGATTCCACCTTCAATGACTCCCGCTAGCCCATTCGCACTTTGACAAACCCAAGGATGAGCGCTCGCACCTGAGAGCGAACTTGCACATGCGCCCGCGCAAACTGTGGCGACACCCGCCCAGACTTTCCATAGTTTTGACTCCGCCTCACTCGTGGCTTGTGAATCCTGCGCAGCTTTGCAGTAACTGTATTTGGTGGGGGCTTTTTCGGGATGAGCCAACGCCTCGCCGCAAAGCTCTCCCAAGCCCGCGGACTCGGCCGCCGCATGCGCGAATGCGGGCGCCGCAAAAGCGAGCAGTATTATAATGATGGCGCGCGGAATTGATCGACCTACCCCAAAGACACCCATATTCCCCCTCAAGCATCTATCGTCAGAACTAAAATAACCCTTTAGAATTAAGAGCCAGATTCCCCTGTTAACTATTATGGCACAGCGCGTTACAAAGTCAAGGTGCCCGGGGGCGGGCGCTGGACAAAAGGCTATTTGCCAAGTATACTTTAGCAAATAGAGGTTATTTTTATGGGACAATTGAACATCTATGCCCCCGACGAGCTGGAGGAAAAGATAAAGAAGGAAGCCCAAAAAGAAGGGAAGAGCGTTTCTGCGTTTGTGCTTGAGGCTGTGAAAAACAGAATTGAACCCAAGGCCTGGAGCCAAGAATTCTTGGCTACCTTTGGCTCGGTCGGTGCCGATTTTCCCGACGACATCGAAGACCTGCCCCAGCAGGAAAGAGATTTTCATGAAATATCTTCTTGATACGAACATCTGCATCGCATGGATCAAGGGGGATGAATCCGTCAAGCAGCGCCTAATGGCGCTGGCACCAGGGGATGTAGTGACTTGCTCGATTGTGAAAGCAGAGCTGATTTATGGTGCTTTTAAGAGCAAACAACGTGCGCGCAACGAACACGGTATTCGCGGCTTTCTGAGACAGTTCCACTCACTTCCATTTGATGACGCTGCGGCGGAACAATATGGGGTCATTCGCACGATGCTCGAACATGCAGGAACTCCCATTGGTCCCCATGATCTCATGATCGCGGCCATCGCGCAGGCCAACGGACTCACTGCCGTCACGCGGAATATCGGAGAATTTGAACGGATTACGACATTGAAATGCGAAGTGTGGTGAGCAGCCTAATTCACCGCTTTCGGCGTCTCAAAATTCAAGAAATCAACCCGTAGCCCCGCCGTGATTCCCGAAAACTCTGTCTTGCTCGGCATGTAGATGTAGCCTGCACAAATGTTGCTCATCACCGTTTTCCCTAATTGAATGCCAAGCGAAACTCCCGGCTCAAGAACAATCCCGCCCCCGGAAACCGTCGTGCCCGCAAATCCCCCGCCACCGCCGGCCAGCAAATTAAACTGAATATTAACGTTCGCCGTGAAATTTCCCTGCAGACCCGCCTTCAATCCTCCATAACTAAAAGATCCCGGAGAATTGCCCGTGAGCTGTCCGGTGTAACCCGCGCCGCCAATCGTAAAGATGTCGCTCTCATAACCCGCGTATTGCCAGCCAAATAGAATTCCGGTGGCCGTGGTATTTTGAACCCCTTTGATCTCCGCGCCAACCTTCGAAGTATTCTGACCGGCGAAGGTCGTGCCCGATGCCGTGAAGACAAGAAAAGAAACAACAACTCCCCAGCTAACTTTAGTTATGGCTCTCATCTTGATTATCCCCTGGTGCGAATAGAATGACACACGAAGAATATGTTGTCGAGCTGCCTGCTTTACGTCAAACCCTTGACACTTATTCGCCCTGCAATCTGCCGCAAATTTGAAAGATTCGATTTCCAATGTTAGAATTTACGACGGATGGATCTACACATGCGATTCCTTTTTCCGTTCACACTGCTGCTTCTCAGCCTTTCGCTACACGCGCGTGCCGCCGCCCCTATGAGCGCACCTGAAGGCATGATCGTTCAACAAGTCGACCCCAATTTCTCCGTTGAACACTTCAAAGACAAAGGCGTCACCGTCTACGGTGCCGAAAACCTCCAAGATAAACGAGCCTCGAAATCAAAACTTCCAAGCTCCAAAGAAATGTCCGCCTGGCTCAAGCAGAGCGACCTGGCTTACGCCACTTCAAAATGGGACGCCGTGGAGTACAGCACGTTTTACGTTCGCGCCTTGAAACTTGATTTTGCCGAGTTAAAATCCCGCTATCCGACTTTGCCTAAAAAAGGCCTCAGCACCTTTCAGCAGATCGTTCGCAAGGACGAAGAATGAGGGCCCTGAGTGCGCTTCCAAGATTTGCCTACGGCGCCAGCCTTGCCACTTTTCTTCTCTTGTTTTCGACCAAAGCTGCTGCCGATATTCTTTTTCTAAACCTCCAAGGCTCTGCGAAAGAATATAATGAAGTCGTACAGGCTGCAAAAAAGCGCGGAGAAAAAGTTGTCGAAATTCCTACTTTTTCTGATGCAGATCGCGGCACAATTTCAAAAATCATTGCAAAAGATAAAACAGCGCGAACGAGCGCTGAACACACGACGTTGGAGAAGTTAGCGGTGAAATATAGACTTAGCGAGAGTGGCGCCACACCCGCGGGCGCGCCCAACGACATCACGAAATTTAGCATTAAAATCTCGAGTCTGCTACCGATGGTCATTGAAGAAACCCTTAAAAACACGCCTCACGGGGCGCTCCACTCTCTGGTGATCTCGGGCCACTCCACCGGAAAAGCCTACTTAAGCGACTTGTATTCCGGAAAAACAAAAATTGAAGAGATCCATGGCGCGCTATCGCGAGCAGGTGCCGACAAAAATATTCAGTCCATTCTGCTCTTGGGCTGTTACGGCCGCACTCCCCTGACCGTAAAAAAATGGCATAAGGGACTTCCCGAGCTAAAAGTCGTCGCGGGCTTTTCGCGGAAAGCCCCCCTGGCCAAAGATCCTGATAGCAGTGCGATGATCCGCTGGTTCTATGACAAAGTTTCCGAAGCCGAAGATCTCAAAATGCTCGAAGTGGCAGAAAAGAAACTTCCGCAAGCGCTTAAACAAAGAATGGCCGGCGCCAGTCTCGTTTGCGCAAGCCCCGATCAAGCAGAGCTAGATCGTCAGTGTCCAGACATCATCAAGACTCTTAAAGCGAGCTCAGACTGCGAAAATTTCAGATGCTATTATCAATCCCTCGAAAAGACTTGCCGAAAAGTCCCAAAAGACCGGCCACAATCAAGACTGCGCGGCTTCTACGCGCAATTGCAAGACGCCGAGGTGTGCCTCGACGGCCGCAAGGACTGCGCGCGTGACGGACTTCCCACGATTGAGACGACTCTTGCACTTGTGAAGTTCCAACACGTACTGGAAAACTTTATCGCAAAATTTAAAGAGCAAATAGGCCAAGCCTCGCGCACGCGACCCACCCTTCCAAGAATCATTCAATCCGGCGATCGCGAACAAATCCGCTCCCTAGTTCAGGGTATGAAAAAGGACTGCGGCCCGATTCCAGGAAAATTCCTAGAATTCAAGGATCAGGCCTGTTTTGATTTTGCGAGTGCGATGGATAACCTAATTGAGCTCAAATGCATCCCGATCAGTTGGATTGAGTCCCCCACACCCGGAAGGCCCGTTGACAACCTCGCCTGCGAGAATGAGTGCGGGTAAGACTATTTGTCTATTTATCTAACTCCCCACACTCAAGCATCGATTTGCCGTAATACGGGTTTCTCACCTCACTCTGCCTTTGCAACCAACTCGCGTTTGCCATCGAACAAAACACCTTGTGAACTCCTGCAGGCTTATGGGCTTTCGCCCATGCCGTCAGGGGCGCCGAGAGCCCTTTAAACAACTCGCGCGCCTGTTTCAAGTCCTTTGCCTTTTCAAGCGCGAGAGAGGAGTCTTTGATCCTCTTTCCTTCGGCTTTACTCAACACCTTTCCATCGATTTTCTCCACGCTCGCAGCAATCTTCTGCGCTGCCAACGCAACACCCGTTAGAGAGTCTGCTGCTAAAGATTCTCCGATAGTATAGTAAGGGTCTAAAATCGGCGCCATGGCCTTAACCGAAGAGTCTGTTGCCGCAAAAGCCGAACCCGTCGATACCGCAAAAAGCGCACATAAACCAAGAAGTGAAACCTGTTTCATAAATTCCTCCTGCCTTCTTTCATCACAAACTTCCATTTCCAAATATGAAATATGACCGGGTAAACCAAAAGCTCGAGAATAAAGCTCGTCACCAGCCCCCCCACCATGGGCGCCGCTATTCTTCGCATGACATCACTGCCCGCACCAGAGGACCACATAATAGGGAGTAACCCCATGAAAGCCGCCATCACCGTCATCATCTTAGGCCGAATTCGCCTAACCGCTCCGTGCATAATTGCGGCATCCAGATCAGCCTTCGTTCGCATCGTTCCCGCCCGAACATGATCCTCATAGGCAAGATCAAGATACAGCAACATAAATACGCCCGTCTCCGCATCAAGCCCCATGAGTGCAATCATCCCCACCCAAACTGCAATAGAAATGTTGTACCCCAAAAGAAACAAGAGCCACACGCTCCCCACGAGCGAAAAGGGCACGGCCAGAAGCACGATCGCAGTCTTCACCGTCGACTTTGTGTTCATATAAAGGAGAAGCGCAATAATAAAGAGCGTAAGCGGAATCACAATTTTCAAACGCTCTTTCACCCGAATCATGTTTTCATATTGACCACTCCAAACGAGCGTATACCCCGTCGGGACTTTTACCTTTTCTTCGACGTTTTTTTTGGCTTCGTGGACATATCCGCCAACATCACGTCCGGCCATATCCACGTAGACGTATCCGGCAAGAAGGCCATTTTCGTTGCGAACCATTGCGGGTCCCTCGACCATGCGAATGTCGGCAATCTGGGTGATCGGGATATGCGCACCTGTGGGAGAAGGAACCAAGACTCGCTTGAGGGTATTGATGTCGTCCCGAAACTCGCGCGCATAACGTACATTAATGGGATAACGCTCACGCCCTTCCACCGTGTAACTGATGTTCTCCCCGCCGACCGCCGTGTTAACGACCATCTGCGCCTCAGCCACCGAAATTCCGTATCGTGCCAGTTCATCACGATTGAGAACAAAATCGAGATAATAACCCCCGGCGGCTCTTTCCGCATAGATGTTTCTCGTGCCGGCAACCGGGCGAAGCGCAAGTTCGATTTGCTCACCGATCCCCTGAATGACCTTGAGGTCTTTGCCCAATACTTTGATGCCGATGGGAGTTCGAATTCCGGTGGAAAGCATATCAATCCGGTTCTTGATCGGCATCGTCCAAACGTTAGGGATTCCTGCGAAGCGCAGCTTATTATTCATGTCATTTTGCAGCTCCTCGAATGTTCGATGCACAGGAGTAATCCAAGAAAAGAGCGAATGTGTGAAATGAGGTAGCCCTGAATACCAGCGATCCACTGCGGGCCACTCCGATAACGGCTTCAAGACCACGGTCGTCTCAACCATCGAAAACGGGGCGGGATCAGTCGGCGTGTCCGCCCGGCCGGCTTTACCAAAAACTGTATCGACTTCTGGAAACTCCTTGATGAGCTTGTCTTGAATTTGCAAAATCCGTTTCGCCTCGGTAACCGACATTCCGGGGAAAGCCGTAGGCATGTAGAGAAAAGCACCCTCATTCAACGGAGGCATAAACTCTGATCCCAATTTCAAGTATATAGGAATGGTCGTAAGCATCACCAGAAGTGCGCCTATTAGAGTCGCAGTACTATGCTTGAGTACAAAATGCACCACGGGTTCATAAAGACGAAACAAGATCCGGCTAATCGGATGTTTCTCTTCGGGATAGTAATTGCCGACCAATGTTTTGTTTCCGAGCCAAACCACGCCATTTCGCAATCGCTCCAGCACAGAGCCCCGCGCCCTACTGAGCGGGATGTAACGAAAATAGTCCATCCGCGTAAACATCATACGCAATGCGGGATCAACGGTGACTGCTAAGACTGAGGCCAAAGCCATGGCCAGCGTTTTCGAAAAGGCCAAAGGCTTAAAGAGCCTCCCCTCCTGATCCACCAAGGTAAAGACCGGAAGAAAGGAAACAGAAATCACCAAAAGCGAAAAAAACACGGAAGGCGCCACTTCTTTTAAGGCATTTAACCGCACAAGGTGAAAATCACCCTTGCGTCCTGAGGAATTCCATTCTTCCAGTTTCTTATAGGCGTTTTCGACTTCGACAATCGCGCCATCCACTAGAACTCCGATCGAAATCGCAATGCCTGCCAGCGACATGATGTTCGTCGTGAGCCCCATAAAATACATCGGGATGAAAGCCAAAAAGACGGAAATGGGAATGGTCAGAATCGGAACCACTGCGGAGGGGATATGCCAAAGAAACAACAAGATCACGAGACTCACAATAATGACTTCGACCTTGAGTTCGTGTTTCAGCGTATCAATGGCCCGAGTAATCAAATCCGAACGATCATAAACAGAGACAATCTTAACCCCGGGAGGGAGACTGGGCTTGAGCTCTTCAAGTCGCGCCTTTACGGCATTGATGACGTTCAAGGCATTTTCACCTTGGCGCATGATGGCCACACCTCCCACCGTGTCTCCCATGCCATTAAGATCCGTCACCCCCCGACGCATGTCGGGTCCCAGCTCTACCCGCCCCAAATGTTTCACAAGAATCGGGACTCCGGTTTTGGGATCCGTCATGACAACGATGTTCTCGATATCCTCCTTATTTTTTACATAGCCACGCCCGCGCACCATGTATTCAGTGCCAGAGAATTCGAGAACGCGGCCTCCCGTGTCCGTATTGCCGGCACGTACCGCATTCACGACTTGAGTAATCGTCATTCCGTAGACAATGAGCTTATTAGGATCGATATTGATTTGGTATTGCTTGATGAATCCACCGACTGCAGCGACTTCAGCGACGCCAGGGACAGCCTGAAGATGAAACTTAAGCTGCCAATCTTGAATGCTCCGAAGTTCTGCAAGATTGAGCTGGTTTGACTCATCAATCAAGGCATATTGATAAACCCAACCCACACTCGTGGCATCCGGTCCAATTTCTGTTTTTACCTCGGAAGGCAGCCGCGGCAAAATCTTGCTCAAATACTCGACCACGCGAGAGCGGGCCCAATACAAATCCGTCCCATCTTCAAAAATGACATAGACATATGAAAAACCAAAATCAGACAATCCACGCACCGCTTTGATCTTCGGGGCACCTAGCAACGCCGTAACGATGGGATAGGTGACCTGATCCTCCAAAATATCCGGCGAACGATCCCACTTAGAATAGATAATCACCTGGGTATCCGAAAGATCCGGAATCGCATCCAGGGGAATCGTCTTTAAACAAACCGCTGCTCCAATGATGGCCACACCGGTCAAAATAAAGACCAACAGTTTATTGTGGGCACTCCACTCAATGATTCTCTCGACCATGGCTATTTGCTCCCATGCACGTGTGGCGGCGGAGCGCCCTCCAAAACTCCTCGCAGTTTCGATTCAGAATCAATCAAGAAGTTAGCAGAGGTGACAATTGTATCGCCTTCATTCAAACCAGAAAGGACTTCATAATAACTCTGAGCCTTCAAACCCGTCCGAATCGGACGCGGCTCAAACCGCCCCCCCTCCTTCACCACAAAGACGAACGCCTTCTCCCCCGAGAAGAGAACCGCATCCTCTGGAACCGCAAGCTTATCCAGAAGATCAATCTTGATCTTTACATTCACAAAGGTATCCGGCCGTAAAAGACCCTCGGTATCTGGAACCGAGGCTCTTACGCGAACCGTTCGCGTTGGCGAATTGACCACAGGGCTAATACTAGACAATTTTCCCGCAAACATCTTACCAGGGATGGACGGCGCCTCAACCTCAACTTTTAAGCCAGATTTAAGGCCTGCCACTTCATATTCAAAAACCTCTGCGTAAACCCAAACAGCTCCTTTTGGCAAAAGTAAACTCATCGCGCTCATCCTTCCTGAACTCAACGTCCTAATCTGGTCATCGGAAAGGCCCATAAGCTTTAGTTTCGTCTTGGCTGAAGAAATCAATTCATTCGCCTGATTCTGCATGAGACCATCCGTCATTTGACCCCGCGAAAGAAACGCCTGCCGATACTCTTCAATGGCGGTAAAAAGTTCTGGATCAAATGCCACACGACCGCTGGCGCGCACTTCATGACCCAAAGGACGAATGACCACCTTAGCTGTTGTAACTCCAATCATCTGTTGTCGTTCTGGAGACAATGAAAAAGCGGCGCGCCCCTGTACGGCCTGAACTGGAGATGAATCCGAGCCTTTTTGTTCGTCTTCCACCTTTTCAAGGGTCATGTGGCAAATGGGACAAATACCGGGTTTATCCGACGTAACTGCAGGATGCATAGAGCAACGATAAAGCTCCTTCTTCTTTTGCTCAGCCCCAGCCTTTTGCACGCCGCCCGTGACTCCAGTTTTTTTGGTACAAGCCGCAAAATCGACAGTAAGCACAAGGAGCGCCAACATTAGCGGGATCATATTTCTCTTATTCATGGCTTTGCTCCCAGGGATTCGCCCAGCAGTGCTTCGAATTCGGCAATTCTTGACTGATAACTCACCAACGCTTCGTTGTATGTAAATTCAGTTTGATAGCGATTCCGGACGAGATTCACAACCGCGACATATTCTAGTTTTCCCGTCAGATATGCCGATTTTGCCGACAGAACGGCCTGTCTCGCGAGCGGGAGCAACCCTCCTTCAAACAAGTGCACCCGCTTATCGGACTCGTACAACTCCGTATACATAGTATGAACCAGATGTCGCAAATGCTGCCGCTCTTCATCTAAGAGTTTTTCGGACCTTAATTTTTCCGCCGAGGCACTTCGCACCTCTTCAGACTGCTTGGAGAATGCCCATAGTGGGATCGAAAGCGCGACCCCTCCTGATACCAAATCAACGCCGCGATCTCCCGGGCTAGGTTGGCGTTTCATATAAGCAAACCGAAACTCAAAATCGGGAAGGTAGTTCCACTTGGCGTACGAGAGCTTTGCATCTGAAACCTCGACATCCAGCCGCATCGCCTTTAAACTCGGATTTTTTGAATGAAGCTTCTCTAACAAATACTCCTCACTTAAGGCTGAAACATCAAGTGCGCGGGTTGAAGGCAGTTCAGGTCGCCCCAGCGCCGAGTCAATCGGTCTTCCAATTGCGCGATTGAGATCTCCGGTTTTTACACGAATTTGCTTATCGGCCGTGAGAAGTTCATCTCTCAAATTTCCCTCTTCCACTTGCAAGGCGAGCAGTTCTGCCTGTTGCGCCTTCCCCAAGGTGTACTTACTGCGGGTTACGCTTATTAACTGGCCCAATAGGGAAATTTGATCGGTCACGATATCCTGTTTTTTATAGGCTAAGAATAGGTCAAAAAAGGCGACTCGCACCTCTTTGATCAGATCCAATTTTTTCTGACTATAGCCTGCGGTTTTGGACTCAAATTCATATCGAGCAGCATCTCGAAGCTTACTAAGCTTTCCCGGAAATGGAATTTTCTGCGTAATCGAAAATTCGTTGCCCGTCATTCCAAACTCGCCCCCCGACAAAGTGTCAGCGGGGTAATTCGTCGCGGAAAATCCCACCATCGGATCCTCGTAAGAACCATTGGGTCCAATCTCTGCCTCTTTTACCTGGGCTTCATACTTTACAGCCTCTAGGGCCGGGCGATTCTTAAGCGCCTCCTCAACAAGGATCTGGAGCTTTGTTTGTAGCGGCTCTTGGGCTTCTGCTGCGCGAGCTCCGAAGGCTATATTGCCCGCGACAAGAAACGCTCCCATGGTGGCGGCGATCATAATTCGTTTCAGCATTATCTTCATGATAACGATTTTCCTTAATAGTAATACGAATGAATCCCCTCTATTGTGACACGTGCGCGCTGTTTTCGTAACAGATTACAATGGCGCCAAAAAAGTGGCGCTATTGCACAGTGTCCTGAGTGACATACCCCATGAGACTCCGGGTGAGAGTTCGACGCAATCGCATGGGGACCCAATGCCCTAGCCACCTCGTCAGCCGATTCATCTTACCCGGGATAATGAGGAACTTTCGCTGAAAAACCTTTTTTAAGCTGTACCGAGCGACCTCCTCGGGGGTCATCATCACCGAATGGACTCCAATGTTTTGTCCTGAGGATTTGAAAAAATCTGTATCGATCCCGCCCGGGCACAAACAGGAGACAAAAATGGGGAGAGCGAGAGCCCTAAATTCATGATCAAGGGTCTCCGACCACTCCAGGAGAAACGTTTTTGAGGCGGAATAGACCGCATATTTCGGCACATTTTGAAGCGCCGCGAGACTTGAAACGTTAAGAAGAAAATGTTCGTTTTGCTTTCGCTTTTTGATCTCATTTACCCAGTGGTGAGTCAGTGCGACGGGAGCCTCAATGTTTAGCCGAATCACATTGAGGTGGTCTGAGAGGTTGGCTAGCGGGAACCAGTGGTAAGTACCTGTTCCCGCGTTATTGATCAAGAGTTCGGGAAGTGACACCGTTTCTGCAAGGTAATTTTTCACCTTTTCCCGATCCGCTTCTAACAGAAGGTCACAGGCAAAGGTTTCTACCTTGATACCATATTCTTTTTTGAGGGCCTCGCTGAGCCTTAGTAGATGAAATCCACGGCGCGCCACCAAAACCAAGTCCCAGCCGTAAGACGCGAGGATTTTTGAGTACGATTCACCTAAGCCACTTGAAGCACCTGTGATGAGAGCTTTCATAACCGCCTATTTGTCTGAGAGAGAGCCTGCGCCACAAGAGAAAAATGAATGGTACATTTCTTGATGGGTGCACCCCAAGGTTGGGGGATCAAAATATGGAAAATCCGATTTTTAAACGTGCTGAAGATTTCATGGAAGCGCGCCTCCTTAAGAGGGCGGGCGTTTATCCGTTTTTCAGACCCATGTCATCCAGTGATGGAGCACGGGTTCGGTTTGAGGAGCGCGATCTGATCATGATCGGATCGAACAACTACCTTGGCCTGACAAATGATGAACGCGTAAAGAAGGCAGGGCACGAGGCGATTGAGCGCTTTGGAACGGGCTGCACGGGATCACGGTTTCTCAATGGAAACAGCGTGATTCACGATCAACTCGAAACGGAACTCGCGACCTTTTTGGGCAAACAAGACGCCCTCGTTTTCGCGACGGGTTTCATGACGAACTATGCTTCGATTGGAACGCTCGTCGAGGAAGGTGACTTCATTCTATCTGACAACGAAAACCATGCATCCATTATCGCAGGTTGCAAGGCATCCCTTGCACAAACCATTGTCTATAACCACAATGACATCGCCGACCTCAGGGCAATGCTCTCTCTACTTCCGCCTGGGGCTGCCAAGCTCATCGTGACCGACGCTGTCTTCTCAATGACAGGCGAGATTGTCGACCTTCCTGGGATCGTTAAAGTCAAAAAGGAATTTCCTAACACACTCCTCCTTATTGATGACGCGCACGGACTGGGGGTACTGGGCAAAGAAGGGCGCGGGACCTCTGACTGCTTTGGCCTAAGTCCGGAGGTGGATTTGATCTGTGCGACATTTTCAAAATCATTTGCTTCCTTGGGTGGTTTTATCGCGGGAAACTCTATACTCATCGATTACTTTCGACATAAAGCTCGCGCCTTTATGTTCTCCGCCGCGCTTCCACCCGCGTCCGTGGGCTCCGCATTAAAGGTGCTCGAACTTCTCAAAACTGATGCTGAAATTTTGAGGCGGCTCTGGAAAAGCGTTCATCGCGCGCGCGAGGGCTACGAAGCACTAGATCTCTCCTTTGTGCCTTCTTTGACCCCAATTTTATCGCTTCGAGTGGGTGACGAACGAAAAGCGCTATTGCTGGTCAAAGAACTTTTCACAAACGGCATTTTTGCCACGCCTGTCATGTATCCGGCCGTACCGTTTGGACACGCGTTCATTCGCACCTCCTACATGGCCACGCACCAAAAGAGTGATATCGACCACGTACTCTCGGTGCTGGAAACTCTAAAAAGACCCTTTGGCTTATCGCGAGACACTACGCCCAATCAACAACAAGCTCATACCTATGCATTCGACGAGTTTTTGAATGCGGAGAGTCCCCAATGAACGCAAACCCAACAATTCAGATAGTCGAGGTCGTTTCCAAGGAAGAATGGAAGACATTTATTCGCCTTCCCGAAATGATCTACCAGGATTTTCCGCACTATATCTTCCCACTTGAGATTGCGCAGCGGGATCAACTTGACACAACCAAAAACCCCTTTTTTGAACATGCCGAGAAGGCCGCCTTTCTGGCCTACGAGGGTGAGAAACCCGTGGGGCGCATCTTATTCGTGATTGATCGGGCTCACTGCAAATTGCATGGCGAAAACGCGGCCTTTTGGGGATACTTTGAGTCACTCAACCGCAAAGAAGTCGCGCACGCACTTCTGGAGCGCGGTGAACAATGGGCGCGGGCTCGTCGCATGACGGTCTTCCGGGGCCCCATCCAACTCAGCACGAATAATGAGTGTGGCCTTTTGGTCGAGGGATTTGCTGATACGCCCACGCCGATGATGTCCTACAATCCACCCTATTATAACGACCTAATTGAGAGCGCAGGTTTCTCCAAAGCCAAGGACCTCTATGCTTGGGAAGTGAGAAAAGAGTCTCGCTTCTCCGATCGTCTTGTTTCGCACGCCAAGCAAACCATCAAAAACGAAGGAATTCGTTTTCGCTCGATTAACATGAAAAAATACGACCAGGAAGTCGACCAAATCTTAGAAATCTATAACGACGCCTGGGAGAAGAACTGGGGCTTCGTACCCATGACGGAGAATGAGTTTCGCCATACTGCAGCGGATATGAAACACATTCTGAATCCGAATCTCCTGTTTATCGCGGAAGTGAAAGGTGAACCCGCTGCATTTTCGCTTGCCCTCCCTGATTTCAACCGTGCTTTGAAGGGAAACAAATCTGGCCGTCCCTCACTTTGGGGCTGGTTCAAATTGCTTTGGTTTCTAAAAGGTCCTGGGAAATATTCCTTAGGTCGATGTCGAATTGTCACTTTGGGAATCAAACAGAAGTTTCGCAATCTGGGACTAGGCCCTCTGATGTACGCGAGCTATCACAAGATCGGTCCTAAACTAGGCTATCCGATCGGCGAATGCTCCTGGATCCTTGAAGACAATACCGCGATGAACCGCGCCCTGGCGGACATGGGAGCGCAAAAGACCAAGGTTTATCGAGTCTTTGAGAAACTTCTTTCGGAGAAATCTCTCTCGGCCTAAGCCGCTTCTGCTGCGTGGGCCTCGTCTTTTTTCTCTTCTTTTTCTTCGGTCAGAGTTGCTTGGGTCAAAAGTAGCGTCCCCGCGACGGACACCGCATTCTCAATTGCAATACGAATGACCTTAGTTGGGTCGATGATCCCCGCCTCTACCAGATCTCGGTACTTTCCTTTGGCGGCATCAAAACCGTAATTGCCTTTTCCTTTTCGCATTTCTGAAACGACGACCCCACCATCTTCGCCACTGTTTGCTGCGATCTGTCGGGTCGGAATTTCCAACGCGTGTCTTAGTATCTGGAACCCTGTCTTTTCATCACCCTCAGCCTTGGCCTCTTCTTGCTCTAGAAAGGGAATTGCCCGTAAAAGTGCGAGCCCCCCGCCCGGCACTATCCCTTCGGCCACTGCCGCTTTTGTTGCATTAATGGCATCGTCGAGGGCTTCTTTTTTACTTTTGAGCTCGGCTTCAGAAGGCGCGCCCACTCGGACGACGGCCACACCCCCGGCGAGTTTCGCGAGTCTCTCTTGGAGTTTCTCCTTGTCATACTGGCTCTTCTCAATCTCAATCTGATGACGAATTTGTTTGATTCGATCCACGATGACCTTTTTTTCTCCCAATCCCCCAATGATCGTCGTGGTATCTTTGTCCGCGGTGACACGTTCGGCTTGGCCAAGATGCTCCAGTTTTACGTGTTCGATTTTAATCCCCAGCTCATCGCTCACCACCTGAGCACCGGTAAGCAGGGCCAAATCTTCGAGCATGGCTTTTCTGCGATCACCAAAGCCAGGAGCTTTCACCGCCACGCAATTGAGGGTCCCTCGAAGTTTATTGACCACCAGCATCGCCAGCGCCTCACCTTCAATGTCGTCCGAGATAACTACAAGGGGCCGCCCTGTCTTGATCACACTCTCCAAAAGAGGAACCAGCGGTTCAATGCTCGAAAGCTTTCGGTCCGATAAAAGAATCCAAGGTTTCTCCATCCGCACTTCCATTTTGGCTGGGTCCGTAATGAAGTAGGGGGACAAATAGCCATGATCAAACTGCATTCCTTCGACGACCTCCACCGTGGTTTCGATTCCGCGGGCTTCTTCAACAGAGATTACGCCTTCGCCCCCCACTTTTTCGATAGCGTCGGCGACTAATTTTCCAAAGAACGGATCGTTATGAGCCGAAATGGTTCCAACCTGTTCTTTTTCCTCTCGCGTTGTGATCGGCTTAGACTGCTTCTTAATGGCTTCAATCGCAATTTGGGCCGCACGATCCAAGCCTCGTTTAAGATCAATGGCACTTGCGCCGGCTGTTACATTCTTAATACCTTCTGAGAATATCGCGTGGGCAAGAAGCGTGGACGTGCTCGTTCCATCGCCGACAGCTTCACCGGTTTTCTCCGCCGCTTCCCTGAGCATCTGCGCGCCCATGTTTTCAACCGGATCTTTAAGTTCGATTTCTTTTGCGATCGTCACCCCGTCATTACACACAATGGGCTTGCCCCATTTTTTTTCGATAAGGACACTGTTGGATTTAGGGCCCAAGGTGATCCGAATCGCATTGGCCAAGGTAGTTGCCCCCTTTAAAAGCTTTGCTTGGGCTTCCGATTGAAAAAGTAACTCTTTAGACATGATTCAAACCCCCTCGGCAAGCGGGCCCCATCCGAAAGCATAATCTGAGCGCGGATGGGGCCGATAGATATTGTGGCGATGCTTAGGCGACTTTCTTATGCTCTTCTTTTTTTGAGCCCAGGAGCTTTTGAATGAAGCCAGGCTTTCCCTCGCCAATCTTGATTTGGTGCACCTTTTCTGCTTCTAGCCTAGGCACGGCGATTCTCAGGACTCCATCCATAAACTCGGTTTCAACCTGCTCGGGTTTAATTCCCTTAGGAAGGGTAAAGGATCTTGAAAATTCGCCATGGTAACGTTCCATTTCATAGCGACTTTTCCCCTTTTCTTCGCGTTCTTCTTTTCGTTCGCCGTAAACACAGAGTTCATTATCAAGAAGTTCAATTTTAATGTCGTCTTTTTTGACGCCAGGAACATCGAAGCTCAGCACATAATGGGATTCGGTTTCCTCAATACTGCAGGCGGGAAACGCGCTTGTGCTTATCGACTCCGGCATAAGTCTCGAGTCATCCGGCCACGAACTCGTAAACTCATCAAAAATGCGATCAATTTGATTTTGAATTCTGGATAGCTCGCGAAATGGGCTTTCATTGCGAGCCCAAATTGAGCCGGGGCGAAAAAGACTAGGTAAGTTTGCCATATTGATTTTCCTTTCATGTAGGTTGTATGCAAGTCCGTCATGCAAATCTCGTGACGGACGCTACGCTCCCTAAGCCACTTTTGAATGTCTGCCCTCTTTACCAATCCGATCAACGGTGCTCGCTTGGGGACCTTTATCCCCCATCTCCTCGAAAATACGAACCTCGTCCCCGAGTTCCAACTCGCCAAACTCTTCATTGAGAACACTATTTTGATGGAAGTAGATTTCCCGTCCATCTTTTGTCTCTAGAAAACCACACTGCTCGTTAGGAAAGAGCAGTGTCACCTTGGCGTGCAAGGGTGCCTCATGGTGCCGCTTCTTGCCACGAAAATGAATTCGAACGTAGTCCTCAAGCTGACGCCTGGCTGCCTCAAACGCATCCCGAATACTGACATATATATCCCCGTGCGCATGATGCTCAGAAGGGTCTCTACGAACAACAAGCTTTCGTCCGGGGATGACTATATCAATGCGCACATGATAGAGATTGCCTTGATGGCGTCGAAGTTCAGAGGGCTCTAGGAGGACACGAACAGACATAATGGAAGGAAAATACCTTTCCAACCTAGCCACTTTATTGCGCACGGTTGCCGCGACAAACGGTGAATAGGCAAGATGTCGAAAAGAAACCTGCGTTGGAATTGTCATTTCAACTCCTCTTTGGATGGTTCGATTGGCTGTGTTTCTGGAGGTGATATCTCCGGGGACTTCGTCGGTTCGATCTCTGGAGCTTCGGAAGGATTTATCTCTGGC
Source organism: Bdellovibrionota bacterium FG-2 (assembly GCA_051382305.1). Classification (GTDB taxonomy): domain Bacteria; phylum Bdellovibrionota; class UBA1018; order UBA1018; family UBA1018; genus CAIRTR01. The sequence continues at coordinate 18,399 of JBBCAV010000055.1, forward strand.
TGAGGCTCGGAGCTTGGGAATTCGGGTGGCGAATTTTGGAACGGATACTCTGTCATGCGGCGACCTCTCTAGGAGAGCTTAAAATCATAGCAACCTCTTCGTCTGAGACCTCTGGAAACTCCTCATAGAACTGACTAATGGCCCGGAGATTTCTCGGTACGTCCAAGAAAATGACTTCGTCTGCTTCTTTTCCAAGCATTTTGGCCGCCTCCTGCGAAGCCACCGGTGCTGCAACAATGATGCATTTTGCTTTTTGATTGCGAACAGATCGAACAGCGGCGAGCATTGTGGCACCGGTTGCAATGCCATCATCGATGATAATCACCGTACGCCCGGAAGGACTAACCGGCTGACGCATGGGCGTATACCAAGCTCTTCGCTTCTTTATTGTCTTCATTTCCTGCGCCACGGCCCTCTGGAGATACTCATCGGAATAGCCATATAAGTCTCTCGCTTCACTGAGGTATGTATTTCCAAACTCTGAGACTGCGCCGATTGCAAATTCCGGATTATCCGGGGCCCCAATTTTTCTGACCAGAACGACATCGAAATCACACCGAAGTTCATCCGCGATAAGTTTTCCCATCGGCACCGCACCCCGTGGGATTGCCAGCACAATAGGCTGCTTGTTTCGAAATTTGTTCAGTTTGTGAACCAGTAGACGAGCCGCATTTTCTCGATTGCTAAAAATCATAATGCCTCGGTTCACGCAATTTTGAGCAAGGTTTATGCCTAATCGAGACAGCCGAGAAGTCAACTATTGACACACAGCCACGCCCGTCACAGAATAGCAAGCAACCCCTATGGATCTTGGCGCCATCCTCATCACTCTTTCGGTCACGGCCTGTATCAAGATCATCGTGAATCATCGTGATGTTATTTTCGGCTCGGATTCTTCTGCGCTTTTATGGAGCCGCATTTACGAGCCATCCCAAGAAACTCTGGTACCTTCTTCCCAAAGAAGATCTTCCCGAGATTCGCATTCTCTATTGGTCTTTGATTTGTTTTTTTATCTCTGAGCTCTTCTGTGGAATCGAAACCTATATTATATGGCAAACTTCCGCATTTCTTCGCGGGGTTCACGCGATTACTTCGGCTTTAGGAATGGTACTTTTTGCCTTTCAGGTCTTGGAGTTTCATGTCTTTCCCGTTCTCGTGATTCTATTCGGAATTCTTGCGATTGCACTTAGAAAGAACAGGAAAATTTGGGGCATTAGACTCAATGGCAGCCGGATAAGCCCGTTCACCTCGCCGCCGTCGGCGTGATCTGATAAAATTGTTGCGGATTTTAGGATTGAGGGTACAAATAAAAAAGCCCGGACTAAGATTCCGAGCTTTAAATAACGTTACTTTAACTACCCCAAC
>JBBCAV010000056.1:0-8045 GCA_051382305.1 Bdellovibrionota bacterium FG-2
CGGTTGGCCGAGACGAAACAGTGATCCGGGCATACATCCGAAATCAGGAGAAAGAGGATCAGCGCGTTGATCAGCTGGCGCTGTTTAAGTAAACGCCGGCAGTAGGACCGGCGCCAGTATTTTCAACTGCTTTGAGCGGTTCACGCCTTCCAAACCACCGGCATTGCCGGTGGTAGCTGATTTCTCAGGGCAGTCCAACCAAAAGTATCTAATCTAGAGCCTAATCAGGCCCAGTATTCGCGGCATCCTGCGAAACGCCGCTCGTTATTTAATCCATAATTTCGATACGCGCGCTTATTTTTCCAGGGTGAAAATGGCGAAGTCGCGGGATGGGCACGTCCTCGCACCTGAGCGTTTTTCTGAAAACGGCCACAAAATAGCTTTTTCGCGCAAGTGCTGCACATTGTATTCGTGTGGGAGGTATAATTTTGACATTTTGTTCTTGATATTTTATGTCACATAATTATAGATTAAATAAATGGATCCTAACCGGTTCTTCAAGAGCCCCCAAACCGCTGGCCAGAAGCAGTACGAAGCCCTCAGGGCGTTTTATGTCGATCATGTTCCAGGGAAGGAGGTCACACGTCGGTTCGGATACTCCTATGCCGCCTTTAACTCGCTAAAACAGCGCTTCAAGAGTGAGAAGCTAAAGTTCTTCATGACTCCGCCCCCCGGCCCTAAGGGGCCCAGACTTGAGCCCGAGGTGCGTAGCCAGATCATAGAGTTTAGAAAAAAGGGTGTGTCGGCCCATCAAATTGCGGAGATTCTTGAAACATTGGGAAAGCCAACGAGCGTTAGCACCATCGCTCGGGTTTTGGAAAAAGAAGGATTTCCAAAACTAGCCAGAAGAACCCAGCTTAAGATCGGACTGACGCGCGATAACACCATCGTGCCCGCCTCGGCCGTGTCGTTGAAGGGTGACCAACTCGATGGTTGGGAGGGGGAAACCGCGATGGGGGGAATTTTTCTCTTTGCTCCGTTGCTTGAACAATTTGGGCTTCCTAAGTTGGTGGGGCATCTTCCTGCCTCGGCCAAGATCTCCGCTCTCAGCTATGTCTTCTCCATGTTGGCACTGAAGCTTGTGGGTAAAGAACGTTTGAGCCAGGTGGATGATTTTAATTTTGATTGCGGTCTGGGCCTATTTGCTGGCCTCAATGTTCTTCCAAAATGCACGGCTATTTCCACCTATTCTTACCGACTCTCTTCTCGGCACATTCATGAATTCATGCAGGGCTTTGTGGAAAGACAGAATCACGTCAAGACCTATGGGTCCGATACGATCAACCTCGACTTCCACACGATTCAACATTACGGCGAAGAGGCGATTTTAGAGGAACACTGGTCGGGGGCTCGCTCCAGACGAGTCAAGGGTGCCACCACCATCATTGCGCAGGACTGCGATTCAAAGTGCCAGATCTACGTTGATGCGGACATTTTAAAGAGCGAAGCAGACGATCAAATCCTCAAATTTGTAACCTTTTGGCGGGGCATCCGTGGGCCGCGCTTCAAGCAAACTCTTGTCTTTGATTCCAAGCTAACGACCTACGAGAATCTCAAGGCACTTGATGCCGATGGCGTTCGGTTCATCACCTTGCGCAGGAGAGGGAAAAACTTAGTGAAAGACGCTGAAAATATCCCGGCCGAGGAGTGGAAGCGAGTCACAATTGAATCGGCAAGACGGAAGTACAAAAACCCGGTCGTCTATGACGCCAAGACCAACATCAAGGGGTATGGTGAAATCCGGCAGCTCATCATGAAGGGAAACGGAAGAGAGGAGCCTGCGTTTTTCGTCACAAACGACCAGGAAGCCTCTACAGCAGAAATCATCTTGCGCTATTCTAAACGCTGGAGGGTTGAGAACAGCATCGAGGAAGCGGTATCATTCTTCAATCTCAATGCGCTGTCATCTCCCATTTTAATCAAGATCAACTTCGATGTCGTGCTGACGATGATCGCCGCTACGCTTTACTATCACCTTGCCAAGAGCCTTCGAGGATTTGAAAGCTGCAATGCTGAGCGCGTTTTCCGTCACTTCGTGGATATGCCGGCCAAGATCCAGATTAAGGGCGATGAGATCCACGTTCATTATCCACTCCGCGCTCACAGCCCAGTGCTGCGCTCAGCTGGGTTAGAAAACTGGGCTCCACCCATCTCTTGGTTAGGGAATCGAAAACTCCGATTTAGCTGGGGCGAGGCCGTGTCAATTTAATCCACGATTATGAGATTTGAGGCTCAGCGAAAATCACTGTCGTTGCGAAAACCATTTTTTCAATACTGAGGGCGCCCTTCTTTGTGGCCTCCAGGCTTGTGTGCGCCAGTTCTGCGACTTTTTTGGCACTGTCCGAATTCTTTTCAACCGTGGCAGTCAGCTCTTCAACTGCAGAAACGGTTTCCTGTAGACTACTTCCGTAGTCGTTCGAGTGTTTTGAGAGGTCGCCCGTTGCTTGCTTTGCTTTCTCTGCCGAGCCCGCCGCTTCGTGGGCAGTTTGCGAAATCATTTGAATAGATTTTAACAGGTTCTCGCGGTGCGACTTCATCGCGCGATAGGCTCCAAAACCTCCACCAAAAATCAAGACGCAGCCGGAGACGAAGATTCCCCACACGGCAACACTTGAGAACGGATCGGCGTTGCGGGTGGTTTCAATCACCCATTGGGATCTCAGGGCCAGCGACCAAAATCCAAAGGTGGTCAGGCCGAATAGTGCCGCAAAAAAATGCTGCATCTTCTTTGTGTTCCAATGATTCCAATTACGCCAAGGATTCCAATGTCGCATTTGTGCCGCACTCCTTGAGGGTTTTATCGGTAGGTTGCTTCGAATTCATAAGCTGAATTTTGTTCCCGCAAATTCAGCTACATAATGCATGGCGCAAGCTCGTCTCGCCAGGAAGGGAGTGCGAAACTAGCATATCCTTGGAAGCATCTCTCCCGAAAGCATATCCAAGATGCGGCTGCTGTCCAAGTGAGTGCGAAGAACCACTTTCCCCGGGTTTTGTGAAGTAATGCGTCCCACGATTGAGGCCTCGCGCCCGATGGGGAATTCTCTCAGAGCTTCGCATACCGCGTTTGCGTAAGCATGAGGAACAACGAGAACGAGTTTGCCTTCGTTGGCGAGATAGAGCGGATCAAAGCCCAAAAGTTCGCATGCGCCCCTGACCTCATTTTTGAGTGGAATTTTAGCTTCGAAAAGCTCAAGACCTACTGATCTTCCCGCGACAAATTCATTTAGCGTGGTCGCAAGTCCACCGCGGGTCGGATCGCGCATGATCCGAATGTCGGGGCAAACGGCCAGCGCCGCTTTTACAAGCGGAAAAATTTGAGCGCAATCGCTCGGCAGCGCCGTTTTGAAGTCGATCCCTTTTCTCAACGAATACACCGCAATCCCGTGATCACCAAGGCTTCCGCTCAGAATGACTGCGTCGGTAGTTTCCAGCGGAGTCGGTTGCGCTTTGAGATTTGGCGAATTTTCGAGCAGCACGCCAATTCCGGCCGTGTTGATAAAAAGGCCGTCGGCAGCGCCTTTTTCGACAACTTTTGTGTCGCCGGTAACAATGCGGACTGCGCCTTCTTGTGCGGCTAAAGCCATGGAGGCGACCACTCGCTTTAATTCCGAAAGTGGGAATCCTTCTTCAATAATGAAGCCTACGCTCAGATAAAGTGGGCGCGCGCCCATTACAGCCAAGTCATTGAGCGTGCCGGTGACCGAAAGTATCCCGATATCTCCGCCTGAGAAAAAAAGAGGAGTTACCACGTGCGAATCCGTGGTGAAAACGAGACGGTCCTGGGCGCCAAAGGGAGGGAGGCAGGCTGCATCCGCCATGACTCTGAGTTCGGGAGAATCAAAAGCCTGCAAAAAAACTTTAGAAATTAACTCGTGGGTGAGCTTTCCGCCGTTGCCATGGGCCAGCGTGACGGTGTCTTGGGTCATTCTGGTGGCTCGCTGTTTTCAATTTCTCTGAAAAGCGCGAGCGTCTTTTGTGCTTCGTCTTCTTGCATGAGCGAAATGGCAAAGCCCGCATGCACGATCACAAACTGACCTACTGAAACGGGAGCTACGAGTGACAAATCTGCGGTTCTCATGACGCCACCGACTTCAAGTGTTCCTTTGGTGCCTTGAATTTCGAGGACTTTCATCGGAATTGCCAAACACATGAGTCTTCTCCTTTGTAGGTGCGATCTGCGATTACCGCCTGGCCCAAGGCAATCCCGCCATCGCCTGCCGGAAGTGCTTTGTGAAACAAGACGGCCAAACCGGCTTGCTCAAATTTTGCGCTCAAGGCTTCTCGCAAATAATCGTTTTGAAAGCATCCTCCACTTAAGGCTACGGTTTTCACCCGATATTTCTCGGAAGCCGCCAAGGTCATTTCCAAAAAACCTTGGACGAGACCATCATGAAACTTGTGACTGATGAGTGCAACCTCAATTTTTTCATAGGGGTCTTGGCTGAGGTCTTGATAAATACTTTGAACGGCGGGTCTCCAGTCGAGTTCCTGGCCGGAGAAGACAAAAGAATAGCCTTTTTGCTCTTCTTGCCCCCTCGAAACCAAAAGCTGTTCAAGCTCAATGGCGGCTTGTCCCTCATAGAAGGCTTCGCGCGTACAGTCAATCAGCGCCGAAACGCCATCAAAAAGTCTGCCGCAGCTTGAAGTGATGGGGCAGTTAAGTTTAGAGCATAGCATTTGTAGAATGACCGAAGTATTTGTCTCGGGAATCTCTGGAAAAATGCGACTGCAGGCTGCCCCAAGTTCCGTGGACGGGAGCGTTTGACTCATGAGAGCTAGTGCGGTTCGCCAGGGTTGGTGAATGGCCCGATCTCCTCCGGGGAGTGCAAAAGTTCTTAAATGCCCCACGCGAATGAAATCTCGCTGGTCACAAAGTAAAAGTTCACCCCCCCAAATCGTTCCATCAAGTCCATAGCCGGTGCCATCAAGAGCCAACCCAAGCGCAAGGCTGCGATGCTTGTTTTCTGCTAAGCAAGACACGATGTGAGCATGGTGATGTTGTACTCCAAAAATGCAACCCTCCCATCGAGCGTCGCTAAAAGTCTCTTTTACCCATTTTGTGTTCAGGTACTCGGGATGAAGATCATGGGCAATGACTTGAGGGGAGATTCCAAAAAGGCGTTTGAAATGGGAAAAACCCTTTTCAAATGAACTCATTGTTTCGACATTATCGAGGCTCCCAATGTGATGACTGAGAATGGCTTGGTTGCCTCGGGTCAAGCAAAACGTGTTTTTGAGTTCGGCTCCGGCTGCAAAAACTGAGTTCGAACACGGCTCTTCCATTGTGAGAATGCCGGGGGCCAGGCCGCGGCTTCTTCTTAAAAAGAGGGACCTCCCTCCGGAGGTCTTCATCACCGAATCATCACAGCGCGTGTGAATGGGGCGATTGTGGGTAAGAAAGTAATCGGCGATGTCATGAAGTTGTTCCAACGCCTCCGCAGTGTCAGTGACAATGGGCTCATCGCTTCGATTGCCGCTGGTCATGACCAGGGGGCCACCAAAAACGCTTAGAATGAGGTCATGCAGTGGAGTGTAGGGCAGCATCACGCCCAACCGTTTATTCTTTGGGGCGACGTCAGGCGCAAGGGTTTTGTCCTGGATTTTATCTAATAAAACAATCGGAGCCGCGGGGGATTCCAACAGAGCCTTTTCGGATTCGGAAATATGGGCGTACTCATACACCGCTTGAATATCGGCGAACATGACGGCGAAGGGCTTCATTTCTCGATGTTTTCGCGCTCTCAACGATGCAACCGCCTGGGCGTTTTTGGCGTCACAGCAAAGGTGAAATCCCCCCAGGCCCTTTAGTGCCACGATCATCCCTTCCCGTAAGAGTTCGCAGCATTTCAAAATGAGCGTTTTGCTGGGGCGCTCATCGCCCGATGCGGGGCACTCGCGACCCAAATGATCTAGAAGCTTGAGCGCCGGCCCACACTGCGGGCACGCAATAGGTTGCGCATGAAATCTTCGATCGGTTGGGTTTTCGTATTCCGCGCGGCAAGCAGAGCACATCGAAAATCCCGCCATGGTCGTATGCTTTCGATCGTAGGGGACGTCTTGGATTAGGGTGAAGCGAGGGCCACAGTTAGTGCAATTAATAAAGGGATAGAAGTAGCGGCGGTCTGGGGGATCCCAGAGTTCTTTTTTGCAGTCTTCACAAACATTCAGATCCGCCGAAACGGGAACGGTCTTGAGGGACGTCGCGCCCACGCTTTTTCTGATTTCGAAGGATGAAAAATTTTGCAGAGGGAGTGCTTGAGTTTCGATGCTCGTGACGTGAGCCGCCCGCGGTGGGGTGGTGCGGAGGTCACTCAAGAAAAGTTGAACCGCATCCGCGGGGCCCTCAATCTCAATGCTCACCCCTTGCGCGTCGTTTAGCACGAAGCCTCTGAGTTGATGAATGAGCGCGAGCCGATGAACAAAGGGGCGAAACCCCACGCCTTGAACGACACCTTTTACTTTGATGCGAAAGCAGGTGTTTTTCGAGGGCATTTACTGCTTAGTATTTTTCGGGTTTTGGGTAAGCCACTCGTACCAGGCGGCAAGTCCAGCACCGGTTTTGACCGAGATCTCAAGAATCTTAATCTTGGGATTCACGCGTCTGGCGAATTCATTGCACTTCTTGACGTCAAAATCCAAGTGCGGCAGAAGGTCGGTCTTATTGAGAAGCATGAGGTCTGAGTTCTCAAACATTGTGGGATATTTCAACGGTTTGTCCTCGCCCTCCGTGACACTCAGGACGGAAACTTTGTGGTGTTCACCCAAGTCAAACGTGGCGGGACAGACAAGATTGCCTACGTTTTCGATGAAAAGAATGTCGAGCTGCTTAAGATCAAAGTGGTCCAAGGCGTGCGCAATCCCGTGGGCGTCGAGGTGACAGCCGGCGCCGGTATTGATTTGATGAACGGGAACCCCTGTTTTTGCAATTCTTTTCGCGTCGTTGTCTGTTTGTTGGTCGCCTTCAATGACGGCAAAACGCGTTTTGGCAGAAAGCTCGCGCAAGGTTTTTTCAAGCAACGCAGTCTTTCCAGAGCCGGGTGAGCTTACAAGGTTTAGCGCAAAAACCCCGTGCTTCTTGAAAAGCGAGCGGTTGGTTTTGGCAAACGAGTTATTCTTGGAGAGAATGTCTTGCTCAATGGAAATTTTAGTTCCCGCTTTAGCCGCTGGCGCAGAATGATGATGTGAGCGATCGTCGTGGGAGTGGTCGGGGCTGCATCCACAGGTATTACACATTGGTTATTGATTCCTTTGTTTCTTCGGCAAGCTCAATTTCGCAAACGCGCATTTGTTTGCCCGCTAAGATCTCGACTGGATAGGATTGGCAGTTAGGACAGGAATCAAAAACGGCTGCGACCTCAAACGAGCTCGCGCACGAGGGGCATTTAGCGGCCCCTTTGATTCGATTGATGATAAGAGTCGCTCCTTCTAGTTTCGTTCCTTTGGCGCACGCTTCAAAACAAAATTCCAAGGCGTCGGCGATGACGCCTGAAAGGTCGCCTATTTCAAGTTTAACGATCGATACTTTATGGGTGCCCGCATGGCTTTGACAAATCTCAATAATGTTTTGGGCAATGGCAACTTCGTGCATAGCGGGGGTCATCATGCATGAGGTTTTGGGAAGTTCCAATTGGGAAATTTCCGTGAAACTACCGGTTTAGGCGCTAGTGGATAAATCGATAGTTATTTAACCTTATGGTTTTATGTGAGTTTTTGTAATTCAGGTATAAGCTCCATCTCAGTGTCGATGATTTTATTGAAGAAAAAAGCTACCGGTTTAGAATTTCTGCCAAAACCGGTAGCTTTTGGAAATAATGGGTAAACAAATAGGGCGTAGAAATTCAGCCCGCCGTGAAGCGCTTTGGATTGCCGGTTTTTGGTACCCTTTTCCAAGTAGGATTGAGCAGGCGGCGGCGCAATGGGCGCAGGGTCGGTGGGATCTCATTTGCGATTTTCGTGATCATCTCCTGGTGGGAAACATTGCTGAGCGCGATATCGATTTCATCCGCAGTGTGTTGGCCGCACAATAGCGGTATCACGTAAACCAA
>JBBCAV010000057.1:0-3203 GCA_051382305.1 Bdellovibrionota bacterium FG-2
GATGAGTACCGAGCCAAGTGCTCGGATTTTATGGAGAGGGGGAACCAACATGGCTACGAAAAAGAAAGTTGCAAAAAAGGCAGCAAAGAAGACGGTCGCAAAGAAAAAGACTGCGAAAAAAAAGTAATTCCGTGAAACCGCCTGATGCTATTGACGGCTCGGGCGGTTATTTTTTGGGTATCCTGGCGTTTAATGAAGCTTCAGTGCCGGCCACAAGCTCCTTAAGAGCCTTCCCCACTTTAAAGAATGGCACGATCTTCGCCGCCACTTCAACCAGCGCCCCTGTTTTTGGATTTCTGCCGGTGTATTTTTCGTACCTTCGGTTTTGAAATGAACCAAAACTCCTCAGTTCAATTCGCTCATCCCGCTTTAAGGCATCAGCCATACAATCAAAGATGACGTTCACTGATATTTCCGCCTTTTTGAAATCAAGGTGGGCTTTGTCGGCAATGAGGGTGATCAAATCGAATTTGTTCATAAGGATAAATTTTAAAATTCCCCGCCCGCCCATTTGTGAGAGGCAGCGAGCGAGGATCTCGTCAATATGACAAGAGTTCTTTGGTGTGGGTTTGCAAAAGATACGAAAATTGGCTGCTGGACGCAATAAAAACCCATGTCCAAGTGGTTTTTCGGGTTAAAACGAGGAATTTTCTGGGGGTTGGTGACCCCCCTTCTTCGTTGTTGGCTCAAGATCATGCAGTGTGGCATGGGTCGTTCCAGGGATTTTATTCCCAATCCTATAAAAACTTGCAGCCCGTGAGTGGTTGACGGATAAGACCCGCCTACAATGAGGGCGTATTTATGACCGACACTAAAATCATTAAGCGTTATACCAATCGAAAACTTTACGACATGGACGAATCCGCTTACGTCACGCTCAATGATGTGGGCAGGATTCTCAAAGCGGGTCGGGACGTTAAAGTCATTTGCAACGTGACCAAGAATGACATCACGGCTTCGACTCTCACTCAGTTGCTTTATGAGAAGGAGCGGACCGCACTTACTCAGCCCTCAATTGAACTTCTGAAAGAAATCATCAAGCACGGCGATGGCTCTTTTGCGGGTTACATCCATGCCAAGATGGCGAGTGAACTTGCTCAGTTTGATGGGAATCCCTCTGATCAGCCGGCGATGACTCAGTAACGACTGGTGTTTTGGCAGTGTCTTCCTTTAGACCGAGGCAAACCAGCTGTTGGACTGAATCGCTGCCACCAAACCCACCGTGGCCGGGAACCCTGACTCAAAAAGGCAGGGTGTACGGAAAGGGTCGTAATCATGGACCATTCCTGAGTGCCGCGCCCGGACGGAATCACGCTAGGGAAGAATAGTCAGTCATTTCCGACATCCGTTGGATTGTCGAACGCTTGTCAGGTGACCGTTAGCGACAATAGCATTTCGTCGGGGTTGCATTCAAATTTCGGTAGCTTTGGCCACGCATCTAGCCCGTCTTTCTTGAATCGTGGGAATAAATGAAAATGGAAATGTGGGACCGATTGTTGAGCATCTACTCCACTAGCATTCAGAAGATTAAAGCCTGATGCACCTATCTTTTGTTGGTAGGCCCCTGCAAGGTGCTGGGTTGTGTCCATCAGGGCAGAGAGAGTGTCTTTATCAACGTCTGCAATACCAATGCAGTGTTTCTTCGGTACAATTAGGGTGTGACCAAATAGTTCAGGCTTCAGAGGAAGAAAGCAAATCACCCTATCATTCTGAAACACGACTCGCGCGGCCGCTTGTCCTTTAATAATTTCGCAAAAGATACATTTTGTCATCATACACATCATCAAATCATAATTGTCGTTGTAAGTCTGTTGTACACAGACGCACCTCGATTCAAAAATCACGCGATAAAGTCATGGTTCCGTACCAGGACAAAAAACACTACGATTTCGATGATCGGAGTTCCGCAAATACAAGCGATTTGCAGAACTCCGATTTTCTTTTGGTCGCAGGATCACGAGTGAGTTCGGCGGCGTAATTCGCGCGCCGTCATCAAACCTCGCGATAATGTCCGGTGAATTTTCACTCCCGGACAAGCGTCATCGGCCTGAACCCCCGAATGTAAAACCGCCCGACATGCCACGATGGACATGATCGAGCGGAGTTATGATGAACAGAAAAATGGCAAAAGCGTCAGACCGAATTTAGGTCGGAGGCTGAAAAAACGTCGAGAACTGAGGAACCACCTTGGCCGCGTTGATCTCGGCCTGCAATTTAACCTCTTGCGCCGTCCTCGCAGCTTCTGCCTTTGTCCTTTCGAGTTCGACGGCCTCCTGCCTCATGAGTTTACGTTCGAGCGATACCGAGCCATGACTTGTCTTAGCTATACGCGCCGCTTCACGTAAAGTTACTCCACTATTAAGAAGCGACCTTATGAGTTCAGATGGCCTGGTCTTAGCTCGACCGATCCTGACTCCTTTTGCCCTGGCATTTTTGAGGCCGTTTTTCACGCGCTCAACTATAAGTTCGCGTTCTAATTGAGAAATAGCAGCAATGACCACGAAGAATGCTCTTCCCATTGGGCTGTTCGTATCGACCTGTTCCGTGTATGATAGGAAGGAAATATCACGACTTCGAAATTCTTCAAGTGCCGAAAGGAGGTGGGTCACGCTTCGCGCAAAACGACTGAAACTATAAACTATTATTTTCTCAACTTTCCCCTCCCGAACCATGGCCATCATCTTATCGAGCCCCGGTCGGCTGGTCTTAGCCCCACTGACTCCCTCGTCGGTGAAAGTCAAGAAATTGTGAAGCCCCTGTTTTTGGCAGTGCTCAGTCAGTGTTCGGATCTGACTTTCCAGGCCCGAGGCCTGGTCCGAAGTTGACACCCTGCAATACAGCGCGGTTAAGCGTTTTTGTTGATCTTGCATGTCAAAACTCCCTCCCAAACAACTCAATCTTGCGGCCCTCGGCGTTGCCGTCGAAGTTGCCCGTCTCAAATCTCAAAACCGCCTCCCGAGTCGCGTCCTTGTCCAACAACAAATGCGAATACAAATATTGCGTCCCCTCTTGGAGATCGGCGTTGATGGGCTCCCAAACCCATCCGTTGTAGGTTTGAAAAAGCTGCGGGTGAGAGACCATCGGTTTCTGATAAGTGCAGCCCATCCAAGTGATCAGCATTTCGTGACTGAACGAGTTCTTAAATCGATGCCGGTCCACTTCATCATCGGCTCGCGCGGCAGCGTTGCAATCCTCCTTATCCC
>JBBCAV010000058.1:0-16013 GCA_051382305.1 Bdellovibrionota bacterium FG-2
AAAAATGAACTCTTCGACCCAAACTGGAAAAGGAGGGAAACATCGTTGGCACGGACGATACGAATGGCAGAGGCTTATGCGTAAAAATACCGATCACCTATGGCTGAAAATATAGGAATTCATGCCGTAGCCAGGCACAATCAATACCGGCCTACGCCCCTTTACGATACGCTTCTCATCCCAACTTTGATGAAGACACAGATGCCAGCCGTCTTCATTGGAAACGAAGTGGCGAAGGGTCTTAAGTTCCAAGGTCGAAGAAAAAGAATTCATCGAGCCATTCTCAGCAACTTCACTCGAAGAGAACCATCGCCCAAAACAACAATAGCTTTTTCCGAAAACCCCTTCAAATTGAAATGCTGATTATCCAAGAAAAATCGAAGGAGGAAACTATTCGTACCCATTTCATACATAGAACTCTCGGCAAAGATCCTCAATACCCCCGGCACCCCACTGTTCACAATGGTCCGCTCGGGAAAAATCCCCATGCCTCCATCCTCCACGACGCCGGGATTTGGAATCGAATTAAAAACAAAACGATTGATTAAGTTTTGGGCAAAAAACTGGCCAAATTGCGCCTGAATATTGCGTACGGCGATTATCAAATAGTCTTGGCCTTCAGTTTCGCCTTCAATATCTGGCTGATGCCCCACGCCTACCCATAAGTTTTCCCGGCCGCCGGCCCCTTCTCCCAGCATGTAATAGCGATAGCCTTCGTCATTTTCGTTCCACAGATAAACAGCGTCTGAGGGATCTGAAATGGGCACAGAGCTTTGCTTACTCAACGTCAAATCAACCACCAAGGCTTGCGTATCCCCGCGCACATTCAGCGAGAGCGAATCCGAGCCTGCGACATGCGCAGCATGGGCCGCATAGCTGGACATTAAGCCCAAAATAAAGCCCAAAACCAAAAGAATCCCTAACACGTTTCTCATAAGTACCTGCCCCTTATAGGAGCAAATCTACTGCGCTTTTAAGGGGGCGGCTACCGCTTTTTCAACTCCGTGGTCAAAATACCGCTCCATGACTTTGTCGCCTTTTTCGTCATACTGCACCCAGGTGCCGTTTCGCTTTCCGTCCAAAAACTCGCCTTCTAGGGCTAACTTGCCACTTTGATAAGTCTGCACAAACTTGCCGTGATTGACGTAACGCCCGGAGGGGTCTTGCACTTTTTGACAACGCCTATCGCCACGAATCGAGGGGTTCCACGAAACGTCTCCGCCCTCAGAACAAGGCCGAGAAATAGAACAGGCGGAGCAGATCAACAAAACGTTCAGCAATACCATGGTTCCGAGCGCCCCAAAACACCTCACGTTGCGCCTCGCGAAGCTCCACTCTTTGGAATCAACTCAATCCCGGGATCTTTCCACTCATAGAGTTCCCCAATTCTCCCCGTATTGCCGGGACGAATCCAAGCGAAGCACTTCTTACCATAAGGCTGGGTGCACTCCACGTCATGAAAAGCTGGCGACCAGGTCCCCGTATTCAAATACTCCACTCCTTCGACCTGAAGGTGCAATATGCGATGAATATGGCCCTGCACCACCCTCGACACACGCACGATACGTGCACTCAGGGGTGCGACATTAATTCCTTCAGTTTGATTGGCTTCAAGTTCAGACTCTACACTGCGTGCATAGAAGATAAAAAATGGTACGAGTAAAAAGATCGGCACCACGAACCACCAGAAGGAAACCTGGACAATCACATTGAGCAGAGAAAAGAACTGAAAGCTCACGAAAAAAATCAAAACGAGAAAGATGGCACGATCGAGCCATAATTCTCGCATCACTTTGATCGGATTAAAGATCGCGGGATGCGCAAAAAGTTCACGCAAAGCCCAAAGCGCCTTAGGCGATGAATTAGAACGAGCAGAAATATCCTCAACGCGTGCGCCAATCGTCAAAGGGTCCGTCATGGAGCGAAGCAGCCCTTCTTCAAGACTGTAAAAAAGAGTAACCAGAGCGCCCCAAAACCAAGTCCACAAAAGAAACGGCTGGGTGCGCATCAAGTAACGATAATAAAACTGCATGTACTCGGCAAACGAGCTTTTAATAAACGAACTATCCGCATGGGGATTCATGAGTCCAATACCATTGATCATGAAACGCCCGGCCAGATTTCCAAAAGGCATTCGCACGTAAGCTCTTGTCCCCTTCTTTATCAACGGATTTACCGGATTTGGACAAACACAGTAGGCGTCATATTGATTGCCATGTTCTAACAACGTGTCTTGATTACTCACATAATACCATTCACAAAAACGTACGAAACCTGAAAATTCCGCAGGGAGGGCAATAGCATCAAGAACATCTTGTCGCACCGTAGGCCAATGAAGCTCCAAATCGTGATTTCCCAAAACGAAAACGACGCGGTTGCCCTTCATTACAAAGTTTCGAAGCGCCTCAACAAAAACGGGGTGATCCCCTAAAATGACTTGAATCTTAAAGCGCGACTTCACCTCTTCTGCGGATAAGCCACGCCGGCGCTCAAGCCAACTCGTCCTCATGCTTCGATCTTTCGGCAGCGCCAGCACCGAATCAAAATCAAAAATGTCGCCATTAAGCACAAGCTCCGTGTTCGGGCTGGTTTCTCGGGACATAAACTCCAAAAATCGCTTAATACTTTCGTCGACAAAATAGCTCGACCGTTTAAACCGTTTCCAAAGCGGATTAGAGGGGTGTGGTTTTTCAGCGTCGGATAAATGAATATCGCTAATGACAAGCGTGTGCTCCGCTTTTGAATAATCCACGACCAAACACATATCAGCTTCACGAGTCATTTCTGCACCTATGGCTAATCCTACGGTCTATTTACAGACAGAGCAAATACTTCATACCCAAGCGGGCTGTTCGACTGGACAACGTGGTTTCCTTTGGGAAATGGAAAAATCTTCGAAGAAGACTTTCAATGGCGTGGTTGGTGGAGTTTCTCCTGCAGCTCCATCACACGGCATAAATTTTAACAGCCACTTTCGGATTAAGTGCAGGGGTATAAGCTGTTGCAGAATGGGAACAGCGGCTCACAGAAACCTCAATTTATGAAGTAATAGAGTGGGAGCTTCGTCTCGGAAACCTGATTGCAATCCTCACACATAAAGTAAATGCTTATAATTTCAAACACATAATGGATGACGCACGCACTCCTGTCGCGATACAGGCCTTATGATCAAAATAGTCAAACATTTGATGTTACATTGGTTAGCCCTTCAGGGCGATAACCCCCCGACTACGACTTGAATTTCAGGTTGAATTAGAAGATAAATTGGTCTAAGGTTCTAAAATTACGGACTTGATCCTATGCGGCAGGTACCACTTTTCTCGCAGTTTGCAGTTTTGGGCGGCGGCCGTATGGCCCGTCATACTGCTCATTATCTTAAGCTCCTCAATCTCCCCTTCATCACTTGGAATCGCACTCAAGACCTCCGCGCCCTTACGAATTGCCTAACTAACTCATCCCACATTCTCATCTTGGTCGCGGATTCGGCCATCGATGAAGTGGCTCTTAAAGCAAAATCGCTTTTGAATGAAACCGAAGTTGGTGAAAAAACTTGGGTTCATTTTTCGGGATGCCTCACCACCCCGCATGCTATTGGCGCGCACCCGCTCTCAAGCTTTTCGGACGCGCTGTTTAATCAAGAGCGATACAGCCAAATTCCCTTCATGATCGAAACGCCCCATAAATTGGCTGATCTGCTCCCAGGGCTCCCCAACCCCGAATACGGAATTGACCCAAAATTAAAACCTCTCTACCACAGCCTGTGCGTCTTAAGCGGAAACTTTACAACGATCCTTTGGGGCAAATTATTTGGCGAACTCAAAGACAGCTTTGGAATTCCTCCTCAAGCATCTCTTCCCTATCTTCGTGCGATTTTTGATAACCTGGAGACCAACGCCCTTCAAGACAGAAAAATTCCGCTAACCGGCCCCCTCGCAAGAGGGGATACGGCTACCATTAATGCAAACCTAACGGCGCTCGCAAATGATCCCTTTGAAGGCGTTTATCAGGCTTTTGTGAAACTATTTAATAAAGGAGCAACCTAATGACGACCACACCTAAGACCGCTTTAACGGCCCAAGATTTCAAAAACCTCGCAAACATCGGCCACAAAATTTCGATGGTCACGGCCTACGATACTTGGAGCGCGCGAATCATCAATGAATCAAAAATAGATTGCATCTTAGTGGGCGACAGCGGAGCGATGGTCATGCATGGCTTTTCAACGACCCTTCCCGCTACCTCCGAACTCATGGCTCTTCACACGGCCGCGGTGGCTCGCGGCGCGCCGAACAAGTTCATCATCGGCGACATGCCGTTTTTATCTTATCGAAAAGGGCTGCGTGATGCCATGAATTGCGTCGAAGCGTTGATGCGCGCAGGAGCGCATTGTGTGAAACTTGAGGGCGTTGAAGGACACGAATCGATTGTCTCTCACATCGTGCAATCCGGAGTTCCCGTGATGGGTCACTTGGGCCTTACCCCCCAATCCGTCAACAGCTTGGGCGGAATGAAAGTTCAAGCCAAACAATCTGCCGAAGCGCTGCGCTTGATTACAAATGCCAAGAAGCTTCAGGAATTGGGCTGCTTTTCACTCGTCTTAGAATGTGTCCCCTCTGAGGTCGCCCGAGAAGTCACCGCCGCCTTGAGTATCCCCACCATTGGAATCGGCGCAGGCCCTCACACCTCGGGCCAAGTCTTAGTCCTGCAAGACTTGCTAGGAACGAACCCCGGTTTCAAACCAAAGTTTCTTCGCACTTACCTGGACCTAAACGCCTTGATGCGCGATGCACTCAATCATTTTGACCGTGATGTAAAAGATGCAGAGTTTCCCTCAGAAAGAGAGAGTTATACGTCGTGAAGCAACCTAAATTGATCAAAACTGTTTCGGAATTGCGTGAAGTACGACGCTCCATATCCCAGGATTTGGGCTTCGTTCCTACGATGGGAGCATTGCATGAAGGACATGCCTCCTTGATGAGAAAATGCGTCTCCGAAAACTCACTTTCGGTCTTGAGCATTTTTGTGAACCCCACTCAATTTGATAACTCGGAGGATCTGAGTCGCTACCCGGCGACGCTCGACACCGATCTGATGCTTGCGGGCGAATGTGGCATTGACTATGTCTTCGCGCCCACCGCCCAGGAGCTTTACCCTGATGGCTATAAGTTTCGCGTGCGGGAAACGGAGTTCAGCAAAACTCTGTGCGGGGCTTTTCGGCCCGGACATTTTGAAGGGGTGTTGAGCGTTGTTTTGAAACTCTTGAACATAGTTCAAGCAACCCGCGCGTATTTTGGCGAAAAAGACTATCAACAGTTTCAACTCATTCGGGATATGGCCCAAGCGTTTTTTATCCCGACTCAAATCTCCCCCTGTCCCACGATTCGAAATAGCGACGGGCTCGCTTTAAGCTCCCGCAATCGGTTTCTAAATCCCGAGCAAAGTGCGCATGCCAAACATTTCCCGCTGCTGCTGGCCTCTGAATTTTCTCCCGATGAAGTCAAGGCGGCGCTGGAGATGATTGGCTTCAAAGTGGATTATATCAAAAACGAAGGCGCGCGACGCTACGGCGCGGTTTACCTAGGAAACGTGAGGTTGATCGACAATGTTGCACGTTAATTTTCATCTCTCAGGATCGATTGCAGCTTTTAAAGCGTGCGAAGTGATATCGGCGCTAATCAAGCAGGGACACGAAGTGCAAACGATTTGCACACCTTCGGCACTTAAGTTTGTCGGCTCAGCCACCCTAGAAGGGCTCACAGGAAAGCCTGTTCTGAGCGACCTTTTTGCAGCGGGCCGGAACTTGGATCATATTCGGCTGGTCAAATGGGCAGACCTCTCGATCGTTTGTCCCGCCACGGCTAATCTTATCAATAAATTAGCCGCAGGGATTGCGGACACTCCAACGGGCGCCCTGTTCTTAGCTCATGATTTTTCAAAACCCTGGCTCCTGGCGCCCGCAATGAACCCGGCGATGTATGGGCATTCCATTACTCAGGCTTCACTAGAGAAATTGAAAAAGCTGGGCGTCCAAATCCTTAAACCCGCCAACGGGCGCGTTGCCTGCGGAGACGAGGGCGAAGGCCGGCTGCTTGAACCGCAGGAGATTTTGAATGAGATTGCAAAGGCCGCTTCAAGTGTTTGCTTGCAATCCCCCATTCAACCACGCCGAATCATCATTACTGCCGGAGGAACTCGCGAACCCATTGATGGCGTAAGATACATTAGCAACCTAAGCTCCGGTGCCACCGGTGCTGTGATTTCCGATGAGTTGCTCAAATGTGGCCATCAGGTGGTCTACCTTCATGGCGAAAACGCAAAAAAACCAACGCGTTCGTGCGAGCAGTACGTTTTCGGGGGGTTCACGGATCTCGATCATCAGTTGAAGACCTTGCTGGGGACTCGGCCTTTTGATGCCATCATTCACCTTGCGGCAGTGAGCGATTTTTCGGTGGAGCAGATCGAAGTACAGGGCAAGCGATATTCACCGGAACATTTTGGCAAACTCTCATCAAGCGCAGCGCCAACGCTTCATCTGAAGAGGAACTTCAAGATTGTTGACCGTATCCGTGGCTATAGCAAAAATGAGCGTGCGAAAATCATCGCTTTCAAACTCACCCATACTGCAGACCCCAAACAGCAAGAACTAGCCATCCACCGACTTTGGGAATCTTCAAAGGCAGACCTCATTGTCCACAATGATGTCTCCGGGATTCAGGGAGATCAGCATCAAGGCGCCATTTACGCGGGCAAGCAAGTGCTTACACAATTCCAAACGAAGACCCAACTTGCTCAGGCTTTGGTTCATTTTATCGAAGAAGGAGAGGCTCTATGATTCTCACACTTGATGTCGGCAACAGCCATATTTACGGGGGCGTTTTTGAATGCGACAAGCTGCGCACGACGTTTCGAAAGAAGACCGCACACGGTTCTTCTTCAGATGAAATGGGGCTTTTTCTGCGCTCCGTTTTACGAGAAAATGGTGTCGATCCTGGGGGGATTCAACGCGTCGCTGTTTGCTCGGTCGTCCCCGATCTCGTGCACTCGCTCAAGAATTGCTGCCTCAAATATTTTCGAGGTGCGCCCTTTATTCTACAGCCTGGTGTCAAGACAGGGCTTAAGATCAAATATCGCAATCCTCTTGAAGTCGGCTCCGATCGCATTGCCACGGCGATTGCGGCAACGCACCTTTATCCGGGCAAGAATCTAATCGTCATTGATTTTGGAACTGCGACCACCTTTTGTGCCATCACTGCAGACAAGGACTATCTAGGCGGCGTGATTGTCGCAGGCCTTCGAATTTCAATGGAAGCTCTAGAATCCAAGACCGCACGATTACCCTCCGTCGAAATCGTCGTCCCCGAGGCGGCCATCGGGCGATCCACGATTGAGAGCATTCAATCAGGGCTCTATTATGGAGCCATTGGGATGGTCAAAGAAATCACCTCCCGAATTTCTAAAGAGGCTTTTAGCGGGGAAAAACCCGTCATTATAGGCACAGGGGGGTTTGCAAGCCTGCTGGACCGGGCGGAGGTTTTCGACCTGGAACTCCCCAATCTAGTACTTAAGGGGATCTATCTGGCGGCGCAAATGAATGCATAAGATAAAAGGCATAAAAAGGCTTGCATTTAATGACGCCATGCGGTAATGGTGCAGTCTGGCCCCCCGCTCGAGGGGGTCCTGATGAGGTAAAGATATGTTAGACCTAAACTTTCTCAACCGCTGGCTCAACCGCCGGATACTTGCATCAAGCCTCATCGCTTTGGCGATCACTGGCTTTGCTTCAGCTCAGGACGTCCCCCCTTCCATTCAAACAGCATTTGTCGATTTTCTTCATTGTAAGCAGAATCCATCTCTTATTGCGGCACACAAACTTGAACCCATCGCCCTAAAATTCCCCGGGTCGCTTGAATTCTTCACCGAAGTGGTTCCTACTTCACCGCAGGCAAACGACGCGCTTCTCATTGAAACATTTTCACTTCCCCTTGCAACGCGCACGGGTAAGAAACTCGCGATCCCTCTTAGACTTGAGCTCACCCCCTCCCATGGGATAGGTGTTTCGTCGAGCGGTCATACCGTATTTAGTTTTCCACGAAATAGCTCTGTGCTTTCCGGAGCCGCGTTTCTCAGCGCGACGCTAACACTTGACGGCATCACCGAAAACTATAGCTGCACACTTGCTAGCGAAGAGTAAATCTCCTTCGTCACAATCTTGACGCAATCTCCATAATAGTGGATGTGTCTGAAAATACTCATCCGGAATTTCTAAAAAATCCGCTATACTGTGATTATAACGGAGACACCTTGACAGAAAAAACAGACACCAAAGAAGCTCCAAAGAAACCCGCTCCCGCTTCAGGAAAAAATCTTGACGTTCAACTCTTGTCCATCGGGCTGAGCTACACAGCGACGGAATCTCTTCAAAATTTCTTTGATCGCGTTTCGGTTCAAAGCATTCCACTGGACCTTGAAACGTTAGTTGAACCGGTCACCCCTCTGCCCCATATCGTTTTGTGCAGTGTAAACGACAAGAAGATTTCTTTCATCGAAGTCGCACAAACGCTCGGAATGAATTACGGAGAATTCCCCATTTTTCTCATTTGCGAAAGCCGAGAAGGCTACGATCGCAAAGTGTTTATCAAAAACGGATTTACCGATGCCTTCTTACTCCCCCTTGAACTCACCCTGCTCATCGAACGCCTCGAAGACATTTTCGCAAAGCTAAGCAACGGCGCGCTTAAAGTTTTTAAGCCCGTTAAACTTGTTGATCTCCAACCCGGTGCAGCCCTTGATTTTGATACTTCAATTTTTCTACCCGCAAACAAGAAATATATCAGAATGTCTGCAGCCGGCGATGAGATTGATTCCGAGCGCATGGATCGCATGAAGAAGCACCAAGTGAGTTCCGTCTATGTCTCCTCAGAGGACATGACCAAATTCTATCAGTACACCGCAAAACGACTCAAAGAACTCAATTCTTCGTCTACGATCAGCGTAACAGAAAAACGCGAACGCCTTCAAACTGCTGTGCGCGAACTCTTAAGTGGAATTTACGTCGACACCACCAAAGAATTATCATTCGAACAAGGTCAGGGACTCACCAAGGACTGCCAAGAGATTGTCAAGACCTACATCATGTCCTCCGAAGAGGCCAACTGGTATTCACGGTTTCAAAATCTGCTCGGAGAAAAACGAAACGCCTACACTCATGCTTCAAATGTTTCGGCTTTTTCAGCCCTTTTTTCAATGGGCCTGGGCTTAGGAAAACCCGAAGACCTTGCGATGGCCGGAATTCTCATGGATATTGGACTCGCGGATGTCCCTGCCGAAATTCAATCCAAACCTGCCGATCTGAGAACCCCTGAAGAGGAGGCAATCTATCGAAAGCATCCCGAGATGGCTATGGGCATTCTCAAACATCGAAAAATCATCGTAAACGACAAAGTTCAAAAAGCGATTCTACAACATCACGAAACCTTTGATGGTTCAGGATATCCTAAAGGCTATGCCGGAGAGCGCGTCTGCGTTGAAGCTCAGATCCTATCACTGGCGGAGCATTTCGACCAAATGACCACACCTGTTCAAGGACAAAAACTGCTCTCCCCAGCTGAAGCGATCAAGAAAATGCGCGCCAATATGGAATCGGGCGAGACGAAAATGATCTTTAACCCCAAGCTTCTTGCCAAGATCCTAGATCTCTTTCCAGCGTAGACTTAGGTGCCCGCACGCAATCTTTGAATTCGTACTTCGAGGTCGGGATGAGACGAAAAGAGTCTGAAAATTCCAGCGCCCTTTGAGGAGATTTTGAGATTCTGAAACGCCGGCTGTGTTTCAGCCGGAACCTGCTCAAACGTACGCTGCAACGCTTCGAGCGCGCCGATCATGTTCTCACGCCCCGCAAGGCGTGCCCCGCCGGCATCCGCGCGATACTCTCGCATGCGTGAAAACCAAGCGACGACCATTGAGCCTAAAATCATAAACACAATTTCAAGGAGGAAAGACACCACGAAATAAATCCCAGAAGAGAAGCCCCCTTCACGCTCTTCATCGCGACTTCGAAGGGCCTGCACAATAACAAACGCCAGCGCCCGAGAGAGAAACATAACGAAAGCGTTCACGACCCCTTGAACCAGCGTCATTGTTACCATATCGCCATTGGCGACGTGGGCGATTTCATGACCTAGAACACCTTCAACTTCTTGGCTCTTTAAGCGATTAAGGAGACCGCTGGACACGGCCAACAACGCACGAGACTTCGTGGGCCCCGTTGCAAATGCATTGATCTCAGGTGATTCATAGATTCCGACTTCGGGCATGGAGGGAAGATGAGCGCTACGTGCGAGGGTGTGAACGGTTTGCACAAGCGAACTTAGTCTGGGGTCACTTGTGTTCGGATCAATGCTCTGAACCCCCATCATCATCTTGGCCATGATTCGAGACAACGCAAGCGAGATAAAGGCTCCCGCCATACCCCAGACCAGACAGAAAGCCATGAGGGCGCTGTAGTCCATCCCGTTGGCCGTCAAATAAGGCCCAATTCCTAAAACGTTGAGCAAGAGCGAGATCGTCAGAACCACCAAAACGTTGACTGCTAAAAATAAAAAGATCCGTTTTCCCCAAGCGAACATAAACAGGCTCCCTTCCGAAGTTAGAATTACTCTGTATAATGGCCCCAATAACATACATGTCAAGACGCACGGCGCAGAGCCGCATGCGACAAAGGCCGCATGCTCTTCCGAACACGCGGCCCTTCTCAATTCTATAGATCTAGAATGTATTACTTAAGTTTAGCTTTGCTGATGCGCATTCCGTAGAACGAGCGCCATACGAAGAACAAACCTACGACAAACAAAACGGAACCGATGTAGAAAGCCACTTCTTGTGCATTGACTGCGATTTCGACAGCGAGAAGACCAAAGAGAGTCGTGAATTTGATGATCGGGTTCAAAGCAACCGATGAGGTGTCCTTGTAAGGATCGCCAACGGTATCGCCGATCACGGTTGCAGCATGAAGAGGAGTTCCCTTTTCTTTAAGGTCCACTTCAACAACCTTCTTTGCGTTATCCCAAGCGCCACCGGCATTGGCCATAAACATCGCCTGGAACAAACCAAACGCTGCAATGGAGATCAAGTAGCTAGCAAAGAACGTCGCATCAAAACACGCAAACGCCAAAGTGAAGGAGAAGATCACACCAAAGATATTGAGCATCCCGGCCTGCGCGTATTGCGTGCAGATCTTGACCACTTCTTTGGAGGAATTCACAGATGCCTTGGCCGAAGAATCCAAACGAATATTCTTCTTAATGTACTCCACCGCGCGATAAGCACCCGTTGTCACGGCTTGCATCGAAGCGCCAGAGAACCAGAAAATCACGGCGCCGCCGGTGATGAGACCGAGCAACACACGAGCGTCCAGTAGGTCGAGCTTAAGATTGAGCAAGAGAATGATCGAGAAAATCATTGTCGTTGCGCCAATCACGGCCGTTCCGATAAGCACGGGCTTTGCGGTCGCTTTAAACGTGTTTCCAGCAGAGTCATTCTCCTCGAGCAAGTGTTTGCCCTTTTCGAAGTTCGGCTTGAAACCAAATTTCTTCTCAACTTCACTGCTGATGTTTGGAAGCGCTTCGATTTGGGACAATTCAAACACCGACTGTGCGTTATCCGTCACTGGACCGTAGCTGTCGACGGCGATCGTCACCGGGCCCATGCCCAGGAAACCGAAAGCAACCAAGCCAAAGGCAAATACCGACGGGTAAACCATGAATTCATTCAAACCGGTCTGAGCCGTAAAATAAGCGATGAACATCAAAGCCACCATCGCCATCCCGGTCCAGAACGCTGCGAAGTTACCCGCAACCAAGCCAGAGAGAATGGTCAACGAAGCTCCGCCTTCACGTGAAGCCGAAACGATCTCAGAAACATGCTGAGACTTGGACGAAGTAAATACCTTCGTCAATTCTGGGATCACCGCAGAAGCCAGCGTTCCGCAACTAATGATGGTCGCTAGTTTCCACCACAATACTGGGCTCAAATCACCGATGAGGACATAACTCACGCCGTAGGTGACCAAGATCGAAACGATCGAGGTGATCCAAACGAGAGACGTCAAAGGTAATTCAAAATCAAAATGTTCGGCTTTGCCGTACATGGATCTGAAAATGAAACCATTGCCCCAATAAGAGAGGATCGAGGTCACAATCATCAGAACGCGCATGACGAAAATCCAGATAATGAGGCTGGACTGAAGCTCAATGCCTCCAGGATTCAAAACGGGCTTACCATCAGCGCCCAAGCTCATGCCCACTGCAAGACAGATGAAGCTGATGAGGGCAACGCCGGTCACGCCGTAAGTTTCAAAACCATCCGCCGTTGGGCCGACCGAGTCGCCGGCATTGTCGCCCGTGCAGTCAGCGATCACGCCTGGGTTACGTGGGTCATCTTCTTTAATGTTGAATGCGATCTTCATGAGATCGGATCCGATGTCGGCGATCTTAGTGAAGATACCGCCACAGATACGAAGAGCCGAGGCGCCCAAGGACTCCCCTACTGCGAATCCGATGAAACAAGCGCCAGCGCTTTCGCGAGGTACGAAGAGAAGGATGAAAATCATCATGATCAGCTCAACGCAAATCAAAAGAACGCCGATGGACATCCCCGAACGAAGAGGAAGATCCATCACGGCATAGGGCATGCCTTTTAGGGAAGCAAATGCCGTACGGCTGTTAGCCAAGGTGTTGATCCGAATGCCGAACCAAGCGACCCCGAAGGATCCCAAAATGCCCAGGATCGACCAGAGCAAAATGAGTAACACGCGAGGAAGTTCCATGTGTTGAAGCACGAGAAAATAATAGAAAATACAAGCGCCGATGAAGGTTTCCAACAAAATCAGCAGTTTTCCCTGCTGAAAAAGATAGGTTTTGCAGGTTTCATAAATCAAAGCCGAAACATCCAGCATTGATTCGTGAGCAGGCAAAGCTTTGACTCTCAAGTATTCGACGAAACCAAAAAGCATTCCGAGAACGCAAACGCCCATCCCGATCCCCAGCAAAGTCGTCCCAGCGACACTCGTGCCAAAGAGATTATAATGATTCGAGAGTTCTGGAATCTTAATCTCCGCTTCACTTGCAAACGCAAGTGGAGATGCAGCCAAAGCTGCGCAAACCGTTAGAAATTTCCCAAGGATATTCTTCATGTGCGATTACCTGCCCCTTTTCGTTAAATTTCTTAAATGTCTTTAAGAAGTGTTATAGCAAACTGCTTTAATGGGATATGTTCATCGGTCTTAAATGAGATGGTGTGCGCTGTCAAAGTGTTTTTTGGGGTGACGCAGCGAGCAAGTGAGCCATGCGTCTATGCGATCAAAAAAATACACGCTCAACTCAACTAAGCCGAAAGCAACTCATCCAATGACATTTCGGGAAATATTCGCTTCAATTGAATGATGGTAGCAAGCTCCGGATTCGCTGTCTTTGAACTCTCAAGGCGCTGGTAGCTGTATAGATTCTTAATACCTAGCTGCTGCGCAACTTCTTTTTGAGTCAGTCCTCGAACCAATCGGAGCTGTCGCAAATAAAATGAAAAGGCTATCCGCGGCCGAACCTCTATTCCTACAATGTTGCGCCCACGAATGCGCTTTCGTGGAAAAGGGAACAAGGCCCTTGAACTTGCGGGCTCATCGAGAAACACGTTAAGAGCTTCGCTCATATTTGATTCTAGCTCTGAGGGTGAGTCCGCCTGAGTCTGGCAGCCCTCTAATTCAATGCATTTAGCCCAAAAGCCGCGTTTCACTTTATAAACCCTGACATGGTATCTCATTTCAAACCTCTTAATCGTTTAACTAGAGCGGGTTCGGAGTTAGCGGCTTAAAAAAAACGCCGCCCCTCCAGATTTTTGATCAGTTTTCTGCTCGCGACGCCGTTGATTTACTTTCGAGCAGGTTTTACCCAATTCGACTCTTCCGTTTATGCCGTCGCCAACTTCAACTTTAACTGCTCCCGAATCAGTTTTCGCATATTGAACCCCAAAATCGCACGATGCCCGTAGGTTTCCATTGCCCGCTTGCTTCTGGCATTGGGTTTGTTGAATCCGTAGATCGGCGACTTGATTGTTCCGATACATCCCTCCACCTGGGCCCGCTCGCGCTTGATCTTTTCCTCCATTGTCTCTGACACAGACCAAGCTGTTTTTCCCGTGGGGGCGATGCCGACATGCTTTACTCCGATGTTTTTTGCGGTTTTTACGTTTCTTGTACTGTGGCCACCACGATCGTACCCATAAACTTCCGGTGCTTCTCCAAATGTCGCTTTGTGAACTTTGAGCGCTTCCATGCAAAATTGCTTGCCCGAGCAGTGTTCCCCTCCATTGATCAAAAAACCTTAAATAAATCCTCCGCCAATTCGACTGACACCCCACTTGAGCCCAAACTCCACCGACTTTCCCGCTTTTCCGCGAACGATCGAATACAGCTCCGACATCTTGAGATGAATAATCTTCTTCGGCGCCACAAATCCGGTTTCCAGAAAATGTTTGATTTGGGGAAAGAGCGTTTTCATGATTTCGGTAATCCGGGCCAACTCTTGTTGTGACTTCTTTTTGAGAACTCCTCCGCATTCGAGCGCCTGCATAAGTTCCCGGTGAATCTCCATGCTGACGTGATAGAGCTTTTTCCCCACTTTCTGCTTCTGCTCTTTCGTGTTGGCAAATAGATGTGACGCCCGCACTAAACCTTTGACCTTCTTTTCTACTTCTTTGATTTTCGCCTTCGCTTTTGAAAATATCTTGCCCGCTTTGCCTACCTCTTTCTTGACGATCCCCACATATTTTGACATCAAGCCCACTTCGTTTGGTATAGTGGACCCCTAAAACTGGACAGCTTGCTATGCTATAAAAATCATGGTTTGGTGAGCGGTCCTGAAAGGGGTAGTAGTTGTGGAAACGATCAGAAAGAGACACGGGGTGAAGCTGAAATCAGACGTTGCGCTTGAGGCTCTTCGGGGCCAACAGACGATGAATGAAATAGCTTCCAAATTCAAGATCCACCCGACCCAGGTGAGCCAGTGGAAGAAGCAGCTGCAAGAAGGGTTGCCAAATGTTTTCGGTGGCAAGCGGACGCAAGCGGAGGCGTCCGAGGCTCTGGTGGGCCAGCTGTACGAGGAAATTGGTCGGCTCAAATTTGAGCTGGACTGGTTGAAAAAAAAAACTGCCAGATTCAATTGAGCTTCGCCGGGCTATGATCGAGTGTGACCTAAGCCGAATTGCTGTCAGCCGTCAGTGTGAACTGATCGGACTGCCACGCTCAACGCTTTACTATGAGCCGACCCAGGAGACGGAGGAGAATCTGGAGTACATGCGCCTGATCGACGGGCAGTACACCCATACCCCTTTTTACGGGAGTCGTCGGATAGTGGTCTGGCTTGCCAGCCAGGGTTTTGATGTAAACCGGAAACGGATTCAGCGGTTGATGAGAATTATGGGTTTAGAGGCTATTTATCCGAAGCCAAAGACGAGCAGGCCAGGGAAGTTCCACAAGATCTATCCGTACCTTTTGAGGGGTGTGGAGATTGTGAGGCCAAACCAGGTGTGGTCGACTGACGTGACCTACATCCCCATGGATAGCGGATTCATGTACCTGGTTGCGGTGTTGGACTGGTACAGCCGCTATGTGTTGTCCTGGCGGATCTCCAACACGCTGGATGCCGACTTCTGTCTCGAAGCTCTCGACGCCGCACTGAAGCTTGGTTGCCCCGAGATCTTCAATACGGACCAGGGATCGCAGTTCACCTGTTCCGATTTTACAGGCAGACTGGATGCTGCAGGAGCGAAGATCAGCATGGACGGGCGAGGTCGCTTTCTTGACAACATCTTCGTCGAGAGACTTTGGAGAACTGTAAAGTACGAGGACATTTACTTGAAGAACTACAGAACTGGTGGTGAGTTGCACGGCGGCGTGGGAAATTACTTCCAGTTCTATAACACTGAGCGACCTCATCAGGCGCTCGAATATCTGACACCATTGA
>JBBCAV010000059.1:0-6290 GCA_051382305.1 Bdellovibrionota bacterium FG-2
CCCCCCCGCATATGGGACGCTTGTCTTTTCCCGGCCCCAAAAAAAACGGGGGACATTTTTTTTGGGGTTTTTCCTCAAACCCCCCCCCCCCGGACCCCCCCACAAATTTCCATCCCGGCCAGGGGTCCCGCCATACCCGCCAATCCAGTATTGGGGAGCCACCTCAGGCGAGTCGTAAATTGCGGCCGCGATTTGGTGAAACGCGCGCGCAGGGATTCACTAGAATTCCAATGGATCATGACACTCGCCAGATGCTTACAAAACCCAAGCGTGTTTTTCCTAAAATCAGGGCACGAGCAGCTTCCATCGATTCCGACGGGGCTCGCCAATAGCACATCATAGGGGCGTTTCGCCGCTCGTAAGCGAGAATGCACACGATAAAACCCGAAAACTTGCCCATTTGCCGGGCGCCCCAGGTGTGAGGCAATATGAAGATCCTCTAGTTTCACGCTGCCAATTCGGCGCAAGACCGCTTCCATGGCAGCGCGCTTCACGCCCCAGGCTGCACTCTCATATATTGAAAGCACATGTTGAACGAGCACTTCAGCCGGAATTTTTTGCTTACCTTCTGACGCCATCTCGAGCAGCATCCAATAGGCTTGCAGGTCCTTAAGATTTTTCAGCTTGATGCCGCGAATGATCTCGTCTTGTACATTATTGCCCAAATTCACGTTAAGCTGGTACCGCTCGCGCAGCCATTCGGGCGCCGCGACCAAAAGCTTCTTTAATCCTGGCTTCAATTTTTTGGAACCAAGCAAGTGCGCAAAATGAAGAGTCAGGGCGAGCACATGCTCACAAAGAATTCCTTCTTGCGTGGTTTGGCCTTTACCACACGAACAAAAAGGAACCCGAAAAGTACCGTAGGGCAGGAGATGAACGGAACACTCAAACGTGCCTGCCGTCTTGCGATCCAAAACCTCCCCCGACAACACCCCTTCGGGTGAAACCGCCACAATCGCCACGACATCTGAGTCAATAAGTTTCAGCGCGTGTGTAAGCATTGCGGGGCTAATATGGCTTTCGGAAAACTCGGAGTTTGCCACCGAAGTAACGGCTTGGATCTTTTTTTGGATCTGCTTTTGATTTTGCATATTCACTGTCGTCGCTTAGAGGTTTCGGCTTGTCAAGGCTACATTCGCAAACTTATAGCAGTGCACCTCAAGCGGCCGCCCGATGCTCGCACGATTCATACCGCCCGGACCCCGGGTAGCTAGGCCACCTTCTCGGCCGTCCCGAAATCCTCGAACAATCGCTGACATTGATAAATACTTGCCCTCGGGTGATGGGTACGTTTTGCGACTTCGTACAGCGAAGTAATATCCGGATGTTT
The DNA here is from genome assembly GCA_051382305.1 of Bdellovibrionota bacterium FG-2. Lineage (GTDB taxonomy): Bacteria > Bdellovibrionota > UBA1018 > UBA1018 > UBA1018 > CAIRTR01. The sequence goes on from JBBCAV010000059.1 coordinate 1,331, forward strand.
TTCTCTAAATGCTCTTAAATCCGCCGCAGCGATACCAAGCCCTAAAGCTCGGAATCGGATTTCGGGGCATCTCGCGAGGACAGCGGCAGGCGGAGCCAAGTACTTTTCGTCATCTAGATGAAAAGTATATGTCACATATCCGAACTTCTTAAACAGCGCATTCTCAAGATTTAAGGGAGGCCGCGGCAGTGCCGAAAAAAGTAACTGCGGCTCTTTTTTACACGCAAATTTTCTTAGAATACCCCAATGTTTGTTTTGCCGATTGTTCGCTTCTAAGATCTCCAAAAACGCGCCAAACACTGCGCCATTGCAATCTTCTCTCCACTTTCTCAACTGGGCAATTCTGCGCAACTTCGAGGGACTCAGAATCACACCGTATTTTCGAAGCCACACGAGAAAACACTGGGTCACTCTTGGATCTATTCCCATAAACAGCGTTGCATCTAAAACAAAGGTCTCCAAATCCTGATAAGCGTTCCTCACCTCGCCAGCCCCTGACGCCAGATTGCCGCCGAAATAGCAGAGAGCATTGACGAACTCATCGAACGAGGTCATAGAGCTTTCCAATCATGACTTCAAAATCTGGAAAAAACCTCGAATGAGGTGGTGTATGCACCTTTCTTACAAAAGCGATGGCCTCATCCACCTCACGCCTCGTGGGTGCAAGTCCCATGAGATCTAAGTAATCTTTTGGGTCTTCGTGGCCGCGAATCACGAAGGCCGCAGCCTTCAGTGCAATCAAATCTCCTCGTGACGGAACTTGTGCGATGATCCGACTGCCAAGAGACAAATTAAACAACCGCGATTCAAACCCTTCAGGGACATTCAAGCCGTTTGCCTGATCATTTAGCCAGTGAGGTCCAAGTCCCTGGCGGGAACCAATCTCAGCAATCACATCGAGGAGGCGCTGATCAAACTCAGTTAGCGAGTCGATATCATTGGTGGCGCGAGGCTCTAGGCCATGCATGAAAAGCGCAGCAGCTCCGATCACGATGATCCTGAGGTTCAAGTCGTTTTGCTCTGCCCACGCGTTAAGATCGGCAATTGCCAAAGCAAGTTTTGAAGGCAGTGTATTTTCTAAGCGCACAGTATTATTATTATACGCCAAATATGACTCACTTAAAAGCCCAAACCAGAGGTGTATATTGTCACTGTTTTCATTAAACTATTCCACATTTAGTGACAAAACCAACGCCCCCTCACTCCTTCTCCCCAGCGGCACCCGATGTGAATCCCCGGATCGTCGTCCAAAACGACAATGGTCTGCACCCCGTGGTGGAGCGCTCTTCGGAGGACATGCCATCAAGACGCGCTGCGCCTCCGGCGCCGGAGTGAGGATCTTCGGACGCGAGGCCCTCTGCGCCCACCGAGGCTTTGTGACTTTTTTCCCGGTTCTTTTCGCGGTTCTTTTCCAGAAGCTGATTTGCAATATCCCGTATCCGATTCGCGGCCTCTCTGAGCTGCACGCGCGAGTCCTCCGGGAGACCAGGGCTGTTGTGGGCGACGGAGATCAATGCGGCAAGGAAGGAGCGGATGTCGTGGGAGACTTGGGTGGCGATGGCGGATAGCATAACCGCTTCGCTACTTTTGGCCTCTTTCAACCGAAACTGCTCTTCGGCATTCCTTGCATCTGCCGCAAATACAGCAATTTTGCGAAAAAAATCATAGTGTATGCGTTTTTGAACAGCGGGTTCAATACTCGCCAAAATCTCAGCCGTCTTCTCCAAATCACTTTGCCACCATGAGAGATGCTTAGCCGCACGCCAAAACAGAACGGCGCCTACGATCAGAACAGCCAGATAAAGCGCGTAGATAGACCACGGTTCTTCGTGCAAAATTGACCAGGCCTGCACCTCGACATTTTCGCCATCTTGGGTAAGGTGCTGGAACGTAAACGAGGGTGAGGTATCCCAGTCAGTCGAAAAATAATCTTTTAGAAACTGGACCGTGGTTTTGTCTGCATCCCGAATTTTCACCCGAACACGTCCCGAAAACAGCCCGAAAAGAAGAAGAAATCATCTGCCGTAAGATACCGCTCAGTAGGCAACTCAAACATCACACGCCACACGGTCGCATATTTGGACCACGGCCCTGGCAGCTCACAATCAACGACCGTTTTCGGCACCGGCAATAAATCGCCCGAACGCTGACCCAAACCCTGAAAAGACGTTTTCGAATGCGCTCCAAGAAAACATGAAAATGCTCTTTCTGCGCAAAACTCAGGAGCCTTTTTTCGTTGCCCTCCAAACCAGACGCCGACACATCACCGTTCTGAGAGAGATAGTTGCCCAAGACGGATTCGTTCCGCGCACGCTCTACTTCTGCGCGCCACCGCAGAGTCTTGGGGCGGGAAGCTGACCCTTGAGTCTGAGATGGGCCAGGGAACAAAGGCGTCACTTCGACTGCCGCTCGCCCCACCCCCTGAGTGGTTCGTTCCACGCCTGGAATACTCCCCCAATGCGACCCTTGTGGTTGTCGATGACGATGTGAGCATCCATCAAATCTGGCAGGAGCGTTTTAGTTCAAAAGGTGGCGTTACAGAGATTCATTTTTCAACGCCGCAAGAGCTCAAAGAATGGGTGGAAAATAATCGAGACAAAATTCCTACGACCCTTTTCTTAATGGACTATGAGCTCCTCGGCTACCAAGAAACAGGCCTATCGCTTATTGAGGCCCTACAGATAAGTGCACAGAGTATTTTGGTTACGAGTCGATATGAAGAAAAGTCCATTGCGGATCATGCAAAACGAATCGGAGTGCGACTCTTGCCCAAGGGGCTAGCGGGGTATATTCCTATTGAACTCAAGAAGCCGCTAGAGCGCCCCGATGGCGTCTTGATTGATGATGATAGTTTGGTGCACATGACCTGGAAAGCAAGGGCCAAACAAGTCGGCACGAATCTGCGCTGCTTCTTTACGGCTGATGAGTTCTTTGCCGTGGCCAGAACCCTCGACTTCACCACCCCCATATATGTGGACTCCAATCTCGGCAACGGCATCAAGGGAGAAGAAGTCTCAAAAGAAATCCATGCGCTTGGATTTACCAACATTTACTTAGCGTCGGGGTATGAACCCGACCACTTCCCGCCCATGGGTTGGATTGTAAAAATTTTGGGAAAGGACGCGCCATTCTGAAGGGTGAGAGCTGTCGCAGATCGACTCAAAACTGATGACGCATTATCCAGAGTTGCCCGCTGCTTGGTTTCAACCTGTTCGATGGCAAGCGGCTGCTAGCGTTTTAGGCTGGAAATAAGTCCATCAAGCTCAAACGAAGCCCAGCAAGTTTTCGCGAGTTCGTGCCCGTGCCCCCTCCATGTAGCATTGATTACTTTGAAGTTGCGTCTCTGAAGGTTTTCGACCGCCGGAACCATGTCTGCATCACTGGTCAATAAAATGGCCGCGTCGAAACTTCCATCCCACGCCAAACTCAAAAGATCGGTGACGATTCGAGAATCGACCATCTTCTCGGACGCTCTCCCCAGCTTTGCCTTGCAGGTTGGGCAGTCCTCAATTTCAGCGTTACATCCACGACAGTGGACAGCCTTCTGCCTCCAGTGCCGTTCTTTTGCAATGACGGAAACCCCTGGCTGTTTGTCGAGAAACGCATCGAGCCAACCTTTAAGCTTCGTCTCTCGTCCACGTTCATAAGATGCGTACACACGCGTTTCATGTAACGCCGCTGTTCCTAATCCATTGTTAGCAAGAATCTTCTGAGCTTCCATCAATAAGACCTTCGGAACAACCCTCCAGTCACAATTGGCACCACCCGAGCGGTCACTCCAGTTCAACTGAAAATTCCAAAAGTCGATGAATAGACGAAAGTTAATGCGGACCCCCAAAATAAATGCGGGGAGCACAAGGCTCCCCGGGGAAATAATACGTGTACCTTTCGGAACACGGGAATATCATAGTCAATTTATGGACCTAAGTGTTGAATTTGTCAACAGAAAATCTATCTAGCGATATCCCGTTTCATATCCACAGTTTATCACTCAACATCCTTTTAACCCCTCCTCACCCCTTCGCCATCTGCCCCTTAATTAAGCGGCATCAAAGGCGCCCAGCCAAGCTTCTTGCGAATCATTGCACTCTTCGGGGCACTCTTCGGGGCACTCTTCGACGTACGTCCGCGCACTCCAGTCGGACCCGGAACATTCTTAAGCGTCACCTTCTTCTCCGCAATCTTCATGATCATTTCGGCAAAGCCCCTAGGTTCAAAAACACTGACCATCCATTCGGAGCCGATGTTGACGGGACCTGTGAACTCTGAGTTCATGAGTCTGCGCAACCCCTCATCACCCCAGTGGCACCCGATGCGCCAGCCCCTTGGGCAACAGCTTTGCCCCGAACCGCACGCACCGTTCTTGAATCGCAGGTTCATCGTAGCGACTGGTCACCAAAATGCTTTGCGAAGCGATGCCCAACTTTTCAATAACGTCGAGGCCCGTTTCTTTTGAACCCACCAGCTCATAATCACACAGATACAGCGGGCTATCGCCTGCTTCGCCCATGCCCAAACTCCCGCGATACCATTTTAGAATCTCTTGCGCGGAATAAAAATGCAGCACGACCACCTGCTCTCGCGACCCCACACGCGCCGCCAACCGCCCCTCCCAAATCTTGTGAATCCCCGGATCATCGTCCAAAACGACAATGGTTTGCACCTCATCCACCGGAATCTTCGGCGCAAACCACCCAGGCGCCGCCGCTTTCGGCAATTTCATTCGCACCGTCGTGCCCTGGTTTTCATTTGGGCCTTCATTTGGGCCTTCTTGTGGGCCTTCTTGTGGGCCTTCTTGCGATTCAATCTCAAGCCGGCCCCCCCACGCTTCGATCGTTTGCTTCGCATGATACACGCCCAAGCCCGAGCCGCCCGCCTTGCCATGGGTTTCACCATGCTGGCCGATTTTTGCTAAAAGATGCGGTGGAATTCCCTGGCCGTTATCGCGAACCTCAATCAC
>JBBCAV010000060.1:0-19894 GCA_051382305.1 Bdellovibrionota bacterium FG-2
GGTTGCGATTGAACATTTGAAAACAGAAAATTCACACAAAAACATGTCAACACTTTTTTTATTTTTATGAAAATAAATTAGACGGCTGGCCAATTACCTTATTTCTACCTCAATTTGAGGCGGCTTCCTGCTCAAACTGAGGTGGCTTCCCCCTCGATTTGAGGGAGGTGGTGGACTGGGTGGAGGCGCCTCGTTTCGAGGTGGCTTACCTTGAGGGACCTTACCATCTGGTGGACTCCAGACGGCCTGCGCCGTAATCCGCCAAAGATTGCCCCGCTTGAAATCCGTCTGGACGAGCTGGATCAGCTTCGTCTCTCGAAGAATCTTCAGGGCACGCGAAACGGTGGCATGTGGCATTCCAAGCGCCTCGGTGATGAAGCCGATCGAGGCGCGAACCGTTCCATCGGAGTCTGGGAATCTCCAGCCCTGACTGCTCAGCCACAGATATAGGCGAAACGAGTCGCCAGAAAGATCGCGTAGCTTTCGGTCACGAAATACGGAATGAGCCAGCTGAAAGTAACCCCCATCTGCAACTCCAACTTTTCCTGATGGCTGGCAACACTGAGCCACCTCAGTGAGAGTTCTCTCTTGATTGGCCACTGTCATGGGGGATTGGACTTCACTTGGATTTGAGGTTCGTCCATTCCCTCTCATAGGACACCTCTGCTGTAGGCTGATTGAGTTGAAATTGGCCGGTTAAGATTATGATTCGCAATGGCAATGATGGGGCAAAGTGATTGGTTCATATTCTCTCCATTCGTGTTGACAGAGACGGCACCTCTCATTAAGAATAGAGAAGTACCCGCCAGGAGCCGCGTAAAGCAGCTCCGGTTAAGGTTGCAAACATCAGATTCCGGACCTGCGAAGATCGAGATCTGAGCGAGTTAAAGTTTGAAAAGCCTGGAGCCCATTTTAGTAGAATGGCTCTGGGCTTTTTCGTTTTATGTGATTGTGCGCACTAAGATACCTACCTTCTCATTCTTTTTTGCAGGAAGAGGCGCCTAACCGTGTGAGATGGGGGCGACTTTGTCCTACGTTTTTCACCCGCCGGGAAGTAGGACAAAAACAGGCAAGAATCAGGAAATTCCCGAAATCTAGCGACTGACCGGGAAATGCTGAAAGCCACAACTCGATCCTAACTGCTTGAATCGATTACGCTGCGTTTTCCACTTCTTGCTTACTTTTACTCGGTAGGATCAACCAGATTTGTTTTTAAAATGGCTGGTTTGACGGGGACTGAATGAAATTAACTACTTAAAGTCGATTTTGTCCTATTTTAGGACAAGCATTTGCGTCATGCAATGCCTATTTGTACTTCTTGTCCCTCCTTGAAATTTTCATCGCATCTTTTTGTTTTGGCAGCGGGGAATCCGTCTTGCCCAACTCTGTTTCCAACTGCTCCACCGTCGGCAAAGTGCCCTTCAGTTCCTTGGGAAGTGATTTAACGATTCGGGTCTCCCAATGCGCGACGCCGATGGGCTTTTTGAGATCACGCAGGGCGTACTCTACGATTATTTTATTTTTGGATCGGCAGAGTAGTAGTCCGATTGTGGGTTTATCGCCGGAGTGACGAAGGAGATCATCGGCTGCTGAAAGATAGAGGTTCATTTTCCCGACGAAGGCAGGATCGAAAGCAACAGCCTTAAGCTCGACGACCACGTAACAACGCAATTCCAGATGATAAAAGAGCAGATCCAGGTAGTAGTCTTGATCGCCCACCTCAAGGTGTACCTGGCGTCCAACAAAGGCAAAACCTGCGCCCAATTCGAGGAGAAAACGCTGAATATGGTCCACGAGGGCCTGCTCGATCTCGCGCTCGCGGCGGGGATCGGCAGTGCCGAGAAAGTCAAAAAGGTATGGGTCTTTGAAAACCTGTTTAGCGAGGTCCGACTCGGCTGGCGGAAGCGCTGCCGCGAAGTTGGAGACAGCCTTTCCCTGGCGCTCATGGGCACGGGATTCGATTTGCAGGGAAAGGATGTTGTGCGACCATCCGTGCTTGGCGCTTTTGTCAGCGTACCAGAGGCGTTCCGCAGGCGTGCGACACTTCTCAATCAGGGCGATATGGTGGTACCAAGGCAATTGTGCAAGAGGCTCTTGCACAATTGACCTTTCCGGCCAGGCGGCAGCGAAAGCTCGCATATATTTTAGATTTCGAGGTGAAAGTCCCTTCATTTCAGGGTATTCCTTGCGTAGATCTTCGGCGAGCCGATCAATCACTCTGGCTCCCCAGCCAGCCTGTTCTTGGCGATCAAGGATCATCCGGCCAATGTCCCAGTAGAGCGAGACCATCGCCGAATTTGCGGTTAAAACTATTCGTAAACGCTCATCCCCGATACGTCGCTTAATTTCATGCAGAATATTTGCGTAATCGCGAGGTAGGTCTGTTCGCGACCCGCCAACAGGGAAGGACGCCTCTTCGCGTGCTCGACCCCGAATGCTTCGTGTTTCGTTTGGTTTCTGTTTTTTAATTGTTTTACCTTGGTTCTTGCTCATCGATCACCTGCCTATTTATTCTTAAAATCAAACAAGCTAACCACCTTCTCCATCACGGCCTCGTCTGTCGGAATGAATTTTAACCTCTCCGTCGCTCCGCCCTCGTCGATACCGGCAAGACGGATATACCGCTGCATGGTCTTCATATCCTTCCAACCACAAATCTTCATTACGACCGTAGCCGGAATCCCTGAAGCAATCAACTGGGTTGCGAAGCAGGCGCGTAGCGTATGAAATTTAATGGATGGGATACTGTTTGCCTGGCAAAAACCACGCAGGATCATGGCCTGCATTCCAAGGCGCCAATCGGAAAAGGGCGGGAGTAGGGGGTCGTCGGACTTTTTCTCGTCGATTTTCAGCTCCTGCACGAGAAACCAATAAAAATCACTCGATACCGGAACGCTACGCCAATAGCCTGCTTTGGTTGGCCCCAGTTCTTTGAGGCGGGTATTCCAATTCTTTCGAATTCGGATCAGCCCATAGCGTCGTTGCTCTGGAGGCAGTTTTTCACACGCGATGGCATCCTCGCGTGAAATAATCTCAACGTCACTTCTTTTTAGCGCCTGAAGCTCGCCGCTGCGGCATCCCGTATAGACAGCAGTTACCCACACCGGATACCAGGGATGTTGCTGTTCTTTTGCTTTGCGCAGTAGATCGCGGATTTCAATGATTGTAAGAACTTCTGGAACTTTTTCCTCGCGGTCCTTTTCGATTTCCATTCCGTGAACCGGTGTTTCGTGAACGCCATTAATGAGCTTTTCTTCGATGCCCCAGGTATAAACTAGGCTAATCGTATTCTTTAGATGTTTGCAGAATCCTCCATTTTTGCCCTCGGCCTGTGCATGGCGTATGATCTCGCGACCATCCCCTCGATTCAGCTCGGATGCGACACGGGGCAACCATGGCCCCGTCCAGTTTCGGAGCAGTGAACAGTAGTCCTCAATAGTTGTCCTGGCGTAGCGCTTGGTGGGGTAGATTTCCTGATACCGTCCCCAACGATCGATTACATCACGCCATTTGAGGCCCTGCGCCTCCATGGTGGAGAGCTTTTCAGAAAGCTCTCGAAGGACCTTTTTTTCCTCTGCAAGCGCTTCTTTTTCTGAGGTTAATCCGTTGATCCGCTTTTGGACGCGGATTCGCCGATCCTTTCGACTGCGAATGTCGACATAGACTTGCCAATAGGTTTTTCCATTTTCTTCGTAACTTGAAACCGCCATAAATCCCCCTTTTGCTAAAAAGCTGAGGATTCAAGCATTCGGTCGAGTTCGAGCCTACGAAAGTAAAGCCGCCTGTGGAATTTTCTGGGCCGGATATAACCCCGGTACACCATAATCCGAAGGGCATTGGCCGTTTTTCGGAGGTACTTTGCAGCATCTTTCGAATCTAGCCACGAGAGGTGGTCAAATCCGACTTCAATCACGTCACGATCAGTCGCAGTTTCGATTGTACTCATGCTTTTCCTCCTTGGCCACTCGAAAGCAGGACTCCGATGAATTCGTCTTTCGACACCTTGCCATGCTCGGCGCAGTACTCTTGAAAACGCTTCTCCATCCGGTCCTTGTTGGAGAGCGAGCGGTCCTTGAGCTGCTCCAGATGCGAAGGTTGCAACAGCGTTATTGCGAGTGAGACGAATTCGTCCGCCGTGACGGCACGCCCGAAATTCTTGCGGTTGATCACCGCAAGCTCGCCTTGGATCTTCTTTTTTGTCTCGCGCTTGACGCGGAGATTGTCGGTCTTGAGCTTGGTCTTTTTGACTGTTGGTACGGTTTGTGTGGTTCCGGTGTTCATAATTTCCCCCTTCATGGAAAATGGATTTCTCGCTCTAGGCCCATATCCCGCGACAGCGAGCGCTCATGTGGCGCGGGCGTGGGTGGTTCCCACGTTAAACTGACTTCAATGTGGAACGGATTAAGAGAGTCTCGGAGTGAGTCAAAGAATTGCAAAATGTCAGGGGCATGGGTTTGCGACTGTCCGGCACTGTTGATGACAATCACGCGCTCTAGCTCGCGGTGACGTGCGATAGCTTGGTGAACGGGCTTAAGTGAGGGTGCGAGCAACACTAGCTGGGCAGCGTTGGTCGCCTCGGGGTCGATGTAAAGGTTAGGCGAGCCTTTAAGAAATGCCTCGGGCTCAAGATACAAGTGCAGCTCTCGCGCCTTCTTGGGGTGAGAGGCGAAGAAATCTCCCTCAGCCTTTCCCTGGCGGCGTGTTTTGTATCGGCCGTCGTCCTGGGGGATGAAGTCCAGTGCCCCTTCATTGGTGTCTGCTGAAAATAAGTGGATCACCCCGTCTCGCCCGACGTTTACTCGTTGGCGTTTCAAAAGTTCACCATGGACCCGGTGACTGGGGGAGTGGCCCAGCCACCGGGAGAGGTGGGCGATAGAATCAGCTCGTGTTGTGGGGTCGCCCTTGGGAATATAACCTCTGGGAATATAAAATGACTGGTAGCCTCGCTTTTCTTCCCCCATATGTTGTTCGAGAAGCATGAGTTTAGGGTTGTTATTAAGGATCGAAACGGCATGGAGGAATCCCACTTCGCGGTGAGAGGCCACGAAGTCGATCGCGTTGCCGCGTGTTTTGTTGCGGTGGTTGGTCCAGGTGTACTCTGAAACTTCAACGTAATCGCGCCCACGAAGAACCGTTCGGCCATCCTCGGTGCGTGATAGGCCGATTTTAGTGCGCTCGCAGTAGCCAAGAATGCTTTGCATTTTAGCGCGCTGGATCTCTTCAATAGGAATTACGCTTTTGGCCAGCTCGTCTTCGCGTGGGTGACTCACTCCCTCGGCGCGCGTGGATACCAGGGGTGACGCTTGAGGCGTATCCTGCTCAGGACTGGTGAGCGCGTGCGGGGGAGTGCGGTAGTCTGCAATCAAGTCGGAGAGGGTCGCACGCAACTCAGGGGATGCTGCCACTCGTGCGCGGTTGGATTCAAACTTTCGCTCAAGTGCGGGTTTATCCAGTTGCGGATCGAGGTTGCGACCTCGTTTTCCATGGGTTTTGTCGGGGTAATAGTAGGTGATGTTCTGGGGCTCGATGCGGACTTGAACATCAAAGGCGTTTAAGATCGCAAGATACTCGTCGTAACCTGTGGCATGGCGACTGGCGAAGTTCGCTTTGTTCGCCATGTCGACGATGTAAGAGCGCCCGCGCATGCGGTCAATACGCTGGACCTTATCGCTCAATCCTGTTCGGCGGTGTTGTGCCCCTTTAGGGAGAACACTTAATCCATGGGACAGGCAGATTTCATCGCTTAAGTCTCGCAAGGTTTGCAGGTGGCACTTCTTGTTTTGAATACGCTCTCCGGTTGCAAGGCTTACTGGATTGAGCGCGATGTGATTATGGAGGTGAGGGGTGTCCGTGTGAGTTTGAACGACGTACTGGTGTTGGGGGGCAAAACGAGAAATCAATTCCTCACCCATCCCATGAACCTGCTCCGGCGTCAGTCGCTTGCTCTCCTCGGGTGAAAAACTTTGGATGATGTGAATGATCTCGTTGCCCGCTGATCGCATCTTCTCTTGCGTGGCCACATAGTCCTTGCGCATCGACTTCAAATGGACGCCTTGCTCAGTCTGAGGATTGGCTTCGCGCTCATTGGAGCGTAGGTACTTTTCAACCCGAGTCGCGTCTTGAACGAATAGAATTTTAACGGTGGCCATAGTCCCTCATGGCGAGTGCGTGCAGGTCCTCAAGGAGCTTGTGCATTGCTTTGATGTGATCAGAAACCTCTTTGGCGATGCCGCTGTTGACTCCCTTTGCGATCTGGTTGAGGTTGTTGCCAATGGCAGCGATCTGGCGAATGAGTTCTCGACTTGTCTCGTAGTCGAATGCGGGTGGTTGCAGTTCGGCTGAGTTGAAGAAACGCGTTTTAAGGAGCCAGGGTATACTACGTCCAGTGAGGAGTTGCTGGCGCGTGATTCGGCGATATTCAACGGGCGAAAAGCGCACAGTAGTGCGACAAGAACTCATGATCGTGTCCTCGACGCAGAATGCAGGGGGGAAGAAAAGTGGGGAAAAACCTCAGATGCAAGCATGGACTCTGACGTCAGAGCCCCGTTACTACCCCGAGGCATGCTGCCCCGGACCCCTGTGACATTCATACTAAACCTCCAACAGCCTTAGCAGCCAAACCAGCGCCGGAGGAAACGCCCTCGGGCAAAGTGTCGGGCGCCGAATCCGAAAGCAACGGTCGCAGCCCCATAATGAGGGAGCCCGTGAAGAGCGGACCGATCATAAGTTGAAGCCACGAGTAGACGGCAAATGCCTGATAGAGCCGTGATGAAACGAGGGTCGCAGCATAAAGGGACACTCCGTCAGTGAGGTGCCCGAAGGCTTCGAGTGTTTCCAAGTTGAGCGCAAGGGTTGTGACGACGTGGTAGAGAAGCGCCCAGAGGGGATTCCAAAGGCAGATGCTCAGGTAGGTCATCCACCACCAGACAACGGGTTTCCAATGGCCTGCGGCAAGAAAGAATACGAGGATTGGAAAAAATCCAACGAGAAGCATTTTGAGGAATCCTGAAACGTGCGGCGCGCGAGCGAAATGATCCGACAATTCCTGTGAGCGCTTTGCCGCGACGGCTGCGCCCTTAAGTTCGCGGCGGCCCAACAGAGAGAGCACACCGTCCATTGAAAATGCGCGGTTGAGATACTGCATGATTCGTCCGCCAGTGCCAGGAAGCTCAGCGCCCTTCTCGACGCCCATCGTGCCCTCGCGGCCTTCGAGGTAGTGGTTGACGAGGAGGTTCGACGTCACCCAGTTTTCATAGTTCTGGCCGAAGCCTTGCCAAAATCTAGGAATACCGGAGCCTTCGGTAACGGCTCGGTCGTAAACGGATGAGTGATGGTGAGCGTAGTCGGCGAGGGCTTGGTTCATTCCTTGTTTTAGCTCCAGGCAATTGCCTAAGGGACCGTTGCCAAGTGGAATCGCAGCGAGCTTGCGATCGGCGCCGCTTTCGCGTGAGAAGTAGCGGTCGAGGAAGTTGCCGTCGGTCGCGGTGTTATATTGCGGCAGAACTTTGCTCAGGCATTCCTCAGTGTAGAAGTCGATGCTTGATTTAAGCTCGGGGTCGTCGATGGAGTCAGACGCTGCGCCCAGCATCGCTTTGTAAAAGAAGTTTGCGGACGTGGCCTGCGGATTGGTCCGGCTAAATGTCGCGTCCACAAGCAGCGCCAGGGCGCGGGCGATCTCTTCAGCCGAGGCCGAGAGCAATCGAAAGACGAGACTGACCCGGTACTGGTCTTTGGCGGTTGGGAGGTGATTTGTGATGTAAGGGTTCTGGGTCCACGATCCGCCTGTCATGTTTGCGGGGTTAACGCTTGCGTCGACCTTGAGGAGCGAGATTCCGACGAAGAGGCAAAATACAAGAACGACGACGCTGCCTACAGGTGCGCGTCGTGAGCGCAAGAAAAACGGAACGTAGCGGGAGGCGAAGTGAACGAGGAATGTAAAGAAGGCGTATATTTCATCTGGTTCAGATCATCGACTCCGTTGATTTCAGCGCCTCGATCAACAAGTAGTCTTATCATCTGACTATTATTCTGAACAGCTGCCAGACTTAAGGCTGAAAGAGTGAATTGAGGAACAAAAAAATGCTGATGGTCTTTTCCTTGTTCAGTAGCAATAATTTGGAACAAACTATTCGCGGAAGCTCCCTCATTTAAGGCTTGCTCTACTTTATTTACATCTCCATTTAGGATTGCCTGGCCCAAACGTAAATCTTCAAGCGTATAACTTTGAAGCGAAACAAGTCCGATTTGAGGTGAGTACTCATTCACAGCAAGACGAACGTCTTTCATCATGCATAGGAAAAGCTTAGAGGAAACTTTGTAGTGTGAATCATCTAAATCGATCATCGAAAAATACTCATGTAACGCAAACGTCATGAGTGTGCTTTGGTCAGTTCGAATTGTATTTAACCTGGTAAAATTGAGTTCAATTAAATGCTGATCAGGATGGTTAACGGCGTCTACTTCTTTGTCATCCAAAAAAGTTTTTTCGACGGCTACCACACGAGTTGTGTCGATCGCGTTCTCTAGCTTTGTTAGATCTAATTCAGGAATTCGGCATTGATTGGACGTTTTCAAAAGGGCAAGTGCGCCTCTCGCAAACTGTGTAAACTCTAGGGCGAAAATTCCGCCACCACCACCACTATAGCCACCCTCAGCCGCATACAGTGAGGCCGACGAGCAACTAAGAACCATCGCAATAAATCCGACAAACTTCATCGACTTCATGAACATAAATCCCCCAAAAGCTCTGTGCGCTTAGCGCCCGTTTTTTAGCACGAATCGTGCGTCCGAGTCACTAAGTACCCGTCTCGATCAATCCCGTAAATATAAAGTTTGTAAAATAGTACACTGATATTTTAGTTATAGTAAAATAACGAAGAAACCGATATGAAGTTATCGATGAGCGCGCTTAAAAATATCTATGAATATCAGGACTATAAAACCTATTTGCTGAAGTTTGCGCAAAGCCAGCCCAGAGGGTTTCGCAAGGATCTCGCGCACGCATTAAACTGTCAAACTGCGTATGTTTCTCACGTTTTCAATGGAGAGGCCCACTTCAGCCTAGAACAGGCAGAAGCCCTGGCCCGATTCATTAACCTCACGCCCGAAGAAACAAGCTATCTCATGCGCTTGATCGAGTTCACGCGGGCGGGGACCCCTCAGCTTAAGAAATTCATTTCGCGCGAACTTGCCCAATTGAGAGAAAAGCATCTCCTCATTAAGGATCGTGTAGCGGTGAAAGATTCACTGAGCCGGGAGGATCAAGCCATCTACTACAGTGCTTGGTACTATGCTGCGATTCATGTGGCTCTCACCATCCCCGCGCTCACTACGCGAGAGGCTCTTTGCCACTATTTTCGTCTTTCTTCCAAAACTGTAACTGAGGTTTTGGAGTTTCTTGTTTCGGTGGGCCTTGCGACTCAATCGGGAGTTCGCTATCAAATTGGAACCAAACAGATACACCTCGAAAAAGATTCGCCACTTATTTCAAAGCACCATACGAATTGGAGAATGCAAGCCGTTAGAGCTTTGGAGCAAATGAAATTCGATGAACTTCATTTCTCATCTGTGTTCACTCTGACCGACCAAGATGCGCAAAACATCCGAGAAATTCTCGTTAAGGCGATTGAATCCGCAGTCGGGATCGTCAAAGTAGCAAAAGAAGAAAAGCTTTTCGCAATGGCCTTGGATCTATTTGAAGTCTGACCTTGCTTGTAAAATTACTTTCCGCAAAACACCCCATCCCCACAATCATTCATCCTCACCGCATGTGACGCCTTGCTCTCAGTCCCGCTTTGCACCGATAGATTCGAGCGTGTCGCTTCATCCTGAGCATTGAGACCCTCGGCGGTGATGTATTGCATGATTTCGCCCACAGGTTTGGCCTGTTCTTGGCGCAGGCGGAGAGTGAGGTCGACTTGATCTTTGAGGCCCTGGCGTTTCTGGTCGATCTCCAATTTTCGATTGGGTGGCAGATTTGGATTTTGGGAGGCCACCGTGAGCACGTCGATGGAGCGGTTCATATCACGTGTGAAGGCCTGCATCGCCATTGCTTGCGAAAGCTTCAGGCAAATTCGGTCGCGTCTCATCTTGGGGAGGTACACAAGGTTTCTGACCACATCGGGAGTGAGCATGGGCGTTTCGTCTTCGCCGGGGGCCGACGGTAGCGCCTTCATTCGGCGCACGATCTCAGCGTCAGTGATATATTGCGGGTTGGTCGCGAACTCGGGCAACAATTTTCCACAAAACGCTTGAGCAATTTGTTGCTCCATCGAAATCAAATACGACCTCGGCGAATAGGCGTGTGATCGCGGGCCGTAATCAACTCGGATATTTCCGTTAGAGAGCACGGTATCGCCCACGATTGATTGGAGAAGTCCTGTGATCCGATTCCCCTCATTGCCCGAAAAGCCTGCCCAACGGGTCGAGTCGGCGAGGAGATTATTGGGGCGATTAGGATCATCAGACGGGCCGCTCCACGCGCCGGCCTTTTTTTCGAAGACGCCATTTTGGCAGGAACCCATGGCGGATTCCATATCACCGCCATTGGCCTCAATCGAGCGATGCACGCAGGGCTGGCGCTCACGGTAGTAGTCTTCCACGCGCGAATCGACGTACTTATCCACGATCTGGCATTGATTCAGGCGAAGGCCCGCGAGAAAATTTGCGGAGACCTGCGTGTGTTTGAGGATCGCGCACCAGGTGGGCGACATATAGCAAGCCGCGAGCATCGGTGCGCTTCCTAGAATGTCCTGCGCCATTCCCTTGAAGTAATCTCCGTTTAGAACCTTGCCAAACGCGGCCCGCAGAGTTCCGTCGATGTTGATCTTGCCGCAATCGGAGCCTATGGCGAGATTCACTCCGAGATCGACGGGCTTGAGCGTCTCGAAGAGGTCGTTTCGCCGCTCGGGATTGGGTGCATAAAGGTAGTCCTGGGGTTTGAGTCGGCCCTGCATTCTCATGTCGTGGTTGCCCGAGAATCCAAAGCTATCGGCAGCGCTGGCTGATGCGCTCGCCATAACCGCTGTCACGATCCACGCAAAGCCTATGGCTTGAATCATGAGGAATCCCCTGTTTCCGTCGTGCCTTCTGGAAATCGTGTAACCAAGTCTTCGAGTGCGCGCAGTGGTTCCGTAGGAAACAGAGCCAGTGTTCGCTCGGCCTCAAGTGCATCGGGTCGGTGGGTAGGCATGAGCCAAAGCTCATGAGCTGAAGGAACGCTGCGGAACGCGCCAGCAAGGGTCTGCGTCTTGTGAACATAAAAAGCGTCTGCGTAAAGCCCCCGTTCGGTGCGCAGGCTCTTGACGATTTGAGAGGCGGCTTCATTGAGCAGATCGGAGTTCTTGGCGATGAAATTCACGTTGTCGTCTTTCATCGAAAGGAAAATAAAGTGATCCGCGACCGCCCACATCGCTTGACCCGCCGAGGTGTCGAAGTAGTTGCGCGGGTTCGGCGTAAGACCAATCAAAAAGAAGCCAAGCTTGCGGAATGTCTCTGCCGCATCGATGACAAAGTCTTTGGCGACAGGATTGTTTCGCCCGAGCATTCCGAGTTCTTCAATAACGATAAACCCGCCACGGCTTCGAGCGTCGGTGTCCTTCACTTTGCGACGGATGTCATCCACCACACTCATGGTCATGAGCGTCTGAAGTACAGGCTCGCCCGCGAGGGCATCCAGATCATAAACGTAGAGATCGGCCAGGGGAGTGGCTCCATGAGCACTCTGAGAACCTCTGAAAAACGGACCATAAACCCCATCTGAGTAAAAGGGGCGGAGCTTTTTGGCGAGATCATCAACCGCCTGCCCATACTTTTCAAAATCAGTTTGCCCAGTTAAGGTGCCAAGCTGCGAGATCACGTCGTCAATTGAAACATCGGCCGCCTCAAGCGCGTTCGCATCTGCGCCGAGAAGCTCTCCCTGGACATAACGGACCCCAGCAGTTCTGGTTCGCACGTCGTAGGCCTGTCGGATCGCTTGAGTGATACACGACGTGTGCTCAGAATCGAAAGCAAAGGTCGGCGAGGTCAGTTGAATCGCAGCGGTCAGGAGCTTGATGAGAAAACCAAGCTTCTCTTCATCTAACGGCCCCCTAAATGGTGAAAACGGCATGGGCTTACCGTGTTCAAAAACCGTAAGCTCAGATGGGAGGAACTTTGAGAGCATCCCGTAGCTTGTTTTGTGGTCGATTACGAAGATCAGCGGTTTGGGATCACGTCGCAATTCGCCTAACAGCATTCGGATGACCTGCCCACTCTTGCCTGATCCCGTGTCACCCAAGACCGCAGTCATGTGGGAGTTGCCGTGGGTTCGTAAAGAAAATGGCACAATTCCGTTTTCACGCGACATAAAAATGGACCCCCCTCCGGCGACCATTGGGCAGCCGCGAAACGTGTCCAGCACTGGGCAAAAGTGGACGATATCTGAGGCAAGAATTTTCACGGCACGTTGCGCGGTGTAATCCGCAATCGGGTGATATTGGAGGGGGAGGGCATTGAGCCAGAGCCCAAAGCCGATTTCTTTTTCGACAAGGGCTTCGCATTCCAAGCGTTGTTGAAAACGGGCCAGACACTCTTGCGTGCGTTGTTCAAGCTCGTCTTGTGTGTTCCCCTCGATCATTAGCGTAAACGTCATGTTAAGTACGCGGTCGTCTCGCAGGAGTTGGTCTTGGATGTCGTCGATTTCCTTTTTTTGTCTGCGCGCACGAGCTGTGGGGGTGTTTTGGAGGAAAAATTCTTTCAACGCAAACTGGCGTTTGACCGCACCCGATTTGGGAAACGATATATTGAGGCAAAGCCGAAACGGAAAATCCAGGCCCAGGAAATATGCCATTGCGCCCGGATAGGCGAATGAGGGCGCGTTTTTGAGTGAAATCGTGCGCGTGGTGACGCCTTCGCGCGTGATTCCTGGATAATCGATCCGGCTTGGGCAAAAGATGACTTGCTCCGAAAGCGAAAGCCCAGGGTTCACAGGTGCAAACGGGCGCTGATAATACGTGACCGGGTTGAAGGTCCGCCTCAAATAGTCCGTGAGCTCCGTGGCGTTGATTCGTCGAAGCGCGAGCGGAGAAGTTAACTCAAACTGCGACAGCGAATGATTGAAGGCCCTTGCGCGTTTCAGAAACGCTTGAAGCTCATGTGAGAGAGTCGCATGAGGATTGCCCAGCTCTGCGGCGGCACGCCCGATTCGCGCCTTTGCCGATGGCGTTTGTTCAAACTGCCTTACGCTAATATAGAGGGTGCGTCGCATCGGTACACCACTCCCGCGCAGGCGCTCCACTTGAGCCAGATGCAGACTCGCCGGAATGTCGCCCCGGCTTCGGTCAGTGGGGGTTACAAGCATGTCCCACTCCCGATCAAACTTTGACACGATCGATTGCTCGAAGAGCAACGAGAGCGTGACTTCTTCGGGAAGCCGAAACCATGAGCGAAGGCCCTCAAGGAGGGTGATGATTTCTTGTGACGTTTTGGTTTCGTGCTCGCAAAGCGCTACTTCATAGACGACGCCAAGCGAGCCGTCTTTTTGGCGAAAAAGGCCAAGATCGGTCACGTATTCGTCATAGGAGAGGAAGTTGGCCAGGCTTTCGGGCCGTTCCATGAATGCGCGCGCGAAGGTTTCGTGATTAGCGAGAGCGGCTTCTATGCTTTTTGGTAGGGGCGTTGCCAAAGAGATTGAAAGATTCTTCACGGAGTGGTCTCGCTCGGGGGCGTGCGTGACGGGCGCAGCTTTCTTATATTTATGAGGGCGTTTTGACTTTGTTTCTCGAATCCCCGCGACCGGAGGCGCGTCTTCGTCTGACGCCTCAAACACCCACTGGTCTTGCGCGATCAAAAGCGAAACGTAGCCGCCCCAGAAATAATCTCGCGTGGGAAGCTCATGAGGGAATACGTAGACTTTGGCAACCCGAGGGGAGGCCCGCTTCAAAACGCTGTCCTGCGCACGTTTCCCACGCTGGTAGAGCGCGACTTCGTCGTCATCGGGGGCATCTCCGTAACCCGCCCGAGAGTCGAGCATTCGAATCGATGGCGCGCGGTTCACGCAGCCGTTACCTGCCGCAAGCAACAGACACGCCCCACAGATGAGGGCGATTGTGCTATTCCATAAGTCTTGTGAAATGCGAATAAATTGATGCATTTTCCACTCCTTCCTCGCCTTGGGCGAAATAGTCTTTTGGGAGATCCACTGAATCTTGCATGATGATCCACACGTCTTGGCCGGACCCGACGTTGATAGTGGGAAGCAAGTTTTGAGCTTGTTTGAGATACCACTGCGTGACTTGGCTTGCTGCCTCAGAAGCGCCACCTGCGCCAATGTACTTGGCTTGATCGCCGGTGACGATTGATTGCCCGCCGCCAAGGGGTGTTGACTGTTGTGTCGTTTGGGATTGTTGAACGGCCTTGCCGATTCCGCTTACGACACTCGATAAAAATGCCATCGCGGCAACGCGGTCTTGCTTGGTGTTGACCGTTCCCATGACGGCGAATGAATTGTCCGCGTCGTCGGCCACGAAGCCATTGACCTCTCGCTCAAAGAATCCGCCCTTTTTCGAGACGCATGAGAGTTTCACGGCCTGCATCTGCACGCGCTCTGTTGAAAGGTCTCCTTGGGCTTTGGCAATGGCAAAGCACCCGGTGAGATCCAAGCGTTTGTGGTTGGGGATCACATAAGCGAAATCAAGTTGAAGGAGTGCAGGATAGCTCTTGCCCTCCGGGGCTTCAACGCCAGTGAGGAGCTTGGCTTTGACGTAGCTTCCGCTTGGGAGCACCACACTTGGGCGTTTGAGATACACGGCGCCTGATGTTTTCACGGGGAAAGATACGACGTTTACGCCGGCTTTTCCCCCTCTGCGGGGCTTATCGATACCTGAAAGGCCAAAACCACCGGTTGATCGCATGGGAGAGGCGCGTGAAGTGTGAACCGTGTCGCGTATGGGTGATGGGGCGGGGCTAGGGACTGGGGAAGGCTCGTAGGCCGCAGCACCGTACTGAACTTGGCCAGTCTGCGGGGATTCTGATGGTGTTGGTACAGGTGCCATTGCCAGCGCGGGTTGCGACGGGCTCCCAGATGGCACAATTGATGGCACGCTAGCGGCCCCAGGCACGGGCGAGGCTGCGCCGGTTTGAATCTGACTAAGTTGTCCCCGAAGTTTGGTAACTTCTTCTTGAAGGACCTTTTGCGTTTCGAGGATTTCTTTTTGCTGACGACTAAATAGAGTCTGCTCACCTTGCAGTACTTTTTCGCCGGGGTTGCCGAGGATGCTGGAATGCTTGAAGTCAGGAATTCCATCGGTGCGAACGAGTATTCGGGTTTGTTCAGTTCCCGTGGCATACGATAGAACGACTGCGAGAGACGCGAGGCCACCGCATACCGCAAGGAGTTTGCGATGCTTCTGAATTACAGCCTTAAAACGGGTGAAATCGCGATCAAACCTCACTTTTTGTCCCTCTCACTCTTCAGCGCCACGGGTAGGATGATTCGTTGAGAGGACGCGCCTGGACGAGCCACCACACGGAGATAGGCTTCGCGCTCCTCGGGAGTTTTGCCGCCGATGAACGCGCGGTCCACTTGGGCTAAGATGGCGAGGTTGGGTTGACCTATGGCTAAGGCGTCGAGGGAGATTTCAAAGCTGCTTTCTTTGAGGCCGGTTTTAAGGATGTAGACGTAACCGTTCATGTCGTGGCCTCGGTACACTCGTTTCAACTCAGCGGTGAGGTTGGGCGATCCCAGCGAGATGGGTTGCGAGTAATTTGTGGAATTAAACCCTGCCACCTGATCGCCACGAATCATCGCGCGCATGAGATCCAATTCTGAGATCACGATCGGGTCTGCGTGGTCTTTGAGGTTTGGGTTTGTGTCGCCCAGTTCTAACTTAGCTTTGAAATCATAAATCGAGTCGCGTTTGAGGTTCGAGCGAGTTGCCACTACGAGCTGGGTTCGAATCGGCGTGCCGTCGGAGAGCAAAAATGTCACGTCAGCGGAGCCCTCGGCGAATCTCGGTTTTACCGTTAAAACGCTGTAATCCGGCTCATCTGCGTTTGCCGGGCGGATGTCGAACTTGCTCGCTTCAGTGATTGTTTTTACTTCCATGGGAAACCGAAAGATTGTTTCAGTCCCAAATGCGACGGGAATGGTCTCTCGCGCTTTTCCAAACACAATGTCGCGTGCGAGAGCAGAATGGGTCGCAAAAATTATAGTGAACAGTAGCGGCGGAACCAATTGAACAACCCGAGTAATATGAAATACAGCGTTATTTCCCATTGATTCCTCCTTGAGTGAGTCCTGACTTCACGCGGAATGCGTTAGCGTCTTGGCTCGTGAGCTTGATGATTTCGAGATACCAGCGTTTGCCGGCCTTGGGCGGAACGAGGCGCATGACCATTTCGATCACGATGTCCGTAGAGCCCAAGTGTTCATTGTTGGCGAAGGTGTCCTTGCGACCCACCGCCGTGACTTGGTAGTAGCCGTCTTGGTTCGTGCGGATTTCTTTTTGGGTAACGCTCAAGATCTGCGCGATGGCTTCATTCTTTACGCGCGCGACCCAGCTTGAGGATTCCATCTCGAATTGGACCCGTAGTTCAGGGCTCATGCTGTCAGTGAGGCGTGCGTATTGCTCAGTGATGTTGACGGAGTTGAAGGTGCCAAAAGTCTGAAGAAATTCCATTGCGGCGTTTTGAATGTGAGACTCTGGAACGCTTTGGGGTGCAACGGGGGTGAAGTCCAGGACGCCTGGGGCGAGAATGAATTCTTTTTCGCGGAGCTTGACGTTTAAGTGCGAGACCTCAATGCGGGAGGTAAGAAAAAGTGCGGCAAAGGCGACAGACACAAGTGCGAGCGCGTATTGGAGTGACAGCTTTTCTCTAACGAGCGCAGCTCGGTAGCAAATATATTTTGGAAGTATTCGCAGATCGACGCCGCCGACAACATGGGCGGGGGGAGTTTGAAGGCGTGCGGCTTCGAACCCTTTTTCCATAGGGCCGACGACGTTCGCGTGAAAGGCGAAGGCGGCTCTTTGGCTTGCGCGTGAGACCGTTGCTTTGGCTTCTGCGCCGAATTGACCTGATTTGGCTTTGATCTTAGTAATCCATTCCATTGATAAGCTCCCGTCAGTCCGACATCGGGCGATCACGCCCTGGATTTGTGAGCCCCGGCAACTGAACGCCTGCGCGGCTGTAGGGCCAATGAAAGATCATGCCGCGGTTGAAGTTGCGGCGAACGTAGGGGAGGCCGACGAGCGCGGTGACGAGAAGCACGCAAAGAAGCGCCCACTGGTAGAACATGGCTCCGAAAATGAGAATGAGTCCGAGCGCGATGAAGACCTCTGATAGTTCCCAGAACTCAAGCACCATGACAGGCGAGTCGAGAGTTTGGTTTACGGGGCGCCCTAAGGTACGTTTCATATTAGTGTAATCACGCATGGTCGAATTCCTTCGCTGCCGGTTCGCTTGAGGCCGGTGCCGTGAATTGCGTCGCGTACTGATTGCGGTCGATGTGCTCGACTTGCGAGAACACGCTGCTTGAACCGCTTATTGAAAAGATATTTTTGACCCACGTAGGTGCCGTCCCAAACAGAAGTGCGGAAACGATTGCGACGACAGCACTGCCGAAGCGTGCTTCTTTGAGGCTCCAAGCGGCGCCACCCACACAAAGGCCGCAGAGGAGTCGTGCGACCCAGCCAAAGATTGCCGTATCGACAAATTTTAGCAGGGTTCCGGCGCCTTCCATTTGGGCCGAGATATCATCACCAGGAAGGCGCACGGAGCTTGCCCACGCGGCGTGCGGATCGATCACCATCACGCAGATGTAAGTGATGATGGCGACCTCGATGATGATCAGGATCGGGGCAAGACGATAGATGAAATCGACAGCGCCCACGAACCACCGGTCAAGCCAGGTGAGATCGTGATTATGGGATAGGAATTGCGTTTCTAATACTTTCATTTTGGTTTCTCTCTTTCTCAAATCTGCAAAGGAGTAGAGCAGAGAGCGTGCCACGGGGGCATTTTTGCTAAGTGCGCGAGATGATGATGGTCGGGGTTTTCGAGGGCAGGGGTTTTGAGGGGGAAAGTCTATGAGGTGAGACTTTGGCGTAGACTTTCGGGGGTGCGGGCTATTGCGGGATACTGCGGAATACTGCGGGATACACTTCCTTCCTCGAAAGAAACTGGGTTGCGCGCCAGCAAAGGGGCAAAACAAATTGCCCCTTTGGCTTAGATCTATAGTTATAACGAATCGGCGTAAAATATGGTGTTTTAGGTGATATGGGGAAGGAATTGCTCCAGGTCATTGCCCCTTTGCTGCCCCTTTATTGCCCCTTTGGTTATGGGGCTTAAAAGTTGGTTTGGGACTTGGCCTCTGGGCTTCAATGCGTAACTTTTGGAACTGGGCGAATTCACTTAAAATGATAATGTCGATACTCCGCCGCGAGTCGGTCGGGCACGACGGCATCCTTCAATCTAGAATCAGCCAGAACAGCATACCCCACATCAAAGTCCATGCTGACGATGAAGGGGCAATGGCTGCATTGGAATGCGTTGAGGATCATTGAATCTGAAAAAGACGCACCGGTTTTTTCAGAGATCCCCATAGCGTTAGGCCAGTCGATCTTGGTGTGAAAAAGGTGAGATTGAGACCTGTCGTGTTGACTCACGTATTCAATTCCAGAATTTTGGAGATCATCTGCGAGTTCTTGAAGGCGTCCTGAGAGGAAATCGGCGCACAGTTCGAGCCAGCCTAGTTGGCCAGAGTGGGGACCTGCCGAGATTTCCTTCTTGATTTTTTTGAGCTGAACGTCGCCAAAAACAAAGTCACGTTCGGGATCGGCCCCCATTGCTGTTTTAAGGGAACCCTTGAGAGTTGAAATCTTCGCGCGTGCGCGTTTTGGGAATTTTAGTTTTGAGTATTCGTCCACGGCGTCCAAGATTGCCTCGGTCAAGATAATCCTGCGACGATATTCCAGGTACTCAGCTTTTGTGTTTACCGTTGCAAAGAGCCTGTACCCATTTTCTTCCAGCACAGTCAGTATCTGACGAACGTCACTGTACTCATCTCTTACGTCATAGGTGGCCGTAATAAGGATATTGCTATCAAGGATTGTTGCACGACCTTTGTCGGAGAGGTTTAGCCGGCGGAGGTAAGTTGGTAACTCCGAAAACGCGATTACCCTTCCCATCTTAGACTTCGGCCTCTGGCGAACGAGCGGTTTTCTTTCGTCGCTTATCTTCTTCAGCGTCCTGTTCCTGGTCGATTAGTTCGAAAATCCGATTCAATTTGTTGATTTGCTCATCTGTTAGAGGGCGCCGGCTGATGGCCCGTTGTCTTTCTGCAAGGGTTGCGATTGGCAGTTTCACTCTTGGATTCTTCATTTTAAATCACTCCTTCTCTTCTTATTAAGATACACCCGAAGTTCCAGTTATAACGGCTTGATTTGCTTAGGGTTTTCCCCTGTTTATGGCTTTCTCTCGGCCAACGCCCCCAGCACCGCGCCTGTCGCCTGATACCCCTGCATCTTGAAAAATGACTTCTTTTGGAGATCCCCCACGAGCAACACGGGCACACTCTCGATCCCGTATTGCTTCAATTCTTCGGGTTTAGCCGAACTCACCGGAAAAGGGATCTTCGCTCGGGCGGATTCGTCTCGATCCACTTGGCGCAGCTCAATCCAGTAGCCGAGTGAGGACAGTTCACGAATCGTCGTAGAGAGCATGTGTTCGCAATGCGGACAGTGTGAATCAAAAGTAATTGGCCAGCCGTCTAATTTATTTTCATAAAAATAAAAAAAGTGTTGACATGTTTTTGTGTGAATTTTCTGTTTTCAAATGTTCAATCGCAACCACGTTGCAAATATGGTTTCAAGCTAACTGCATGACCGCTGTGACCTTCGGAGAGGTGACCGCGAGT
>JBBCAV010000061.1:0-2643 GCA_051382305.1 Bdellovibrionota bacterium FG-2
TCCAGATAGAGGAGGCATGCCGCCTCATCAGGAAACATGAGCTGAAAGTCCAGATGGGTTATCGGATATTCAGGAGGGGAGTTTTTCGGTGGCGGTGGCTTTTGACCCGCAGTTGGCATCGCTAAAACCCTCTGCGACGCACCGTAGCTTAAATGCTATTAAGTGACAACCGGATAAGCAGGGTAAAATGTCTGCTTCGCGATCATAGGTGAATTTCAGTTTCGCTTCCATTCAACTTCTCCTTTTGTAATTTTTCGTGCAACGTAGCCCGTAATAATCCAGTGTCTGGTTTCTGGGGTGCTGTCGCTGACTACGACAACAATAACAAATTTTCCGCCTTTAATGGCATCAAACCAACGCGTGTTGTGTTGCATTATCTCGGCTCGACTTTTTGATTCACGGCGATGAGTTGCCTCAACTGCCTGGCCGCCACCGAAACGCTATTGATTTACTTTGTCTCCCAATGCCCGCCCTTGTCGGGGCCAATGCGTCGAATGAGACCGGCTGCTTTTAGTTTTTCTATTGCACGATGAATGGTTCGTTCCGTAACATTTTGTAGCGTGGCGAGGTCTTTTGTCGTAATTTGAGGGTTTTCTGTAATCGCATCAAGGACAGCTCGTACTCCTGAGGGTAGGTTTTCTCTGACATTTTCTCTGACATTTTCTCTGACATTTTCTCTGACATTTTCTCTGACATTTTCTCTGACATTTTGTAGATCACCTACACCTTTAGGTCTAAAAAGGATGATTTTGAAAAAGTTGCCCATATCCTCAAATTTGGGCGGCTTGAGACCCACTGCTTTCATGGCTTCACGGATGCGGATAATTCCGGTTCCTGCTTTTTCCACAACATCCATCCGGGCAAACATATCGGCGATGATTTCGTTTCTTCGGGCTGACTTTGCGCCGATGTTTTTGGTGGTAACGCCCTCAGCTAAGCCTCCTGGGCTAATGACCTCAATACGGTCGGGAAAAACGCGGATCTGAATACTGGTGCCGCTTAAGCGATAATCGCGGTGAATAATCGCGTTCGCAATTGCCTCGCGCCAGGCGGTCTGCGGAATTTCGTATTCATTTATCCGCCGCATGGTCTCGATAATGGCTTGTAAACTGAGGTGGCGTTTGAGGAAAAACTCTGCCTCGTTAAATTGAGTGAGCAGATCACCTCTGACTTCTTTTCGATCAAAAATATGGGCCCCTTCTAGATCCTTAAAGGCGAGGAGCATGACCTGTGAATGTAAGAAGAATGGGTCAATTCGCTCGGCAAAAAATAACACGCCGGCGTGATTGATTTTGTCGTCTTTCATGAGGTTTAAGCTACTGAGAATATCTGGCAGTCTTTTTTGATTAACTGGATAGTGGATGCCGGCTGTTTTGTAGAAGTCTTTGACTTTTTTCAACGAAACGTCTGAAAGGTTTGCGTCCATGCTGACTCGAGAGTCGAAGTGACTGCCGGCAGCATTATCGAAGATCGCCTTAGTTTCATTTCGTGTGAGTTTCTGCGTGACTGCGTCAAATCGTTTGTAATAAATTCCTGCACAAGAGTAGGGTGTTTCGCTACCTTCGGTTACTTCGACGACTACAACTTGGTCCAGTTGTTTTACTTTCACTTCAATTTCGGGGTCGCAATTGCGTCCAAGGCTGAAAATCTCTGCCTTCATCTGACCCGTGAGGCGTTCTCCAACGATCTTGCCATCATCAGCTACGCCGAGCAAGATCGTTCCACCTCTCGAATTGGCAAACGCGCAAATGTCTTGAGCAATTTTAGGAGTGTATTTTTCTTTGAACTCGACTGTGAGCCCTTCTCCCTCTTTGGCGAAGAGCGTTACATCTGCTTTTGTTTTTAAGTTCATCTTGCCCTCCTCATCGATAAAATAAACCGATCCCCACCAAAATAAACGCTACCGAGGCGATCTTATTCATAGTCACAGGTTCCTGAAAAACAAGATAACTCGCTGCGACGGCGAAAACAAAAACAACCGATTGGGCAACGATTAATTCGAGAAATCCAAACCGTTTATAAGCAACCCAGGTCACTAAGAGCGAAGCCCCTGAAAACAATCCGGCGCGTAAAATTAAAACGGCAAAACTCGCATAACCCAGCTGCTGAAGTGCGGGGAAGCTGAGTGGAAGCCGAGGCGAAGTGGCCTTGAGGTTAATCTGGGCCAAAATGGAAACCGTGGAGGCGAGGAGAATGAGTAGAACCTTGACCATAGTGACCTATCCTATTGTGTTTTATGAAATTTCCCACTAAATCTTGACACACTCACTATGAAACTCATTATTCAGATCCCCTGCTTTAACGAAGAGCATTCTTTACCCATTACTTGGGCCGAGCTTCCTAAACGAATTCCAGGCATCGACGTGATTGAGTACTTGGTCATCGATGATGGAAGTAGGGACAAGACCGTCGAGGTCGCGCGCTCTTTGGGTGCTCATCATATTGTTTCGTTCGCTAAAAATCGGTTCTTCAGGCTTTCGAGTGGGTAAGGTCATTTGCGATAGTAAGACTCGGTGCGTATAACGCTGTGCTTGCATAAAAATGGTTCCAGAGTTCAAATCTCGCCATGCGCGATATTGAACTCTATCAACTCCTATTAGGTCTCACCCCTCCTTGGCGCGTCACCGCTGTTGACGTTAATCC
>JBBCAV010000062.1:0-1973 GCA_051382305.1 Bdellovibrionota bacterium FG-2
TCCGGAATCGATATGCTCGTTTTTTGGAGATTGACCCACCGGCTTTCTCGACGGCCTCACTCATCTCGATCAGAAGGTCTTGCATCTTTTTGGCCCACTTCTGCTGATCAAACTCGATAGCCGCCTCAACCTCCCGGATATGGTGCGCATTACAAAGAGCGTGAAGACATTTGTATCTAAAGTAGGGCTTCCAACCCCTTATGGCAGGGAAGATGTCGCACCTAGAATGTTAAGAACTGGGGGCGATAGGATGGCAACAAATGAAAAGGTATTCAGATGAGTTTAAGAGGACTGCGGTTCAGAAGCTCTTGAGCCGTGGATCCAGAACAATAGCAGATATTACAAAAGAAACGGGAATTGGGAGCTGTAGTCTTTATGCGTGGGCTAACAGGTACCCTGATGCTAAAGGGTCAGGAATGAAAAACGCTGACCGACGTCCCCAGGATTGGAGCCCAGAAGAAAAGCTAAAAGCTGTAATTGAGTTTGAAGGACTTGCCCTCGAAAAACGGGGTGAGTTTCTTCGAAAGGCAGGACTGCACTCCGATCATATCGCGTCATGGAAAAAGAGCATGCAAGCTGGGTTGGCGTCGGAGGGCGAAGCCAAAATATCTAGGGCCGAGCTGTCGCAGCTTAAGGCTCAAAAGAAAGAGCTTGAGCGAGATCTGCACAACAAGGACAAAGCACTAGCGTCTGTGACTGCCCTTCTGGTTCTCAAAAAAAAAGCGGACTTACTTTGGGGAACCGGGGAGAACGAGTAAATTTGGAAGACCGAAAACAGTGCATGGAACTGGTTCAGGAGGCGGAAAAAAACGGAGCTGGCCGTGCCGATTCATGTCAGATCCTGGAGCTTAGCCTGAGGACGCTAGAACGCTGGGAGAAGAATCCAGAGCAGGGAGATTTGCGGGAGGGGCCTCTGACGTCGCCACCGCACAGCCTGACTGAAGCGGAGAGAAAAAAGATCATTGAGATCTCAAACTCTGCACTCTATCAGGACCTTTGCCCGTGGAAAATAGTGGCAAAACTGGCTGATTCTGGGGTGTATTTGGCATCAGAAAGCAGCTTTTATCGTGTTTTAAAGGCAGAAAATCTCCTCAGTCATCGATCCAAAAGCAAGCCTCGTGAGAGACAGCGACCGAAGGATTTGATCGCGGCGAGTCCAAACATCGTGTGGAGTTGGGATATCACGTATTTGAAGTCCGCAATAAAGGGTTCGTTCTATTATCTGTACCTCGTGATGGACATTTACAGCCGTTACATTGTGGGTTGGACCGTTGAGGAGGTGGAGTCCGCTGAACACTCGGCAAGGCTCATTACAAGAATTTGCCGAGAGCAGGGGGTTACTGAGGATCAACTGACGTTGCATTCGGACAATGGCGGCCCAATGAAGGGGGCCACAATGCTCGCGACACTGCAAAAACTGCACGTTGCTCCGTCATTTAGCCGCCCCTCAGTTTCCAATGACAACGCCTTTTCTGAATCATTATTCAAAACGTTGAAGTATCGGCCGTCATATCCGGATTGGGCTTTTGCAAACCTGGAAGAGGCGCGAACTTGGGTAGAAAAATTCGTAACCTGGTACAACACCGAGCACTTGCACAGTGGCATCCGGTTTGTAACTCCACAGTCACGCCACGAAGGCAAAGACGCCGCGATTTTGAGTAACCGACACGATGTTTACGAAAAAGCAAAGCTTGCAAATCCAAGTCGGTGGTCAGGAGGAACGAGAAATTGGTCCATGATCAACGAAGTCCGTCTCAACCCAGGGAAGGAGACAAAAAAAGAGATTGAAAAGTTAAGAAATCAAGCCGCTTGAAAACCGATGCGACATCTTCCTTGAAATTTTCCGCCAATGGTCATGCGTGAGAATGCCCTTGAAGTGAGGCAGAATCCCCATGCGATCCATCGCTTCTTGTCCGCGTTTTTCGTCGGGATGAAACAAGGTCACCTTTTCATTGGAAATGCAGTGAAGCCAC
>JBBCAV010000063.1:0-2716 GCA_051382305.1 Bdellovibrionota bacterium FG-2
CACACCAGATGGTATTTACAATCCCAGGTCGTATGACTTCCTTTTTTGTAGTCCTGCATTCCCCCAACATGAGGCACCGGTCGCCTAAAGGCGAGGGGTTTTCAGATCCCGGAGGGGGGACTCTAAACGAAATTTTTGCCGCAAACGAATACGCCGGACACCCCATCAAACCCCTTTATTACAAAAGCGCACGAGGAGGGCCCATCGATCTCGTCTGGGGAGACGCACTCGTCAAGATTTCGGTTTTGCCCAAATCCCAGCTCCGCTATGACGAGAGACCACTGCTCGCTGCACAGGCCAAACTCAAGTCAAAACATGCAATCTTGGCGATCGCTCATAATGACTGCGCCCTCAAAGATTCGAAGACTCAGTTCTTGCCTTGGACTTATTGGAGTTAGTGACTAACCCACCGCAATCCTCTCCCACGGCAAGAGTTCAATTCCGTCCGTCTTATCTGGCTCAAGCTGAGGCGAAAACACCCTTAACTTTGTGCCTGGGACTTTCCGGCGAAACGCCTTCAAAATCTCAAGCTCAGTTCCAGGAACTCTTTCACTTTCGAGAATTTGATAGGCGGTCAGATCCTTTTCGCTTTCACCTGCAATTAGATCAATCCGGCGCCTCGATTTGGAGCGATAGTAATACAGCATCAATCGTCTCTGAAGGACGCCCCCCCCAATGACAAAGCAATTCGTTCATGAGCAAGACCTGAACTCGGCGACTAAACTCCGCGCCAAAATAGTGAGCCAAACCCGCATCCAAGATAAGATAAATCGGCTTACCAGCACCAGATGGGTGCGGAGCAATTTTCTGAATCGCAAATAGCTGTTCCAAAGCGAGAAGATGCGTCTGAACGCGCCTTCCGGGCTGTCTAAGTTTTCGAGCTATTTCTACCGCGCTCGGCTCCTCCAAAAGACAAACCTGGCGCAAAATATCAAAAGCCAAATCACCATCCAGACGAAGCTTCTTGAATTGCTGTATGTCGCGGTAACAAACGAGTTGCAGCCAATCTTCAAAAAGCAAGCGACGCTCCTCTTGGGAGCGCACGAAAGCAATGCCTGGAAACCCGCCCTGTTCAGACCAGCTCATGAAATCGGATCTCGTGATTTTCACGGGTTCACCCAACCCGCGCAGCTCGCGATAACACATTGGGAACAGCCGCACTCGCCCCAGCCTACCAGTCAGTGATTCGCGAATCATCATTTGCGTTGAGAACTCGGCAGATCCCAGAATCAAGTATTGTCCCGGTCTGGGATCCTGATCCACGCGAAGCTTCAACGCGTCGAACAGATCGGGCGCCTTTTGCGCCTCATCCACAACAAACTGGAGGGAGGTCCAGAACGGTCAAACGACTATGCCAACCCCAACGAAAATACTCATTCCATAACTTAGTTGTGGAATATCATGACATTTCCCAATACAGTTGTGGAATGGCATTTGCGCGAATTTTAGACATAAACTCGACACTCAACCGAAAAAGCACTTTTCTCTTCGGCGCGCGCTCCACCGGGAAAACAACCCTTTATCGCGAAACCGTGAAACCAACCCGCAGCTATGATCTCCTGAGCGCGAAAACCCTCAAACGACTCCGCCAAAATCCAGAGCTGATTTACGAGGAGTGCAAATCAGCGGGCGAAATAATCGTAGTTGATGAGGTTCAAAAAATCCCCGAATTGCTCGACGAAATCCACCGTACGATCGAAGAAAAAAAGGCCCGCTTTCTGCTAACCGGATCAAGCGCCAGAAAGCTAAAACGCTCACAACCCAATCTCTTGGGAGGCCGTGCCAGTCAACTTGAACTTCTGCCACTTACAACACACGAAATCCCCGACTTTGATCTTTTTCGATATCTTAATCACGGTGGCATTCCAAGGCACTACCTCACCCACGCCGAGCATATTTTGAACGAGCTCGAGGACTACACCTCTCTTTATCTCAAACAAGAAATTCTCGATGAAGCCCTCACCCGCTCCGTCGATAATTTCACCCGGTTCCTCGAGATCATGGCCCTCCATACAGGAGATGAACTCGTGATCGAAAACTTTGCAAGTGATGCCGGAATCAAAGCGAGCACCTTTAAAAATTATCTCGAAATCCTAATCGATACCCTCGTAGGCTTCGAGGTCACGCCCTTTCTGAGTTCAACAAAACGTAAAGCGATCACCCGCTCCAAGTTTTTTCTATTCGATGTTGGAGTGGCGGGATTTCTTTCCGACCGCGGTATCATCGGACCCAAAAACCCCCTTGCCGGAAAGGCTTTTGAGCACTTTATCGCCATGGAACTTCGGGCCTTCCTAACCTACAATCGCATTCGCAAGCCTCTCGAATATTGGCGCACGACAAGCCAATTTGAAGTGGATTTTGTGCTGGGCCGCAAGCTAGCAGTTGAAGTCAAAGTCACCGATCACGTTCATGAACGCATGCTAAAGGGGCTGCGCGCTCTTAGAGAAGAACAACTCGTTGAACGATACGTGGTAGTCTCGCTCGACCCCACCCCTCGCGTTGTCGATGGGATCGAGATTCTTCCCTGGAAATATTTTCTTACGAAACTGTGGGGACGAGAATGGTTTTGAGGCGCGCCTTCTATTAGCCTGTTTTTGCAAGATAAAATGGATAGTGATTGTAAGCATTCAGTAAACCCGCGTTAGGTTTTTCTGATGATTCCGAAATAAGAGCTGGACACACCAAAGAGTCCGCGATAATGTTTCTGTAGCGCATG
>JBBCAV010000064.1:0-9234 GCA_051382305.1 Bdellovibrionota bacterium FG-2
CTTTGAACACCACAGGGACGTGATAGAAAATTAGGCTGGAAAGTTTGATGCCGACTCCGGCAGAGGGCAGAATCGGGGGCAAGCGTTGGGCGCCAGGAAGGACGGCAGCCTCTGCAAAACTCGAACCCGTGAGTGTCGTAAAGTAGAAAGGAAAGGTTCCAAAGCCCCGGTAGATATACCAAAGAGGGAAAACATAATCGAGCGATGTGACGGCTGCCGATCGGGCAGAAATCGTGGTCCCTGGATAGCCCCGAATCGTGAGCTGATCCAGCGAATCTCCCGAAAAAGGATTAAGAATGCGGGAGGCTTTGCCCTCGAGCAGCACGCTCGTTGAATGATAGTCAGTTCGTTTCGAGACCATTGATGCCTTAAAGTTAGGGACCAGGACGTGGTGATTGCCTAGACTTAAAGGCTTTGCAACGACAAAAAGGCCTTTCCAACTTTGCACTCCCGAGTCGGAATACATGCGGGTCGCGGCGGTCGTCGTAAATCCGCGCTCAGACATAATCCCAAGCGGTGAACCCTCGAGATTCGAAAAGCTGAGACTCCCATCCGCGCTCGGGACATCCCGACTTTTGTAAATGACGTCGTCGGTCTCTGGCGATGTACCGGGCGCGACGGTTGTGGTGCGTTCGGTGTTGAGTGAAAAAGTGGGCGTCAAAGAAGAGTAAGTCCAAGTGAAGGGATAAGAAGCAGAAAATGAAAAACTGCGCTTTCGATCGTACATGTATACGGTGTTGCCTGATGAAGAGGTGCCCTCTGTCTCTTCGGAGGCTGCGACGCTAAGTGTCGCACCTAAGGAGCGATTGGAGTATTGCGCGATCCAATCTGCGATTTTGACTTGGGTGTCGTAGGCCGCAAACCCCAAATATCGATGAACATCTAGGGCATCAAATCCTAAGATCTGAGCGCCGAGATAAGAACTATGGGGGCCTAGGACGAGGATGGGGGCCCATTCTCGTGGTAAAATACTTGGCCAAACTGAATAATTTCCGGTGGGGTAGGTTTCGCTTGGGGTGTTGGCCCCGAGCTCCTTGGGATCCTGTGAAGCCGCCCGAAGCTCAACGGCTCGTTTATCGCTATAGGGTTTCGCAGGAAACTCAAGCTCCGCAAGTTTAAAGCCCGAAGCTTTGCCTGAGGCTTCGAAGACGGCTGCGAACAATCGTCCCTGCGGAGCGGCCATGGTGGCTTGCGAAACGCTAGGAAACGAAACACCTGTCGTGACATTGGTGATCCGTTCAGGTTTGGTGTTTTCCAAGGTCATAAGTGGGTCGAGCTTTAGTCGATAGATGTTATCCACGCCGGTTTTATCCGATACAAAATAAAGCGCGCCGGGTCCAAAGCTCGGAAAGCGATTCGTGGCTCCATCTGAAACAACAGGCCCCGCTTTGCGTGTAGCAATATCGAGGCGTTCGATGTCCTCACTGGGGAAACCATTTTTGTGAATAGAATAGACCACCCATTTCCCATCGGGCGAAAAATGCGGCGTTGAAATTCGATCATACGGATTCGGAAAATACAGGGTCTTGACGGGTCCTAGTTCCACTTGGCCATTCTTTTCAAGCAGTGAAGCTTGAGCGAGCCCAGTGGTAGATCCCTGGGTAAGCGTAAAAACCAAGGTCTTGCCATCGGGCGAGAGGCTGGGGTCACGTGCCCGAAGTGCATGAGTGAGGCGATGGGAACAGTGATGATCGAGATTATAAACTGAAAGATCGCTGAAAAGATTGTAAGCGCCTGAGCGCTGAATAGAGCTGTAAAAAAGAAGCTTTGAATCGGGGGAAAAAGAGAGAGTTGAGCCTAAGAGCTTGTCCTCAACTCTCTTGGCAACGAGGGGGGGTGTTTTTGCATTGAATTCGTTGGGCAGTTCATAAAGCACAAGTCCCATGCGTCGATCGAGCGAATTTTGCGTGGTGGCGATCCACTTGCCATCGGGCGAAACGCTCGAGCCCATGACCTCATAAGTGTCTGGCGTAATGATATGCGTTGGCGTGAGCGGCTCTTCTTTTATTTTATCCAGCTCCGCATTTGCGCGTATGTTTGCCTGCGTGACCCATTCATCCCAGAGATCGCTCCAGGATTTGCCGGTGAGGTTCTTGACATTCCCGTTGATGAAAAAAGGAACCCGTCGGCTTGAGCGCTGAGACTCGAGGCCTAGGTAGTCTTCAGAGTTTTTGATCGGCGTGCGTCGATCAAAGGTTTTACCCTTCTTAATGGGCTGCTCGGCCAGCTGTTGGGTGAGCTCGTAGCCAAAAAGGTACGCGGTTTCTCCCCCCGGGAAGTAGGGGTAGGTGCCATTGACGCGATCCAAGGTGAGCCCGCTTGGAGTGTCGAGTTCGTTTCTTTCAACTTGAGCCCGGACGACCATCGAGTAATAGGGGCTGCGGCCGCGACCTGATTTCGTGAAACGAGTTTCATAATAGACGGCCATTCCCTCTAGCATCCAGGGTGCCCAAAGAGAGTTGGGTAATAATACGTCTCCAAAAACATAGCGCAGCGGTATCCAAAAACTCGAGGTCGCATCCATATTGAGATGATGAGTGTACTCGTGAAAAACGAGTAGCCTCAGCCAGTCGTCATAATAGGCCGTGCTGAAAAAATTCTCGGGCGGAGTCACCATCAAGATCATGCCGATTCTTCCGATGGGGGTGGTGAGTCCATTGGCCATATCGGTGTTATCCGTGATCACGATTTGCACGCGAAACCGAGATTCCCAATGCAAGCGAGGCGACAAAAGCTGGTGCGCTTCTTCGTAGAAGCGGCCACATTTTTGTGCGATTTCGCTCATTTCATGTGGATAGGTGATGCGAAAATGGGGAGTTTCAAGTGTTTTCCAGTCGAGAAAAGGCGAAAGCCCCGCGTCTTCTCCGCTGCCGCCAAGCGCGGACTTGGCGAGCGTCGCTCGAGCTTGCGTGGGCCCAAGCATCGCGAGACAAAACAAGAGGGCGACGAAGATATTTCGTTTAATCCAGTGTGGAAATTTCAATGACAGTTCCTTTGTTAATTCCTGCTTCGATAGTCGTTCCTAGTTTTGCCTCAACTCGATTAAGCAGGGTTAATGAGAGAGTCCCCGAAGGGGATTTGATTTTACAAAGTCTCCGAGGCAGGGTGCCTTGCGTGAGAATGCGCTCAATCACTTCTTGGCCCGGATAACAGCCCTTCTGATCCGAAAGGGTGTGACGCAGGTTTACTTCAAGCGGGTTGGTCTCCCCCGTGATTTCCATCCCTACGCGCGGTTGCATTCTCTGGATTCGAAGCCTTTCGAGTTCTTCAAAACTGATGGCGTGCGCAGAGCGGGGTGCGAGATCGCCCCACACGCTCATCAGCGGTTCGCCATAATCTCTTGAGCCGTGGTGACAGATCCAGTGGGTTTCGCTCACTCGTTTGAAGGACCCTGGCACTTGGGCGCTGGCTTCAGGAGATTCCCCTAAGATCCACACGGGTTCTGGAGCGGAATCCCTAAGTTCCATTTGTTCGCTGAAGTGGTGGCGTTCAATGAAATTCAATAATCCGGTTTTCCAAGAACTATCACTCCCTGCGTCAAACTCAAACGCGAAACGCTCCGGGGCCAGACACCAGAGCCAGAAGTAGGCTTGAATATGACCCTTTGCATTCAAGAAACAAGAGGTGCAACCCTGCCCGGGTTGGAGCCCTTTGACATGAGAGGTGCTCATGCGATGAAGGAAGTCCCTGGCATCAGGGCCAGCAAGCTCAACCCAGCTCCACTGAATGGGGCCTTGGGGGACAAAATACTTCGGCATATTAATCGTTTAGGCTAAAAATCTTGGGCAGGCAAGACTTCCTTGAAGTTCGTTTTAGATCAGGCTAGGAATCCAAGACTATGGAAAAAACTCAATACGTCAAAGACCTCCTCAAAGATTCTAAAGATAAGGATCCTGTACATTCCCCTTTCTTGGTAAAGTTCAGCGCCGTGGCGACGGGCAAAAATGGCAAACCCTACATGAACCTCGTGCTTTGCGATAAAACGGGCGAAATTGAAGCTCGCATTTGGGATGACGTCAATCAGTACGCCGGGCAGGTTGTGCGCGATGCGCTAGTCCTGGTTGAGGGAAAATGCCAAAGTTACCAGGGGCGTAAGCAGGTCGTGATTGGGCGCATTCAAGTGTTGAGAGAAGATGCCTTGAATTTGAAAGATTATATTCCCGAGTCCAGTGTGGACCCCGAAGATCTTTACCGTAAACTTTTGGGGCGCATGGAGCAGATTCAAGATCCTTATTATCGGGCCTTGGCTGAATCCGTTTTGCGTGACGATCAAGAGATCGTTGATGGCTTTAAAAAGGCGCCTGCCGCAAAATCCCTACATCATGCTTACCGCGGGGGCCTGCTTGAGCATGTCGTCTCCGTAACGAAACTATTAGATGCGGTGAGCACACACTACGGTAAGTGGCTGGATCGCGATTTGATGTTCTTGGGTGGGATTTTTCACGATATCGGGAAAATCTGGGAGCTCTCCTATGATCGCGTCACCGAGTACACTACCGAAGGCAAACTCGTAGGCCATCTCGTGATGGGGGTGGAGCTTGTGACGGAGAAAATTCGTGAATTGGAATCCGTGCCGGGTCGCTTGCCCGGTAAATTTCCGCAGGACAAAGTTTTGCTCATTAAACACGTCATTTTAGCTCATCATGGGCAGTTGGAATACGGCTCGCCTAAACGCCCAAAATGCCTTGAGGCTTGGGTCGTTCACATGATGGATGACATGGATTCGAAGGTGAATTCGATCGCAATGTTCATGGAGCAAGACCAAACGCAAGGGCGCTGGACGGGGCTCAATCGTCAGCATGAACGCTTCTTCTATAAGTCGGATTGGGTGGGCGAGGAAAAAGGGGATCCGACCCCTTCTTAGGCCAGAGATTCCCAAGGATAGAAAATCGTCTGCAATTTAGCGGGATCAAAAATACGGGGGACACCCGAAAACGCCCTCAAAGCACGTCGATCCCATCGCTCCTCGCTGAAAATCATCAAGGCTCTGGTTTCTGTCTTCGTTTCAATAATGAGAGGCACAAACGCCAACTCTAGAGCTCGAATGAGGCATGTTCTCGGCACCCCGCACTGGAACACACTGGAACAAAAGATGCATTCGTTTGTGCTCTATGGCGGTTCATTGCTGATTATGAAAATCGGCGGCCGCTACATAACCTTAAACTTGGAACTTGGGAGTAAACTATGGAAGAGTTAGCTCGAATTGACCGCAGTGATAAAGAAAGTGTAAAATCCATTCAGCACGCGTTAAGAGTTTTGAATGACGCTGCCAAGGATAGCTCAGACGAAATCAAACAAATGGTAAGTCGCGATTATCGACATCTGAAAGAAACCTTTAGCGATTTGAAGCCCGAACTCACCAGTGTGGTTCGAGAGCTTCGTGATGCCTCCGGGGAGTCGATTTCTCGAGTCAAAAATAGAATCGTCGAGACCACTCGGGAGACGTCGCAGAAGGTGGACAAGTCGGTACACGAGAGTCCTTGGCGTTTTATTGGAGGCGCGGCAGCTGTTGCGGCGTTGCTAGGATTCTTCTTGGGACGCAAAAGAAGCTCATGATCCATGGCGACACTTGAACGAATCTTAGGTTTAGGCCTAGCTGCATTAATGGATACCGTTTTGAGGGAAGGAGAAAGGTTTGCGAAAATCAAACTCTTTTCTCTTTCCCTTGAGATCCTCAAGGGGGCGCGGCGGGTTACCCTTTATTATTTTTACGGTTTTTTTGCCTGTATTCTTTGTACGGCGGCCGTTTTTTCATTCCTGATCTATGGTGTGACACGGTTTGCAGTGCAGGGGCGGTTTCCCGTCGATGCTTTCACGGTTTCTGCTGCAGCAATTACCGCTCTCTCCTTTGGGCTTGCGTTGTGGTTCTTGCGCGAGAAGAGATGGGTCGAAGCTTTTGGATTGCAAAATCGGATTGCGGCGGTCGTGCAGGAGGGCGCGCGTGAACGCGCGCATGAAAGCGAAAGCGCGCGTGTGGGGCTAAGAGAGGATCAGTTGCTGCGATTGATCGATAAACTTTTGGATGAGAAGCTCGCAAGACGTGAGGAAGAAAAAGCGCGCGTCGCTTAGGACAAGGCTTTGGTCAGGTTTTGCCGAACCCTGTGAAAGTATCCATGTCGGCTTTGGTGCGGATGTGTATTGGATTATAGGTTCTTTGGGCTTTTGATGCTTTCGGTTTCGGCACCTTCCGTGGGGGCGGGGTTTTCCACTGCTGAATCTGGCGTTCACCGTAGGCGATGTAATCCAGAATTTCGGATTTCTCGGCTCTCATTTGAGATGCAATCTTCTCACGTAGGCGTTGCATCTTTTTTGGATGTTTTTGGGTTTTTTCGAAACTCCAGGCCATGTCTTTGTTGCAACGGTTGATCTGTCTTTGAAGGTGTCGGAGTCCCGAGCGGAGTTCTTCATACAGATTTTTAAGAGACGAAATACTTTCAACAGACTTTGTGTTTTCATCGAAAAGTTCGCTCAGGGCCGATAAGGTTTCAAGACGTTCGATATCTCTTCCCTCGTAGGCGTCTTGGACTTGGTGCCAGAGGTCTTTGTGTTTCTGGTCCAACTTTGTGTTGACGTCCGGATGGAGTTTTCGAGCCAAAGCACGGTACAGGGTTTTGAGTCTAGAATTCGGGGCCGCCGATTCTTGCTCAGAGCGACGATCTAGTTCGTCAAAATCGTTTAGCGTTTTGTGAAAGTCATGTTCAGGGTCTTCCTCGAAGAGCGAGTCAAAGGCCGCGCGAAACGCAGTTTCGGGGTCAAAATCGTTTTCGAATTCATCGCCTTCATCAGCGTAATCTTCGAAAGGGTCGTCGAAAGGATTGTCATGTCGCTCGGACTCAGCAGCGTAGGCTTCGGGGTGATTCCTCCGGTCCATGATCGCTTCGTACGCTTGTCGGTAATTGCATCGCCTGGAAAACTTGTAGTCCTCGACCTCGGCACTCAGGCGCTGAAGTTCATGAAGTTTTTGAGCAAGTTCCCGAAGTTCGGAGATCTCTTTGCCAAACTGCGAATGTAGCCACTGCTGAAACGCAGGCTGGCTTTCTTCGTTAAAACGCCGGAGTCGGTCGCGCGCCAGATCCATTTGATGGATCATGTCTTTGCACTTTTTTTCCTCCGCCTTTTTGATCGGCTCGGCTTCAATGAGAATCAGGTCTCGGCAATTACTCAGGACGAGTGTTCTTTCTTGATATCGGATGATCCTTCTTCGTCGACTCATGAGACGTAAGTGCTATCCAAAAGGAGGAGTGCGCGTCAAGCGGTATTTGGCGCGTGATGTCGTAATTTATTTAGTCTCCCAGATCAAAATTAAGGGTCGTTGTGAGTTTGAAATCAAATAGGCCAGGTTGACCCAGTTCAGCGCTGCCTAATGCATCGAGCGTTTTCTGAAATCGGGGGTGCATCGGATCGATTTCAATTGCTTTCCTTAGGTAGTCTCTCGTTTTTTCAAGATATTTTGATCGCCAACTTGTGGCCGCGAGATAATAATTCCCGAGCGCTTGAAAAGAGGGAGACTGAGCAAGGCGGTTTGCCTGCGATTCTAAAGCCTCCATATCGGTAAGTCCTTTGCTCTTAATGTAAAGCGAGGCCTCCGCTAATTCTTTGTCTTCAGGGGACGACAAAAGCGCGAGATCCACCGCTGCATCCAGGTTTCTAAAGAGAGCCGCCCGCAGATCCGGATCGTGTTCCTGGTTCGCCTCTGCGATCTTGGTGACTACTGCCATTTTTCCATTTCCTGGAAGGTCTGGAGTTAATTCCTGGGCTCTTTCTACTAGTGATGCAAGTCTCTTATAATTTTTTTGTTTAGGCGTCTGGGCCATTGCAAATATTTTTTCGTAAACGACACGTGGGTCTTGAATGTCTTCGGTTTTCTGATCTCTCGTGAGCCAATCCGTTATTTGGCAGCGATAAGAAATGATACTCGATAGGCAGGGATCCTCCCAAAGCGTCAAGCAGGCTGGATCAACTTGAAGCTCAGCACGTTGTACGTTTGAAAGACTTTTGCCATTATAGGGCGATTTTAAGACTTTCCCTATGCTGGGCTTTGTTTGTTGCATCGAACGTACATTCACTGGGGATGAGACAGGCTGAGGGCGATGAGTCGCATCTGGTGTAGGAAAATATTTTTCATAGATTAAAAAGGTGATGAATCCCAATACCAGCAACAGCAGCAGTTTATTTCGCATAGCTAGGATTTCCCGAGCAAATGAGTTGCCTGCGCTGTAATAAGCGCAAGACTTTAGTCAAGTTTTTGCCGCGGGATCCAACCCAAAACATCGAATTGTATTTTCCCTCGTAGCCGCGCAAACTTCCTCAAAAGACACCCCTTTGGTTTCGGCAAGTTTCTGCGCGGTTGAAACCACCATCGCAGGCTCGCATTTTTTTCCACGAAACGGCATGGGCGCAAGGTACGGCGCATCGGTCTCCACGAGCAGGCGATCCAAGGGGAAAGCTCTTGCGGCTTCGCGCAGAGTTTCGGCGGTCTTGAAGGTCAAGATTCCTGAAAATGAAATATAAAATCCAAGCTCCAAACACGCTTTTCCAAATTCTATACTGCCCGTGAAACAATGAATCACGCCAGGCACGGCGCCCGCCGAAAGCCCACGACAATACGCCTGAATCTGCGAGAGCAGCTGTTTTTCTGCCTCCCGACAATGAATAACGACAGGGAGCCCCACTTGACGAGCCACTTCGAGCTGCTGCTCAAAACGCTGAATCTGTACTTCGTGGGATGAAAGATTGTAATAAAAATCCAAGCCGATTTCGCCTACTGCCTTGCATTTAGGGTGACGGGCAAATTTCTCAAGCTCCAAGAGATGCTCATCGGTTGCGGCGGCAGCCTCGTGAGGATGAATTCCTGCTGAGTGAAACACATTAGGAAACGCCTCGGAAACCGCGACGACTTGGGGAAGAGTGGGTACATCTGTCGCAATGGCCATGAGCGTGTCGACCCCAGCCAGGCCCGCTTCGCGCACGAGATCTGCGGCGGTTTTTGCGCCGTAATCATAGTTCAGATGGCAATGACTGTCGATGAGTACCATGGTCAAAATTAGGGCGAAGCTGTACTCGAATTAGTTTGAAGCAAATGCTCAACGATTCGCACCCAAATCGGAAGAGGGAGTGAACCTTCAATTTTATGACCGTTGATGAAATAAGTCGGGGTTGAAGTCACGCCAAGCGTAATCGCTTCTTCGACATCTTTTTGAATCGAGGCTTCGGTTTCGGGCTGAGTCATGCAGG